>JAHEKY010000012.1 GCA_024644465.1 Ilumatobacteraceae bacterium | reverse complement strand
GTCGTCGAGGAACTGGCGGGTGATCGTGAACGATCGCCCGGCGAGTTGCACGGCCGCCTCGCCGGACCGCTCGATCTCGTCGATCGACGACGAGAACACGCCCGTCACGTGTTGCGGATCAGCGGGCGCGCCGATCGTGGCGACGGCGCGGACTTCGGGGATGTCCCCGGCGATCGCCAGGACCGCGGCGCCGCCGAGGGAGTGCCCGATCAGCAACTGCGGCGCCGAGTGCGCCGTGCGCAACCAATCGGCGGCCGCCAGCACGTCCTCGGTGTTCGACGTGAAGTTCGTGTTGGCGAACTCGCCGTCGCTCTTGCCGAGGCCCGTGAAATCGAAGCGCAGGACGCCGAAACCGGTTTCGGTCAGCGCCGTCGCGATGCGCGAAGCGGCCTTGATGTCCTTGCCGCACGTGAAGCAGTGGGCGAACAGGGCGAGCGCTCTCGGCGGGCCCGGTGGCAGGTCGAGCCTTGCCGCCAACTCGTCACCCTTGCTTCCCGGAAACGTGATTCGTTCGATGCGTACGGACACGCTCGCGAACGTAGTCGCGCGACCGTCGAAGGTGGTTCGCCGCACGTGAGCCACCAGTTTCGCCATCGCAGCGACCAACGAACGCTCGGGCGCTACCATCTGGCGAGATGGTCGAGAGGACTGACGCATGAGCGCCGCGCTTCTTGCCGCAGGCGAGTCGACCATCGGTCCGACACTCGCGCTGATCGTCGGCGCGGGCATGGCCGCCCAGTGGCTCGCATGGCGAACCCAGGTGCCGTCGATCGTGGCGCTGCTGCTCGCCGGACTGCTACTCGGCCCGGTCACCGGCGTGATCGATCCGGACCAACTGCTGGGTGGCACGTTGTTCCCCCTCGTGTCGCTGTCGGTTGCGTTGATCCTGTTCGAGGGTGGCCTCGACCTGCCGCCCCGGGAGCTGCGCAACACCGGAACCGTCGTCCGACGACTGATCTCGGTCGGCGCAGTGGTCACGTTCCTCGTCGGGTGGTACGCATCTCGCGAGATCATCGGCATCTCGAACCAGTCGGCGATCGTGCTCGGCGCAGTCCTGGTGGTCACCGGCCCGACCGTCGTCGGCCCGCTACTGCGATTCGTGCGGCCGTCGGGGACCACCGGGCCGATCCTGCGCGCGGAGGGTGTACTGATCGACCCGATCGGAGCGACGGCGGCCCTGCTCGCATTCGAGATCGTGCTGCTCGAAGACGCCAACGAGGCGATTCTGAAGGTCGCCGGGATCATGGGCCTGACGCTGCTGGCGGGCGCCGGCATCGGGATCGCAGCGGCCTTCGTGCTCGACGAGGCCCTCCGCCGATTCCTGATCCCCGACCAGCTCACGGTGCCCGTCACGTTCGCGTTCGTCGTCGCCACGTTCGTCGCTGCGAACGAGGTCCAGGAGGAGTCGGGCCTGCTGACGGTCACCGTTCTCGGCATGTACCTCGCACGCCGTGACAGCTCGACGATCCGGCACGTCCTCGAGTTCAGCGAGAGCCTGCGGACGTTGCTGATCTCGACGCTGTTCATCCTGCTCGCCGCGCGCATCGAGGCCGAGGCGCTGCGCGAAGTCCTCCTGCCCGCGCTCGGCTTCATCGCGGTGCTCGTCCTCGTCGGCCGGCCGCTCACCGTGCTCGTCTCGACCGTGCGGACGTCGCTGAGCTGGCGGGAACGGCTGTTCCTGACGACGATGGCCCCGCGCGGCATCGTCGCCGCGGCGGTCTCCGCGATCTTCGCGATCCGGCTGGAAGAGGAGATGATCCCTGACGCGGATCAGATCGTGCCGATCGTGTTCCTCGTGATCATCGGCACGATCGTCGTCTACGGGTTCCTCGCGGGGCCGGCCGCGCGCGTCCTCGGCCTCGCCGAGGCACAGGCCGACGGGGTGCTGATCGCCGGCGCACACGCGACCTCGCGGGGGCTCGCGCTGCAGCTCAAGGAACACGGCATCCGGACCTTGCTCGTCGACACCGACCCGTACAACGTCACCCGGTCGATCTCGATGGGCCTGTCCGCCCGGCGCCTCAGCGTGCTCGCCGAGAACGCCGCCCACGACCTCGATCTCCGCGGCATCGGACGGCTGCTCGCGTTCACCTCGAACGACGAGGTGAACGCACTCGCGACCGCTCGCTTCGCCCGCGTCTTCGGCCGCCGCGAAGTGTTCCAGCTGTCTCCCACCAAGCGCCGCTCCGGTGAAGCCGGCGTTCCTGCCGAGTACCTCGGGCGCCAGATCGGGATCAACGGACTCACCTACTCGACGCTCGACGAACGGGCGCGACAGGGGTGGAAGGTACGCAGCGCGCACGTCGACGCGACGATCCAGATCGCGGTCGACGACGACGTGTTCGTGCCGATGGTGCGCCTCATCGACGATCGCATGGCGTTCCTCTGCCGCAACGACGCCGTGCCGGTCGACGGCATCGTGATCGGTCTCGCCTCGCCCTCGCTCCAACGCCAGCTCGACAACGAAGAACGCGAACGGGCCGACGTCGCCGACGTCGATCAGCCGGCCGACGAGGCAGACGCGATCGCCGAATCTGAACGGGACCGCGCGGCCGCCAAGCCGTCCCCGGAGCCCGCGTCCAGCGACTTGGAGTCGTCTCCGGACCCTGCGTGAGCGGAGCCCATCACGGGTTGACGACGACCGAGTTCGGGTGGAACGCCGTCCACGCGAACCAGAACGTGTCGATGTGGGTCAGCTGTTCGAGTCGCGACCCGCTCAGTTCGCCCGCGATCGCTTCGCCGAAGATGTTCCACGTCGAGCCCGTCTCGGCGTCGGTGATCACCGCGTCGACGACGGCGAACGTGAGCGGCATCCCGTCGATCTCGGGGACGAACACGCCGGTCGCACCGACGTCGGCGCCGGCCGCGACCGAGGCGGTGTCGAGAGCCGACGAGCTGCCGGGCACCCAGAAGGCGACGATCGACCGGTCTCCGAGCCGCGCGGTCGCCAGCCCGGCGGCGCGCAGTTCGAGCAGCGGGATCGCAATCGCCTCGACGGCGTCGGCCCGCCCGTTCGGGACGACACCGACGACCCGCGTCATCGCCGTGTACCGGCCGTCGACGTCGCCCTCGAACAAGAACGGGTCGCTGTCGACGTCGTCGTAGCCGGGATACGGATTGACGCCGTAGTTGCGGTCGTGGCCGGTTCGGCGTGAGAGCACGAGCCCACCCGGATGCGCCGTGCGCCATTCCTCGAACCCGGCGATCGTCACCGGGTGGTCGACCAGCTCCTCCTCGCCGAGCAGCCCGTAGAGCGGCACACCCGCGAAGTGACTCCACAGCGTCTCGGTCTGGCGGTCGTACATCACGAGGCTCGAGTTGTAGAGCAACCCGGACACACCGAAGTCGAGCACTCGGCCGGCGATCCTGCGATCGAAGACGGTGGCCGAGTTGCACAGCGGGCAGTACCCGACAGCGACCGGGACGCCGCCGACCGTGTCGTTGACGATCTCGTGCCACACCATCACATCGAGCGGGTACGCCCGCGCGTCACCGTTGATCTCGAGCGCCAGCACCGGCGCCTGCGGCTGCATGTAGTCGACGCTCGCGGCGGTGTAGAAGACCGGATCGTCGACCGCAGGGATGCCGTCCGGCGGCGGACCACCGGAACGGAGCCGGGACAGGTCGATCGTCGGCGGCGGGAGCGCGTCGACCGACTCGCGAAACGTGCGCAGCCCGGACGGCACGTCCTCGCGCGGACTCGGTTCGGCGTTCGTCGTCTCGACGACGACCGGGCCGGTGCCCGCCGGCACGGATCCGGACATCGGGGCCGGTTCCGCCGACGGTGCCGCCGTCGACCCGCACGCGGCGAGCACGATTGCACCGAGCCCGAGAACGGCGAGACGTCGCATGTCTCAACCCAACACGACGCCGGTCGTCGGTCGTCCGCGCCGCCGCGAACGGTTTGCGAAACACGCGCGCCCGCCGTTCGTAGTCTGTTGCCGATGACCGACCTCCGCCGCACATCGCTGTGGTTCGACCGGCACCCCGGTCCGCTCGACCCGCGCCCGCCGCTCGACGCCGACGTCCAGGCCGATGTCGCGATCGTCGGCGGCGGATTCACCGGATTGTGGACCGCGTACTACCTCAACCAGCTCGACCCGACGATCCGGATCCGCGTCCTCGAGCGGACGATCTGCGGCTTCGGCGCGTCGGGCCGCAACGGCGGCTGGGCGATCGGCGAGCTCGCCGGCGGGTTGGAGAAGTACGCCCGGCACGCATCGCTCGACGCCGCGTTGCGGCAGTTGCGGGCCGTGGGTGACGCCGTCGACGAGATCGGTCGGGTCACGAGCGCGGCCCGGATCGAATGCGGATACGCAAAGGGCGGCACGATCCGCCTCGCCCGCAACCCGGCGCAGGCGCGGCGGCTGCGCGACGTCGTCGCGCGCGAGCACGCGCTCGGCGTCACCGAGGACGAGTTGCGGTTGCTCGCGGCCGACGAGGCCCGTCGACTGGCCAACGCGACCGACGTACACCTCGGCGCGTACTTCGCCGCGACCGCGGCGCTGGACCCTGCTCGACTCGTCCGTGGCCTCGCCGATGCCGTCGAGGGGCGCGGGGTGACGATCCACGAGCAGACGCCGGTCGTTGCGATCGACGACCACCGGGTCACAGCCGCCGGCGGGATCGTCACCGCGGATGTGGTCATCAGGGCGACCGAGGCGTACACCCGCGACCTGCTGGGCCTGCGGCGGGCGCTGATCCCGGTGTACTCGCTGATGATCGCCACCGAGCCGCTGGAACCACACGTGTTCGACGAGATCGGCCTCGCCGGGCGGCCGACGTTCGCCGACGAGCGCTACATGGTGATCTACGGCCAGCGGACCGACGACGACCGCATCGCATTCGGTGGGCGAGCGGTGCCGTATGCATTCGGTTCGCGCATCGACGAACGGCTCGAACGTCGTGAACGGTCGCACGAGCAGATCGCGACGACGCTGCGCGAGTTGTTCCCCGTGCTCGCCGACGCGCAGATCACCCACCGTTGGGGCGGCGTGCTCGGCGTGCCGCGGAACTGGATGCCTGCCGTCGACTACGACCGCTCGACCGGGCAGGGATGGGCCGGCGGGTACGTCGGCGAGGGCGTCGCCGCATCCAATCTGGCCGGGCGTACGTTGGCCGACCTGATCGTCGGCAACGACACCGACCGCACGCGGCTTCCCTGGGTCGGGCTGCGTTCGCGGCGGTGGGAACCGGAGCCGCTGCGATGGCTCGGCGTCCGCGGCGTCGGCACACTGCTGGCGCACGCCGACCGGGTCGAGCGGCGAACGGGCCACGAGTCCCGGCCTGCGGCGTGGCTCGCACGTGCCGTGCGCGGCTGACCTTCGCCGGATCAGTAGGTTGGCGCGGTGACCCAGGTTCGCCTCGCGGCCGTGCAGATGGCAATGGGCGACGACACCGAGTCCAACGTCGCGACCGCGGATCGGCTGGTGCGGGCAGCCGCCCGCGAGGGCGCGCAGATCATCCTGCTCCCGGAGCTGTTCGAGGGTCCGTACTTCTGCAAGGACCAACTGCCGCACCTTCTCGGCAGGGCCCGGCCGCTGACGGGCCACCCGACGTTGGCGCACTTCTCCGCTCTCGCCGCGGAGCTCGGCGTCGTCCTGCCGATCAGCGTCTACGAACTGGCCGGCCAGGCCCGCTTCAACTCGGTCGTCGTCATCGACGCCGACGGCGCCGAGCTCGGCTGCTACCGCAAGAGCCACATCCCCGACGGCCCGGGCTACAACGAGAAGTACTACTTCTCTCCCGGCGACACCGGCTTCACCGTGTGGAAGACCGCGCACGGCACGATCGGGGTCGGCATCTGCTGGGACCAGTGGTTCCCCGAAGCGGCCCGAGCGATGGCCCTGCAGGGCGCAGAGGTACTGCTCTACCCGACGGCGATCGGCTCCGAGCCACCCGACCCGCAGTGGGACTCGAGCGGCCACTGGCGGCGGGTGATGCAGGGCCACGCCGGCGCCAACCTCGTGCCTGTCGTCGCTGCCAACCGCGTCGGCCGCGAGGTCGGGTCACCGACGGAGATCACGTTCTACGGGTCGTCGTTCATCGCCGACCCGACCGGCGCGCTCGTCGCCACCGCCGAGCGCGAGGGCGAGGCGGTGATCACCGCCGACTTCGATCGTGCCTCCCTGTCCGCGCAGCGAGCCACATGGGGCCTGTTCCGCGACCGCCGGCCGGACCTCTACGGTGCGATCACGACACTCGACGGGCACACGCCGCGATGACCCGGCTTCCCGCCGAGTGGGAACCCCACGAACGGACGGTGATGTGCTGGCCGGCACGAACCGACCTGTGGGCCGACCAACTCGACCTCGCCGAGCACGCCTACGCAGCCGTTGCCCGAGCGATCGCGGACTTCGAACCGGTGACGATGCTCGCACCTGCGCCCGTCGCCGAACGGGCCGCGCACCGCTGCGGCGGCGGCGTCGAAATCGTCGAGTTCCCGATTGACGACTCGTGGTTCCGCGACAGCGGCCCGATCTACGTGTTCGACGACGACGGCCGGCGCGTGGCGATCGACTGGGAGTTCAACGCATGGGGTGAGAAGGTCCAGCCGTACGAGGACGATGCCGCCGCCGCCCGCAGGTTCGCGACGTTGTCGGGGCACGCCGTCAGGAGTGTCGACATGGTGCTGGAAGGCGGCTCGGTCACGGGCAACGGTGCCGGGACGCTCGCGACCACTGCGCAGTGCCTGCTGCACCCCAACCGGAACCCGTCGCTGTCACAGGCGCAGATCGAGCGGACCGTGTTGACCGAGTTCGGCGCCGAACGCTTGATCTGGTTGCCGTACGGCCTCGCGTTCGACGCCGACACCGACGGCCACGTCGACAACGTCGCGGCGTTCGCGGGCCCGTCACGCCTCGTGCTCCAGGGGTGTGCCGATCCGGACGAACCCGACTCGACCCGCCTCGCGATCAACGCACGCGCCGTCGCCGAGACGACCAACGCCGGCGACCACGCCCTCGACGCCGTCGTCGTCCCGGTGCTGCCGTTCGCGGAGATCGGTGGCAGACGCATCGCCGTGCCGTACCTCAACTACTACATCGGCAACGGGTTCGTCGCTGTTCCGACCTGCGGCCATGACGCCGACGCCGAGATGCTGGCGCTGATCGGCGAGCAGTACCCGGGCCGCGCCGTGCTCGGCCTCGATGTCGGGGCGGTGCTCGCGTTCGGCGGCGGCGGCATCCACTGCATCACGCAGCAGATTCCTGCGGTCACACCCGATCGTCCCAGTTGACCCAGTCGACGTCGTAGTCGTCGATGAAGTTCCTCACCGCAGAACCGATCGTCGGATGGAAACGATCGGGCCCGATCTCGGCATAGAGCCCGTAGCGAACGAGGCGGTCCTTGACCGGGCCCTTCAACTCGGCGAAGGCCAGTTCGACCCCCCGCCCACTCAATTCGGAGACCAGCGCTTCGAGCATCACCGCGGCGCTCGTGTCGATGTCGGTGATCGGCTCTGCCGCGATCACGACGCGCCGCACCGGACCGTCCGCCGTCCGGATGATCGCGCGCATCCGCCGCTCGAAGTGGTCGGCGTTGGCGAAGAACAGCGGCGCATCGAAGCGGAAGATGACCAGACCGGGCACTTGCCGCGCGTCGGGATGACGGCCGACGTCGTGATACCCCTTGCGCTGTGTCACCCGCCCGAGGACCGCGTCGTAGGGTCGCCAGACCTGCCGGATGAAGTTCGCGAGCGACAACACCACCGCGACCGCGAGCCCGTTGAGCACACCGAGGCCGACGACGGCGATCATCGCGGCGACCGCCAAGGCGAACTCGCTCCGGCGAACCGCTGCCAACCACCTGAGCTGGCCGACGTCGAACAGCTTGATCGCCGCGGCGATCACGATCGCCGCCAGCGCGGTCGAGGGAAGGAACTCGACGAGCGCGCTCCCGAAGATCAGCAGCAGCAGCACGAGCACGGCGCTGATGACGCCGACCAACTGGCTCTTCGCCCCGCTCGCCAGCCCGATCGTCGTGCGACTCGTGCTCGCGCTCACCGGAAAGCCCTGAAACGCGCCGGCTGCGAGGTTCGACATCCCGAGCGCGACGATCTCGTCGTTCGGGTCGATCCGCTCGCCGGTCTTGACGGCGAAGCCCCGCGACAGCGCGGTCGTGTCAGACAGGGTGACCCAGGCGAGCCCGACCGAGGCGAGGGCCAGCGACGGCAGGTGGCCGACGTCGATCGACGGCCACCGGGGTGTGGGGAACCCGGTCGGCAGCGTGCCCACGACATCGACGCCATCGGCGACGAGATCGAAGAGCCGCACGGCGAGGATCGCACCGACGACCGCGACGAGAACGCCAGGAATCGCACGTGATACGCGGGACAGGAGCAGGATGGTCGCGAGCGTGGCCGCCCCGAGCAGCAGCGCGGTCGCGTTGACCAGCCCGTCGGTCAGGCCGGTGGCGAACCCACGGATCTGTTCGGGCGGCAGGTCCCCGTCGACCGAGAACCCGGACAGCTTCGGCAGCTGGCTGATCACCATCACGATCGCCAACCCGTTCAGGTAGCCGAGTTGCACGGGACGAGACAGCAGCTCCGCGATCGAGCCGAGCCGGCTCAGCCCGGCGAGCACGCACAGCACGCCGGTCGACAACGCGAGGACGCTCGCCGTCGCGATCGCCTTCGCCGGGTCGCCGTCGCTGCCGACGACGGCGATCGCGACCGCGATCAGCGGGGCGAGTGACGAATCCGGACCGAGCAGCAGCACTCGCGACGGACCGAACAGCGCGTAGGCGAGCAGGGCGGCGATCGTCGTGTACAGACCGGTCACGGCCGGCACGCCGGCGAGCTCGGCGTACGCCATGCCGTGCGGGATCATCAGGGCGGTCACCGCGAGACCGGCCGCGATGTCGCCGCGCAGCCATTGCCGTTGGTACCGCTTCGCGAGGTGCAGACCGGGCATGCGCAGGGCGGACGGAAGCTGCATCGCATCAGTCTCGCACCGCCCCACGATGTGACAGGCTCGTGGGCGATGGCCGGACGCGAATCGATCACGCATCTCTTCGTCTACGGCACCCTGCGACCGGGAGACGTGCGGTGGCGACTCCTGTCTCCCTTCGTGCTCGACGACGGCACGGCCGACTCGGTGGCGGGGGCGGTGTTCGACACCGGTTTCGACTACCCGGCGGCGCTGTTCGACGGTTCCGGGACCGTTCGCGGGCGGACCTACGCCTTGCGACCGACGACGATCGCAGCGTGTCTCGCGGCGCTCGACCACGAGGAGAACACCGTCGGCGGCGACTACCGACGGGTGATGGTCACGACCGGCCGGGGCATCGTCGCCTGGGCCTACGAGTACGGCAGCGGGCTAGAACTCACGAGGATCGCCTCCGGCGACTGGTTCCGCCGCTAGGCGGGCGGGGCTCCTCGACGAGCTCCATCTCGATCCACTCCGATGTCACCAACTCCTCGTTGCGCGGACGCGGTTGCCGGCGGGCCCGCACCGCCCCCGCCCGCCGGAGCCAGCGCGCGAAGCGGGTGCCGAGCATCCGGTCGGTGAGTGACGCCGGCTTCGCCGCGACTTCGAGGTGCCCGTCGACGATCTCCCGCTTCACCCGTGCCGCGGTCTCGCGGTTGTAGAGCCGCAGGATCATCAGCAGCGCGACGTCCATCGCCGAGATGCGGCCGTGGCAGGTCAGCACGTGGCCGACCTCGACGATCCGCTCCTCCGAAGCCCGCGAGCCGTACTGCGCCAGCATCGGGCCCGCCAGCCAGTGCGTCGCGGCGGGCCGGTCGGCGAGCAACCCGGCGGCAGCCACGACGACGGTCCCGGTCGAACTGGCAGCCATCCACTGACATGTCGGTTCGACCCGACGGAGCCAGCCGAGCACGGCTTCGTCGTGAGCAGTGCGATCGACGCCCAGCCCGCCCGGCACGAGCACGACGTCCGGCGCGAGCACGTCGGCGAACGTGGCGTCCACCACCTGCCGCCCGCCGGGGCCGACGACCTCCCCGACGGCCGCGCCGACGCCCACGAGGGTGCAGTCCGGCAGCAGTGAGAACGCGAGTGTGAACGCCTCGCACTCGTCGGCCGAGACGCCGGGAAAGAGCGTCAGCGCAACCTGCACGACGTCACTCTCCCACACCGGAATCGGCTCGTCGCCCCGACATCGCCACGACGTTCTCCGGCGCGACGGCGGTGCTCGCGTGCAACCACCCGAGCCCGCATCGCCGGCGCCGAGAACGACCGCACCGACTGCAGGCAGGGCAACCAACGGTAATGTCCGGGCCGTGACGGCCTCCACGACTCAGTTCGCAACGACGCGCGACGGGGTGCGCCAACTCCGCCGGCACTGGAAGGCAGCCGACCCGCGCGCCGCACTGCTGCTCGTGCACGGCATCGGCGAACACTCCGGTCGGTACGAACACGTTGGTGGTGCGTTCGCCGACGCCGGCATCGACACGCTCTCGTACGACGGACGCGGATTCGGGCAGACCGCCGGCCGGCGCGGCCACGTCGACTCGTTCGAGGACTACGTCGTCGATGTCGCCGACCTGCTCGCCGAGCGCCGCAGCCTCGGCGTCCCGGTCATCCTGATGGGCCACTCGCTCGGCGGGCTGATCGTGGCGACGTACCTGGTCGGCGACCGCCCGGAGCCGGATCTGGCGATACTCAGTGCGCCCGCGCTCACGGCGGAGATCCCGCGCTGGCAGCGGCTCGCCGTGCCGGTGCTCAGCAGAGTCGCGCCGAAACTGCACGTCGAGTCGGACTTCGACGGCAGCGTTCTCTCGCGCGACGAGGCGGTGCAGGACGCGTACGACAACGACCCGCTGCGCGTCAACGGCTCGACGGCCGCGCTCGGCCGTCACGTGATGGCGGCGATGAAGTCGACATCCGCCGCGCTCCACCGGATCACGGTGCCGACGTACGTCCTGCACGGCGCCGCGGACGAGCTCGTGCCGCCGGCGGCATCCGCCCCGCTCGAACTGCTCCGGAACGTGACTCGCAAGCTCTGGCCCCGGCTGCGGCACGAGTGCCTGAACGAGCCCGAACGCGACGAGGTGATCGCCGCGATCGTCGAATGGATCGACGCCCGACTCGCCGCCGGGAACATCTGACCGGGCGAACGACGCGAGGGCGCCCCCGACTACGGTCGGTCGCATGGACATCGGCCTGACGATCTTCCCGACCGACCAGACGATCAACCCGGTCGAGCTGGCACGCGAAGCCGAGGCGCACGGCTTCGAGTCGCTGTGGTTCCCCGAGCACTCACACATCCCCACGCGCCGCACGACACCGTGGGGTGGCCGGGAGGGCGCCCCTCCCCTGCCCGAGTTCTACTGGCGCACATACGACCCGTTCGTCGCGCTCGCAGCGTGCACCGCGGTCACGTCGACGCTGAAGCTGGCGACGGGGATCTGCCTCGTCGCCCAGCGCGATCCGATCCACACCGCCAAAGAGGTCGCCAGTGTCGACGCGCTGTCCGGCGGCCGGATGCTGTTCGGCGTCGGGTACGGCTGGAACAAGGAGGAGATGGCCCAGCACGGAACGGACTACGCCCAGCGCCGCGCCCTCCTGCGCGAGAACGTGCTCGCGATGAAGGCACTGTGGACGCAGGACGAGGCGTCCTTCGACGGCGAACTCGTGCAGATCGAGCCGAGCTGGGCATGGCCCAAGCCGGCCCAGGCCGGCGGACCGCCGGTCATCCTCGGCGGGGCGGCCGGGCCGAAGACGGCCGCGCACATCGCCGAGTTCTGCGACGGCTGGATGCCGATCGGCGGACGGTACGCGCTCGGCGGATGGCAGGCGATCGTCGAGGCGTGCGATGCGATCGGCCGTGATCCGGCGACGATCGAGTTCGGGGTGTTCGGGTCGAAGGCAGACGAGGAGAAGCTGACGGGTCTCGCCGAGGCGGGGGTCAGCCGCGCGGTCTTCATCCTTCCGCAGGGGCCCCGCGACGAGGTGCTCAACGAAGTCGAACGAGTCGCCCCGCTGATCGAGACGATGCGCACCGCCTGACTGCGACCGTCACCGGGCCGGCGTGCAAACCTGGCCCGATGAGCACCACCGACGCACCGTTCGACACCACGCCGCTGCCGAAGCAGCACGCCACCGTCAGCGTCGCCGGCGTGACGAAGCAGATGGCGTACCACGACTCCGGGCCGGTCGACGGCTCGGGCAGGACGTTCCTCTTCCTCCACGGCAACCCGACGTCGTCGTACCTCTGGCGCAACGTCATCCCGCACGTCGCTGCTCTCGGACGTTGCGTCGCGCCGGACCTGATCGGCCAGGGCGATTCGGACAAGCTCGACGACAGCGGCCCGGACTCCTACACGTTCGTCGAGCATCGGTCGTGGCTCGACGGGCTGCTCGACCAACTCGACCTCGGCGACGAGGTCGTGCTCGTCATCCACGACTGGGGTTCGGCGCTCGGGTTCGATTGGACGGTGCGCCATCCCGACCGTGTCGCCGGCATCGCCTACATGGAAGCGATCGTCCAGCCGGTTGCGTCGTGGGACGACTGGCCGCCGAACGCTCGCGGCATCTTCCAGGGTTTCCGCTCCGACGCCGGCGAGGAGATGGTGATCGAGAAGAACCTCTTCGTCGAGGCGGTGCTGCCCAACGCGATCCTGCGCGGGTTGACCGCGGACGAACACGCCGAGTACCGCCGGCCCTTCGCCGAGCCGGGCGAGGGGCGGCGGCCCACCCTGACGTGGCCGCGGCAGATCCCGATCGAGGGCGAACCCGCCGACGTGACCGAGATCGTCGGTGCCTACGCCGACTTCATGTCCGGCAGCGACATCCCGAAACTGTTCGTCGATGCCGAGCCGGGCGCGATCCTCACGGGTGCGCAGCGGGAGTTCTGCCGGAACTGGCCGAACCAGACCGAGGTGCGCGTCCCCGGCGCCCACTTCGTCCAGGAGGACAGCCCCCACGAGATCGGCGGCGCGATCGCCGCCTGGATCAGCTCACAGTGACTGCAGCAGATCGAGGGTCCGCTGCGGGCCGGTGCGCTCCGGGATCACCGCCGCGGTGAAGTCGGTCGCGCCTGCGGCGCGCACCCGATCGATGCCCGCCCGCACCGTCGCCTCGTCGCCGATCAGGCTGATGTCCTCGACGCCGTGGACACCCTCGATGTCGAGCATCGCCCGGTAGGACGGCAGCGTCGCGTAGCCCGCGAGAATCGTGCCGACGAACTCGCGGGTCGGTTCGGGATCGTCGGTGACGCACACCGGCAGGCTGCACACGATGCGCGGCGCGGCCCGCCCGGCCGATTCTGCTGCCGCGGTGATCGTCGGCATGATCTGCTGTTCGAGCGTCTTCGGCCCGACGCCCCAGAGGATCGTGCCGTCGGTGCGGCGGCCGGCGATCTTCAACATCTGCTCACCGAGCGCGGCGACCATCACGAGCGGTGGGTCGTCGTGGGCGATCGATGCGCCCTCCAGCTCGAGTGACCAGATCTCACCACGCAGGCTCGCCGACCCGGTCGCGAGCAACGACTCGAGGATCGCGAGGTACTCCGACATGTGCTTCACCGGCCGCTCCCATGTCATCCCCCACCGGTCCTCGACCGTCGGCTGGTGGGCGAGCCCGATGCCGAGCACGATCCGCCCCTGCGCCGCGGCCTGCGCAGTGAGCGCTCCCGCGGCCATCACTTCGGGATGGCGGGTCCACGTCGGGACGACCGCCGTCCCCAGTTCGATCGCGGAGGTCGTCCGGCCCGCGATGGCGAGAATCGACAGCGAGTCGGCGAGCGCAGTCTGCGCGAGCCAATAGCTCGCCAGCCCCGCGCTCTCCGTCGCCTCGATGTCCGAGACGATCAGATCGAGGTCGGGCCGTGCGAGCTGGCCGGAGCCGTTGATGCCGATTCTCATGCCGCGAACCTACTTCGCGGCATGAGCCCGCCACGAGCGGATCAGCCGCCCGGCGGCCGGTACGACGGTGTCTTCGCGGCGGCGGCGTCGAGGTCCTCGACGGTCAGCAGCGGGGTCAGCGAGACCTCGACGGCGCCGCTCGCGCTGATCATCAGGGACACCGCTGCCGCGCTCGCGTCGTCGGGGAAGTCACAGATCCCGAACACGTCGGTGTCGCCGAACGCGTAGTAGAAGCAGTCGACGGATCCGCCGACCGATTCGATGGCAGCAGTCGCGGCGG
Source organism: Ilumatobacteraceae bacterium (assembly GCA_024644465.1). Classification (GTDB taxonomy): domain Bacteria; phylum Actinomycetota; class Acidimicrobiia; order Acidimicrobiales; family Ilumatobacteraceae; genus Ilumatobacter_A. The sequence goes on along the minus strand of JAHEKY010000012.1, from coordinate 33,508 downwards.
CGAGGCGCTTCGTGCCACCCTCCTGCATCAATCCCTTCACCCCGTCGCCGACGTAGTTTCCTCTGACCAGGTACTTGGACATGATCGATCCCTCCTTGGGTGACGACCCCGATGGGCAGTCGATCAACCGTACCAGTGCGGCTCGAACCCGATTTCCGACGCCACGTCGCGTGGTAGTGCGGCGACGATGCGACACTGGGCCGATGGCCGACATCGCGACGGGAAGCTGTCTCTGCGGCGCGATCCGATACCGGGTCGAAGGTCGGTTGCGCGATGTCTGGCAGTGCCACTGCCGACGATGCCAGAAGGTCACCGGCAACTTCATGGCGGCAACCGGCGCGCTACTGGGCGACGTCACCTTCGACGCCGGCGCGACGCTCACGTGGTACTCGCCGGACGACGATCCGAACGTCGCATACGGGTTCTGCAACCGGTGCGGTTCGTCGCTGTTGTGGCGCGTCGTCGACCAGGGCGACGACCCGCCGCGGATCTCGATCTGTGCGGGCACCCTCGACGCAGCACCCAGCCTGCACACGACCGCGATCTGGTTCGCGGACGATGCCGCCCCACACACGCCGCTCGACCCCACGATCGAACGCTCAACCGATCGCTGAGCACCTCGCGTTCGTTACCGTGCACGGGATGACCTGGGAAACGATCCTCACCGGCATCGACTTCGGCGAGGGGCCACGCTGGCACGACGGCCGGTTGTGGTTCAGCGACTTCCACCAGCACACGATCTCCTCCGTCGGCGACGACCGCACGCGGCGAATCGAGGTCGAGCATCCCGGTGGCGGCCGGCCGTCCGGCCTCGGTTGGCTGCCCGACGGCCGCCTGCTGTTCGTCTCGATGCTCGACCGGTCGGTGATGCGCGTCGAGCCCGACGGCAGCATCGTCACCCACGCCGACCTGTCCGGAATCGCGACGGGCCACTGCAACGACATGGTCGTCGACAGGGCCGGGAACGCGTACGTCGGCAACTTCGGCTTCGACATGGAAGGCGGAGAGGAGTTCGCGGCGGCAAAGCTCGCGCTCGTCCGCCCGGACGGCGCGGTCGAGGTCGCCGCCGACAGCCTGCTGTTCCCGAACGGCTCGGTCATCACGAACGACGGCACGACGCTGATCGTCGGCGAATCGTTCGGCGGGCAGTTCACGGCGTATGACATCGGCGATGACGCATCACTCTCGAACGCCCGGGTCTGGGCCACCGTTCCGGGCACCGCGCCGGACGGCTGCACGATCGATGCCGACGGCGCGATCTGGTACGCAGACGCGATCGGCAGACAGGTCGTACGGGTCCGGGAGGGCGGCGAGGTCACGGACCGGCTCCCGACCGACGACCACACGTACGCGTGCATGCTCGGAGGACCCGACGGCGATCGGCTGTTCGCGCTGACGTGCAAGGACTCACACCCCTCGGTCTCGGCGGGGACGGCGACCGGGACGCTGGTCGCCACGACCGTCGCCGTGCCGCGCAACGGCTACGACCTTCCGTGACCCTTCCGTGACCGCCTCTAGAGGACGGTCATCCCGTACATCTCGCCGAGCGGGTCCTTGATCAGCTCCAGGCGCTCACCGTCGGGGCCCGCGAAGTAGACCGACGTCCCGCCGACGACGAAGGTCTCGACACCGGCGGCTTCGAGCTTCCCGCGCAACCGGTCCCACGTGTCGGGCGGGACGGAGATCGCGAGGTGGTGGTGGCCGCCGAGGACCTCCGCGTACTCGTTCAGGCCGAGGCCGGGAAAGTCGAAGAACGCAAGCGCATTGCCGTTGCCGATGTCGAAGAAGAAGTGCGTCGAGCCGGTGTAGTCGCGGTTCTCGAACAGTTCGGTCAACGGGAACTCCAGCACGTCCTGATAGAACGCGATCGTCCGCTCGACGTCACTGGAGATCAGCGCCTGGTGGTGCACGCCGCGAGCGCTCGACGCCGGGCGCTCGCCCGGCGGCCGCAGGTGCTTCGAGCGCAGCCTCGACCACTCGTCCTCCCGCTCGGGGTGGTCCCCGTCGTGCTCGGATCCGAAATGCGGTGCGGTCGTCACCCCACCAGTGTGGATCGTCGCAGCGACCGCGTCCAGCGGTGCCGCCACCCGACTCCCACCCCGGCCGCACCTGCGGCAAGACTGGCCGTGAACGCCAGGAGGCACCCATGACGACCATCGACCGCACCGACGCCGAGCGGGTCACGATCACCCCGCAGTCGCCCACGATCGGCGCGGAAGTCGGCGGAATCGATCTGCGCAACGAACTGAGCGGCGAGGCGATCGACGTGCTCCGGCGGGCGTTGCTCGACTGGCAGGTGCTGTTCTTCCGCGACCAGGACATCACGACGGAACAGCACCTCGGCTTCGCTCGCCGCTTCGGTGAACTGGAGGTGCACCCGTTCGCGCCGGAGAAGCCCGGTTACCCCGAGGTGCTGGCGATCACCCACGACGAGGTGTCCTACGGCTTCGAGAACCTGTGGCACTCCGACGTGACATGGCGGCTCGAGCCGTCGCTCGGTTCGGTGCTGCGGCTCGTCGAGTGCCCCGATCTCGGCGGCGACACGCTGTTCGCCGACATGTACGCCGCCTACGAGGGCCTCCCCCAGCGGATCAGGGAGAAGGTCGAAGGGCGCGTCGCCCGCCACGACTTCGTCGGCTTCCGCAAGCGGATGATCGGCCGTGGTGCCACGCCGGAGCAGATCGAGGAGTTCAACGAGACCTACCCGAACCCCGAGCATCCCGTGATCCGGACCCACCCCGAGACGGGACGCAAGGCGATCTACGTCAACCAGGCGTTCACCCAGGAGATCGTCGGGATGGACGCCGACGAGAGCGCCGAATTGCTGGAGATCCTCTACCGCCAGGCGACGTTCCCCGAGTACCAGGTGCGCTTCGCGTGGCGGCCGAACTCGATCGCGTTCTGGGACAACCGCGCGTGTCAGCACTACGCGGTGTCGGACTACTACCCGCAGGTGCGACGTGCCGAGCGGGTCACGATCATCGGCGATGCGCCGTACTACGACGCGTCCCAGGCCCCTGCGGAACTCCCGGAGCGGCCGTTCCGGGGTGTCATCAAGCGCTGGTCGGACAGCTGACCCGGGTCGCGGTCAGCTGCGTGGGGCACCCGGTCGACCCGGGACGGCCTCGCGTGCGGACGCGACGTCCGACCGCAGCGCGGCCGTCAGGGCGATCAGGTCGGTCGACACGGTGATCATCCGGAACCCCATCTCGGCCCGACGCCCGGCCAGTGCCGCCGAGGCGTGGATCCCGGCCACGACGCCCGCCCGCTGACAACCGTTCGCGATCGTGGTGAGCGCCTCGGCGAACGAGGGTGCGTCGTCGTTGTTGCCGGGGGGCAGGCCGAGCGTCAGCGACAGGTCGGCCGGCCCGACGTAGATCGCGTCGATGCCCGCCACCGCGAGAATCGCGTCGAGTTGCTCGACGGCCTGCGCCGTCTCGATCATCGGGATGACGGTGACGTTGTCGTGGGCCCACTCGACGTACGCCCCGTCGACGCGCTGGGCGGCGATCGCCGGCCCGTAGCTGCGCGCGCCGGCCGGCGCATACCGGCACGCCTTCACCGCTGCCTCTGCTTCGGCGACGCTGTTGACCATCGGGACGATCACCCCGTGGGCACCGGCGTCGAGCGCCTTGCCGATCACGCCCGGCTCGTTCCAGGGAACCCTGACCACCGGGCGTGATCCGCCGAGCGCGATCGCCTGGATCATCGGTACCGCGTCCGAGTAGTCGATCGCGCCGTGCTGGGTGTCGATGCAGACGTAGTCGAACCCGGCTCGCGCCGTGGCCTCCGCGGTCACCGTGCTCGGAACGGACAACCACGCCCCGAGCGTCGAACCACCACCGTTCCAGATCTGCCGCAGCCCCTGCACGTCCGCGGGTCTATCACGTCACCCGATTCGACGTGACGCTCAGTCGACGTGGTGCTGTACTGCCATTCGCTGCGCGGTGTGCTTCGCGAAGTACTGCCGCACGACGGCGACGTGGTCGGGGTGGTCGCGGTAGGTGGCGAACCCGTCGACGTCGTCGAAGTCGGCGACGAGCACGTAGTTCGCGTTCGTCGGCCCGAGGCCGGCGTCGCGTCCGTGGACGTAGCTCCGGATCGTGTCGATCTTGGCCGGCAACGTGTCGAGCGCGTGGCCGGCAGCGGCGATGTGGTCGTCGTCGACATCGTCGGCCCAGATGAACATCACGACGTGGCGGAACATCTCCCCATCATGGCCCGCCGGGTCAGGCGCCGAGGTGGTCGAGCAGGCCGTCGAGGGCGAGCGAGTAGCTGTGACGCCCGAACCCGCCGACGACGCCGAGGCACACCGCGCTCAGCATCGACGTGTGGCGGAACTCCTCGCGGGCGTGGACGTTCGAGAGGTGCGTCTCCACGACCGGCAGCCCGCACGCCGAGATCGCGTCGCGCAGCGCGACGCTGGTGTGGGTGTAGGCACCGGGGTTGAAGACGACGCCGTCGGCCCAGTCGCGGGCGTCGTGCAGGGCGTCGACGAGTTCGCCCTCGTGGTTCGACTGGATGTCGCGCAGCTCGACGCCGTGCTCGGACGCTCGCGTGCGCAGCCCCGCGATGATCTCGGCGAGCGTCGTCGCGCCGTAGACGTCCGGTTCACGGGTTCCGAGCAGGTTGAGGTTCGGGCCGTTGAGCACCAGGATCGAGCGCGCCATGCCACGACACTACGCAGGCACCGATGGAGAGTGGTTCTCATTCGTCGGATATCGTTTTCGGCAATGGTGGCCACGAGCGAACTCGAACGGGCGATCAACGATCGGCTCGCCGACCACGATCTGCGATACACGAGTGGACGTCGCGCGATCGTCGAGGGCTTGAAGCGCGCCGAGGGGCCGATCACCCTCCCCGAGCTCCTGGAGTGCTCACCCGACCTCGCCCAGAGCTCGGCGTATCGGAATCTCTCACTGCTCGAGGGGGCCGGCGTCGTCCGGCGACTCGTGCACGGGGGCGAGCACGCCCACTTCGAACTCGCCGAGTCGCTGACCGAACACCACCACCACCTGATCTGCGAATCGTGCGGGCAGGTCCGCGACATCACGCTCGACGCAGGACTCGAGCGCACGCTCGACCGGTCGTTCGACGAATTGGCTGCAAACGAAGGTTTCACACCGACGCACCACACCGTGGACGTGTACGGCGTGTGCGGGGACTGCACCGGCTGAGAACTCGCGGCGGCGTCGCATTGCTGACACGACGACTCAGTGGTCGTGGTGGTGATGCTCGTGATCCGCGTGGTGGATGCCGTCGTCGATCGCGACGAGGTCGTCGCCGAGCGCCAGGACGCGGCCGCCGTATGCCGCTCGCAGGTGCTCCGGGGTGAGCGCCGCAGCGGGCGGCCCGGCGGCGACGACCCGGCCGTTGACGAGCACGACGTGGTCCGACCGGGCCGCCTCGTCGAGGTCGTGCATCGCCACGACGACCGCCCTGCCGGCGGCGCGTTCGTCCGAGATGATCTCGCGGATCTTGCGCATCGACAGGACGTCGAGACCGGCGACCGGCTCGTCGAGCAGCAGGATGTCCGCGCCCTGCGCGAGGCCCTGCGCGACGAACACCCGCTGGCGTTCACCACCGGACATCTCGGCGAGGTGTCGACGGCCGAGCGCCGCGACGTCGAGGCGTTCCAGCGCCTCGTCCACGGCAGCCCGGTCGGCTGGCCGGAGGCGGCCGAACGGGCCACGTTCGGCCGCTCGTGCCAACGCGACGACCTCGCGGGCCGTGACGAGCAGGTGCTCGGACGCGTGCTGCGACTGCAGGACGTAGGCGACGGTGCCGCTCACGGACACGTCCCCAGCGGCGAGCGGCAGCACGCCGGCGATCGCGTGCAACAGCGTCGACTTGCCCGACCCGTTCGGGCCGACGATCGCGGTGACGCCGGTCGGGATGTCGAGGTGCCCGACCGTGAGCACGCTCCGACCACCGCGGTGCACCGAGACGCCGCGCATCGAGATCGCGGGCGCGGTGCCGTGGCTCGCTGCGCCCCGCGGGTGTTCGACGGGATCCGGTGGAGAAGTGAGAGTGATTCCCATACGATAGCTCTTGATGAGAAGGATTCTCACTCCGCTCCGGCTCGGCGCGTTGCTGCTCGCCGCGCTGGCGTCCGCGTGCGCGACATCGGACGCGGATGGCGGGCCCGACGACATCCCGACCGTCGTCGTCACGACGAACGTGCTCGGCGACATCGTCTCGTCGGCACTCGGTGACATGGTCGGCTCGAGCGTCGACGTCGACGTGATCATGCCGGTCGGCGCGGACCCGCACGAGTTCGCCCCGTCCGCGCGCCAGGCGGAGGCGATGGAGCGGGCCGACCTGCTCGTCGTCAACGGGTTGGGCGCCGAAGCCGGGATGGCCGACATCCTCGCCAACGTTCGCGACAGCGGGACCGACGTCTTCACGGTGGCCGACACCCTCGGCGCCGACCAGATCGCCGGCGACCCGCACATCTGGCTCGACCCCGACGCGATGGCGACCGCAGTCGCCGCGCTCGCAGCCGAACTCGTCGAGACGACCGGCCTCGATGCCGACGCCGTCGGGCGCAACACGGCCGCATACATCGGTGACCTGCGCGCCCTCGACGCCTCGATCACTTCGACGCTCGCCCCGATCCCGCCGGAACGGCGCGTCCTCGTGACGAACCACGACTCGCTGGCCTACTTCGCGCGCCGGTACGGCTTGCGGATCGACGGCACCGTGATCTCGTCGGTCAGCACGAGCGCCGAAGCGTCCGCAGCCGACCTGGAGACGCTCGCCACGCTGATTCGCGATCTCGGTCTTCCGGCGATCTTCGTCGAGACGACCGAGTCGGACCGGCTCGCGCGGGCCGTCGCCGACGAGGTCGGTGGCGTTGCCGTCGTCGAGTTGTTCACCGGCAGTCTGGGTGGCCCGGGTTCCGGCGCCGGGACCTACATCGAGGCGATGACGGTGAACGCCGAACGGATCGGGACGGCGTTGACGTGACGTTCGACTTCGTCCTCGACGCCTTCGCGTCTGACATCACCCGGCGCGCGCTCCTCGGCGGTCTGCTCGCGGCGACGGCAACCGCGCTCGTCGGCACGTGGGTCGTCGTGCGCGGCCTCGCGTTCTTCGGCGACGCACTCGCCCACGGCGTCCTCCCGGGCATCGCCCTCGCGGCGATCTGGGGGTACGACCTGACGCTCGGCGCGCTCGCGAGTGCCGTCGTGATGGTGCTCGGTGTCAACCTCGTCAACCGCACGACACGGCTGTCCGACGACACCGGGATCGGCCTCCTGTTCGTCGGGATGCTCGCGCTCGGCGTCGTCATCCTGAGCCGCGAGGCGACGTTCGCCGGCGATCTGACGAGCTTCCTCTTCGGCGACGTGCTCGGCGTGCGCGCCGGAGAGATCCGCCTCGGGGTCGCGGTGCTCGCGATCACGATCATCGGCCTGGTTCTCGGCCACCGGTCGTTCCTCGCGCTCGCGGTCAACCGTGACAAGGCGGTCACGCTCGGGTTGCGGCCCGCGGTCGCACACGGCGCGCTGCTGTCGCTGCTCGCGCTGTCGGTCGTGTCGAGCTTCCGCGTGGTCGGCACGCTGCTCGTGTTCGGCCTGCTCGTCGCCCCGCCGGCGACCGCCGTGCTGATCGTGCGCCGCATTCCGGTCGCGATGATCGTCGCAACCGGGTTCGGCTGGCTCTCGGTCGTCGTCGGGCTGACGGTCAGCTACCACCACGACACGGCCGCGTCCGCGACGATCGCCGGCATCGCGGTCGCGCAGTTCTTCGTCGTGCTCGCCGCCACCGAGGCCACCACGTACCTCCGCCGCCAAACCCTTCCGGTGAGAGGTGAGAGGCACAGGTCCCCCCAGATCTCACCGGAAGGCGACGAACTGCCGCTGCGGTGAGAGTTGGGCGTGACAGGTGCTCTCACCTCTCACCGGACGGGGTACGGGGTTCGGCAGTCGGCAGTCGGCGGGGGTGGGGGTGGGGGTGGGTCGGGGTCAACACTCCGGGACACGGACCGACACGTTGACCGCGAGGCCGCCCTGGGAGGTCTCCTTGTAGCGGTCGGACATGTCCTCCGCCGTTTCGCGCAGCGCCCTGATCACGTCACCGAGTGAGACGCGGGCATCGTCGGGATTGCCGGCGACGGCCAGTTCGGCGGCGTTGATCGCCTTGATCGCGCCCATCGTGTTGCGTTCGATGCACGGCACCTGGACGAGACCGGCGACCGGGTCGCACGTCATCCCGAGATGGTGTTCCATCGCGATCTCCGCGGCCATCATCGCCTGGTCGACCGAACCGCCGAGCGCTTCTGCGAGGGCGGCTGCGGCCATTGCGCTCGACACGCCGACTTCGGCCTGGCACCCGCCCATCGCCGCGGAGATCGTGGCGCCCTTCTTGAACAGGGTGCCGACCTCGCCGGCGACCATCAGGAAGTCGAGGATCTCGTCCTCGGACACGGCACGCTCGGAGAAGCACACGTGGTACAGCAGCACGGCGGGGATCACACCGGCCGCCCCGTTCGTCGGCGCCGTGACGACTCGCCCGAGGTCGGCGTTCTCCTCGTTGACCGCCATCGCGAACGCGCTGACGAACTGCAGCACCTCGGAGAACCGGCACGGCCGCGAACGGATCAGATCGACCCACGCGTCGGGCTCGTCGGCGTCCGCGTCGCCGAGCAACCGTCGCACGAGAGCGGGTGCCCGCCGGCGGACGCCGAGCCCACCCGGCAGCAGGCCGTCGGTGTGACACCCGCGGTACACCGCTTCCAGCATCACCCGCCAGATCTCGCCGAGTTGCCGTCGGATCTCCTCGGGCGTGCGCCACGCCTGCTCGTTGGACCACACGACGTCGGCGATGCGGCAGGCGCGCCCCGCGCAGTGGGCGCGGAGCTCCTCCGGCGTCTGGCTCGGGTGCGGCAGCACCATCGCCGCGGCGCCACCCGACCCGACGACCTCGTCGGCCGCGAGCACGAATCCACCGCCGATCGAGTAGAACGTCGACGACTGCGCCCGGCCGTCGACGACCGCCTCGCAGATCATCCCGTTCGCATGACCCGGCAGGCGTTCGTCCGGGTGGAAGACGATGTCGGTCGCGGGGTCGAACGTCGCCGAGTGGCCGTCGGCGAGGTGGACCACGCGCGCTGCCGCCAGCTCAGCGACGAACGTCGAGATCGACTCGACCGGGACGGTCTCGGGTTCGTGGCCGAGCAGCGCGAGCGCAATCGCCTTGTCGGTGGCGTGCCCCGTGCCCGTCAGTGCGAGCGAACCGTAGAGGTGGACCCGCACGGCGCTCACCCCGGCGAGGCCGCCGAGTTCGTCGTCGAGTTCGCGCAGCCACCGCTGCAGCGCGCGCCATGGCCCGAGCGTGTGCGAACTCGACGGCCCGACGCCGATCTTCAGCATGTCGAACACGCTGAGTGCTTCGCGCGGCGGGTCCATGCGCAGAACCTACCGACTCGCCGCCGCGACGAATGTCGTCCGGCAGCCCGGTCGCCGCTCACTACTTGTACAGTGCAACCATGGTCACGATCGACGCGGAGGAGCTGCGCCAGAAGTATCTCGCCGAGCGGGACAAGCGCCTCCGCAGCGACGGCAACGAGCAGTACGTCGAACTCAAGGGCCAGTTCGCCAAGTACCTGGAGGATCCGTACGTCGAGCCGGTCGATCGGGAACCGCTGACCGACGAGGTGACGTTCGCGTTCATCGGCGGAGGGTTCTCGGGGCTGCTCGCCGGCGCGAAGCTGAAGCAGGCCGGCGTCGACGACGTCCGGATCATCGAGAAGGCCGGCGACTTCGGCGGCACGTGGTACTGGAACCGTTATCCCGGCGCGCAGTGCGACACGGCTGCGTTCGTGTACATGCCGTTGCTCGAAGAGACCGGGCACATGCCGACCGAGAAGTACGCCAAAGGGCCCGAGATCCTCGGACACTGCCGCCGGATCGCCGATCACTTCGACCTCTACGACAACGCCCTGATGTCGACGGAGGTCACGGGGCTCGAGTGGGACGAGCCGTCGTGCCGTTGGATCATCCGCACCAACCGCGGCGACGAGATGCGGGCCCGGTTCGTCGCGATGGGGACCGGTCCGCTGCACCGGCCGAAACTGCCGGGGATCCCCGGCCTCGACACGTTCGCGGGGCACAGCTTCCACACCAGCCGGTGGGACTACGACTACACCGGCGGCGACCCGGCCGGCGCGCCGCTCGACCGCCTCGGCGACAAGCGGGTCGGAATCATCGGTACCGGCGCGACGTCGGTCCAGGCGATCCCCCACCTCGCGCCGGCCTGCCGGGAGCTCTACGTGTTCCAGCGCACACCGTCGTCGATCGACGTCCGCAACAACCACCCGATCGACCCCGACTGGTTCGACACGCTCGAGCCCGGCTGGCAGCAGCGGTGGCTCGACAATTTCACGCTGCTGCAGACCGGTGGGATGGCCGACGAGGATCTCGTGCACGACGGCTGGACCGACATCGCGCAGCGGATCCGCGACAAGCTGCTGTCCGCCGAGCCGCTCGAGTTCACGCCCGAGGCGTTCGAGCGCGCGTATCACGCGAGCGACGACGAGAAGATGACCGAGATCCGCTCACGAGTCGACGAGATCGTCGCCGACCCCGCGACGGCTGAAGCGCTCAAGCCGTGGTACCGGCAGCTCTGCAAGCGGCCCTGCTTTCACGACGAGTATCTCCAGGCGTTCAACGTGCCGGGCACCCACCTCGTCGACACCGATGGCAAGGGCGTCGAGCGGATCGACGAGACCGGCGCCTGGGTCGACGGTCGGCACTACGAGCTCGACTGCCTGATCTACGCGTCCGGGTTCGAGGTCGGCACCGAGTACGTCCGGCGGGCGGGCTACGAGACGACGGGCCGCAACGGCGTGACGCTGTCCGACTACTGGGCCGACGGGATGTCGACGCTCCACGGCATCCACATGCACGGCTTCCCGAATCTGTTCATGGTGCAACCGGCGCACGGCGCCAACCTCATCTCGAACATCCCCCACAACTTGATCGAGCGCGGCAACACGATCGCGGCGGTCGTCCGCCACGCACTCGAGATCGGCGCCGAGGAGGTCGAAGTCACCGCAGCCGCCGAGCAGGCGTGGATGGAGCGGCTCGAAGCGGGCGGAAGGCGGTTCGGCAATCAGCCCGACTGCACACCTGGGTACTACAACAACGAGGGCCAGACGCCGACTCGCGCCGGGCTCCGCAACACCCTCGGATTCCCGGAGGGGCCGGTGGCCTACTTCGAGTACATCGACCAGTGGCGCAGCTCCGGCGAGTTCGCGGGCCTCGAGTTCCGGTCCCGCGGCCACGGAGCGCGCGAGTAGCGGACGAACCGCCCGTCCGGCCCGGCCCCGAGCCCGTCGGGAGTTCCGAGATTTTCGCGGATGGTCCCCGCTGTGCGTGGCCGTGCGTGTGAAACTCGGAACCAAGTGAGTGCTCCGTTCCAACTCGTCCCGGCCCCTCGGTCGTTCTTGCCGCTCCAGCCGCGCGTCTCGAACCAGATCAGGTCGTGGCCGGCGCCCGAAGTGGTTGCGCTCCGCCGGAGCAACACCTGGCCCGCGCCGACGCTCGACACGTTGGCATGGGCCGACAGCGCGTTCGAGCCGGCAGCGCCACCAATCGAACCCGTGGCGCTGCTGCGGCTCCCGGCACCGACCGCCGACCCGGTGTCGTTCGCCGCCCCGTTCGCGGCACCGCCGACGCCGCTGCCCGCACCCGAGGTGTTCGCGGCCCCCGCCCCGCTCGCGGCGCCCCCCGCATCGTCGCCGCGTGCGCTGGCCCCGCCGATCGTGTCGCTGCTGCTCGCCCCGCCGCCGCTCGCCCCTCCCACGCTCGCCCCTCCGGCGCCCGCACCGCTGCCACCGCCGGGCGTCCAGCTCGCGCCGCCACCGGTCGAGGTCACGCCTGCGCCCGCACCCGAGCCGACGCCGCCCGCCGCGCCGCTCCCCACGCCGGCGGACGCCCCGGTCGGAGCCGACGTCGACGTACCCGCCCCCGCGACCGACGTGACGGTCGCCGACGTGGCCGTCACCGGCGACATCGCGCCGACGCGGACGCGCCGGCCGATCGTGCGGTTGCAGGATGCGATCATCACGCTGTCGGTTGCGGCGGCGACTGCGCTGATCACGCTCGTCCTGCTCTCGCAGTTCTGAGGCCGGCGCCGCCCGCTGGGCCGGCGCGCACTCCCAGCTGACACACTGGACGTCGTGACCACGACCCTCGATGTCACGCCGCTGTCCGGCGTGCTCGGCGCCGAGTTGCGCGGCGTCGACCTCGCGGAGCCGATGAGCGCCGAGACGCTGGCCGAGTTCCGGCAGGCGTTCGTCGAACACCACGTGATCGTCGTACGCGATCAGGATCTCACCGCGGAGCAGCAGATGGCCTTCGCCCGCCAGTTCGGCGAGCTCGACACCCACCCGTTCGTCGAGGGTCAGGCCGCACATCCCGAGGTGCTCGACGTGATCACGGAACCGGACGACCGGGTCAACTTCGGCGGCGGCTGGCACACCGACGTCACGTTCCTGGAGGAACCCGACCTCGGTTCGGTGCTGTACGCGGTCGACGTGCCACCGGTCGGCGGTGACACGCTCTTCGCCGATCAGCACGCGGCCTACGACGCCCTCAGCCCGACGATGAAGTCGATGCTCGACGGCCTGGTCGGCATCCATTCGGCCGGCCCGCAGTACGCGCCCGGCGGGACGTCGACGAAGTCGAAGTCGATGAGGACGAAGAACGCCGACGTGGCCGAACGCCGCGTCGAGCATCCCGTCGTGCGCACCCATCCGGAGTCCGGCCGCAGGTCCCTCTATGTCAACGGCGCGTTCACCATCGGGATCGAGGGCCTCCACCGCGACGAGTCTGCGGCGCTGCTGCGGTTCCTGCTCGCCCACGCGGTGCAGGAGCGATTCACCTGCCGCGTGCGGTGGGCGCCGGGCACGCTGGCGATGTGGGACAACCGCAGCGTGCAGCACTACGCGCTGCACGACTACGGCGGCCACCGGCGTCACATGCGCCGGGTGACGATCAAGGGCGATCGGCCACGTTGACGATCGAATCGGTGCGCACTTCGCGCCATGGCGTGTGCGTCGCGGTCGACGGCGACGTGATCGAGCTCTCGTGGCAGTGGCTGCGGGATCACGCCGGGGACGCGGGCTCGTTCCACCCGGTCACGCGCCAGCGCCTGGTCACCGCTGCGACGGTCGCCGCGGTGGGGCCCGGCGACATCGCCGTCGAGGGCGCCACGATGACCGTCACGTGGCCGGACGGCCCGGCTGCGTCGTACGACGTGGGCGACCTCCGATCGCTCGGGCCGGCGGCGTCTGTCGTCGGCGGGCCCGAAGCCGTTGCGTGGTCCGGCGGTGAACTCGGCGACCGGCTGACGACGCTCACCGCCGAGGAGATCGCCGACGATGCCGGCCACGCCCGCGCGCTCGCCGGGCTCGAACGCGACGGCGTCCTGCTGATCCACGACGTGCCCACCGAGGCCTCCGCAACGCGAGGGGTACTCGAACGATTCGGCTACGTCCGCAGCTCGATCTTCGGCGACGTGTGGGAGTTCGGGTCCGACGGTGCGCTCGACGACACCGCGTCGACGCGGCTCGAGATCACGCCGCACACCGACGGCACGTACAGCAACGATGCACCCGGTCTGCTCGCGTTGCACTGCCTGGTGTACGCCGCAGCCGGCGGCGCGAACGTGTTCGTCGACGGTCACGAGCTCGCCGCCCGCCTCGCGGCCGAAGCACCCGAGTTCGTCGACGTGCTGCGAACGATCGACATCCCCGGTCGATACATCGGCGACGGTGTCCATCTCGTCGCCGCACGCCCGGTGCTGCGTCACGTCGGGGGCAGCCTCGTGCAGGTCAGCTACAACCATCACGACCGCGCGCCGTTCCTGCTGCCGGAACCGACGATGAGCGAGTTGTACGCCGCGCTGCACCGGTTCGATGCGCTGGCCAACGCCGCCGACTTGCAGTTCGAGGTCGATTTGCGTCCGGGCGACATGGTGATCGTCGACAACTGGAGGGTGCTCCACGGGCGGCGGGCATTCACCGGCGAACGACATCTCGCCGGTGGCTACGTCAACCGGGAGGACGTCGACAGCACGATGCGAACGACGAGGGCGCGGCACCGATGACCGCGATCGCGATCGTCGGCGGTGGCATCGGCGGGTTGGTCGCCGCGATGTGCCTCCACGACGCGGGCCACGACGTCGATGTGTACGAAGCGGTCGTCGAACCGGCCGAACTCGGCGTCGGCATCAACGTCCTGCCGCACTCGGTACGCGTCCTCGACGAACTCGGCCTGCTCGACGAACTCGACCGGGCCGCAGTCCGGACGAGCACCTTGATGTTCCTGTCGCGCGACGGCATCCGCATCTGGTCCGAGCCGCGCGGGGTCGACGCCGGAAACCCGTGGCCCCAGTTCTCGATCCACCGGGGGCGGTTCCAGATGCTGCTCTGGCGCGCGGCGGAACAACGGCTCGGGGCAGCGCGGCTGCACACCGGCCACCGCTTCGAGTCGTTCGACCAGACCGACGACGCGGTGATCGCGCTCTTCGCGGACCGCCGCCGCGACGGTGCCGAAATCGCCGTCCGCGCTGACGTGCTCGTCGGAGCGGACGGGATCCACTCGGCCGTCCGCCGGCAGCTCTACCCGCAACAGGGGCACCCGCACCCGAGCGGCCTCGTGTTGTGGCGCGGCGCGGTCGAGGCACCGGCGTTCCTCGACGGGCGCACGATGTTCATGGCCGGTGACGACGGGCAGAAGGCGGTCGTCTACCCGATCACCACCCCGGACAGCGATGGCCGGGCGCTGATCAACTGGGTCGCGGAACGGCCACTCGACGTCGACATGGCGACGGTCAGCTGGAACCGGGAGGTCGACGTCGACACGGTTGCCGAGTTCTTCCGCTCGTGGGACTACGGCTGGCTGAACGTCGGCGAGCTGATCGCCTCGAGTGCCGCGGCGTACGAGTTCCCGATGGTCGACCGCGACCCGGTCGAGCGATGGTCGTTCGGGCGCGTGACGCTGCTCGGCGACGCCGCCCATCCGATGCGTCCGAACGGCAGCAACGGCTCGAGCCAGGCGATCCTCGACGGCGAGGCGCTTGCCGCCGCGCTCGCGACGGCCGCCGACGTCGTCACCGGCCTCGCGTCCTACGAGCAGGAACGGCTCGAACCGACGTCGCGGTTGACGCTCGCGAACCGCCAGGCCGGCCCGGAGCGGGTGATGCAATGGGTCGCGGACCGATGCGGTGGTTCGTGCGATGGCGTCCACACATGTGTCCCGGCCGGCGAGTTGGAGCGCGAGGCCAACGCCTACAAGCAACTCGCCGGGTTCGACCTCGCACACCTCCGGGCACTCGCCGACGCCGACTGACACGCGCGCCGGCTTCGCCGCGGACCGGGCAGCGCACGTACGGTCGGTGGATGAGCAAGATCAACGACGACCCCCGGATCGACCCGCGGATCAAGGCGGTGATGGGGGCGATGCCGATCCCCGTCGAGCCCGACATCGCCGATCGCGAGACGTATCTCGCGGAAGTCAACCAGCCCGAGAAGGTCCTCGAACGGAAGATGCTCGTCGGCTTGCTCGACATGGTCGACAACGAGGACATCGCACCCTCGACGGGCCTCGACGTCAGCACGATCGAGTTCACGTCGCAGCCCGACGGCAACACCGTGAAGATCCAGTACATCCGACCCGAGTCGGACGCGCCGGTGCCATGCGTGTACTACATCCACGGCGGCGGGATGCAGACGATGTCGTGCTTCGACGGGATGTACCGATCGTGGGGGCGGATCATCGCGCGGCAGGGTGTCGCCGTCGCGATGGTCGACTTCCGGAACTGCCTCGTGGCGTCGTCGGCGCCCGAGGTCGAGCCGTTCCCGGCGGGGCTGAACGACTGCGTGTCGGGGTTGAAGCACATCGTCGCGAACGCCGCGGACCTGGGCATCGATGCCGACCACGTGATCGTCGCCGGCGAGAGCGGCGGCGGCAACCTGACGATCGCGACCGGCCTGCGGCTGGCGCAGGACGGCGACATCGGTTTGATCCGCGGGCTGTACGCGCTGTGCCCGTACATCGCGGGCGAGTGGCCGCAGGAACGATTCCCGTCCTCGACCGAGAACGAAGGCATCCTCCTGTCGCTGCACAACAACCGGGGTCGCGTCGCGTACGGCATCGAGCAGTTCGAGGCGGGCAACCCGCTCGCCTGGCCGTCGTTCGCCACCGAGGGCGACGTCGAGGGCTTCCCGCCGACATTCATCAGCGTCAACGAGTGCGACCCCTTGCGCGACGAGGGCATCGAGTTCTATCGCCTGCTCGTGCGCGCCGGCGTGTCGGCCCAGTGCCGCACGGTCATGGGCACGATCCACGGCACCGAGATCTTCTCGATCGCGTGTCCCGACGTCAGCTACGAGACCGCCGCGAGCATCGCCAACTTCTGCCGAACGGTCTGATCGGGCGTCAGCGCGGTGTACGCGCCGTGACCTCGATCTCGATCTTCATCCGCGGGTCGGCCAGGCCGACGACGAGCATCGTCGCAGCCGGACGTGCGGTGCCGAAGTACGCGCGTAGCGACGGCCAGCACGGCTCGAAGTCGGCGGCGTCGGGCAAGAAGTAGCGGACGCGAACGACGTCGTCGGGGCCGGACCCCGCCTCGCGCAGCGCGGCGTCGATGTTCGCCAGCGTCTGGTCGACCTGCTCGACGATGTCGTCGGAGATCGTCATCGTGGTGTAGTCGAAGCCGGTCGTCCCTGCGACGAACACCCAGCGCCCGTCGACGACCGCCCGCGAGTAGCCGACCTGCTGTTCGAAGGTGCTTCCCTGGCTGATCCGCAGCCGATCGTCGCTCATCGGCCGAGCATCGCACACCCGGGCGTCGGCGTGTCAGTCGCCGGGCGGCTGCTCCGGGGCGATCTTGCGCATCTGAGCGGCGAGCGGGCCCTCCGCGACGCGCTCGGTTCGCTCGGTGCCGGTCGGTACACCGCCGTCCCAGTGCTCGAACGTCTGCACGATCCAGAAGACCGCGAACGCGGTCAGCACGAGCACTTCGAGCCACAGGATCTGATGACGCCAGCCGCTGTCGACGACCTTCCCGGCGACCACGACGACGACCGACACGGCCATCGCGATCGCCGATTCGGCATACCACTTCCGGTACGCGGGCCGCGCCGTTCTGGCGTTGATCACCATCACGATCCAGATGAAGAAGAACATCGCGATCGCTGCGCCGCCGTGGGCCCGCTCGAGGAAGCTGTCCCGGAAGAACCCGTACCAGAGCAGCCCGGCGACCAGCAGTACCGCGCCCAGACCGACGCCGATCATCGACCCCGGGTCCAGGCGGCGGATCTTCGCCTTGCGCAGCACGAGCGCAGGCCCGATCGTCAGGATGATCGCCAGCGCACCGCCGATCGCGAACGCGAGGACGTTGTTGTCGATGTACGGCTCGGTGTCGCCGCCGACGAACGGTGCTGACGCGCACACCCGGGCCGGCGACGATGTCGGGACGAAGGCGACGATCGGTGCGAGCACGCCGGCGACGTTGAGCAGCGTGTCCTCGAGGTCCGTGCTGCCCTTGATCGCGATGAGGCTGACGCCGATCGTCAGCAGTGCACCGACGAAGACCGCTTGGACCGGCGTGTAGTAATAGGCGCTGATCGAACCCTGCCAACAGTCGACGTGGGTCCGTTCGATCACTACCGAAGCGAGCACGGCCGTGACGACGACGACGATCGACAACCGCAGGTAGCGGTACGATTTCACCGAGAACGTGGCCAGTTCGTTCGGGTTCGCCATTCGTCGCTCCTCGTCGGTGTCGATCGTAGTCATTCACCGGAGAGGCGGGCAGGCGAAGCCGGTCACATCGTGCCTCGACCGCTACGCCACCGGCGTGATCCTGTCCGGACGTCGACCGACGGTGTGACGGTTGACACGGGGAGTAGCGTCGACACCGGACACCCTGAGGAGGGCACCGATGGCATCACGGATCACGCCACTCGCGCCGGGTGAAAGCCCCGACGCCGAGGTCAACGAACTGCTCGAGCAGGGCCGCGAGGGGTGGTGGGGCGACGCCGCGATGTTCGGCGTCATCGGCCGCAACCCCGCGCTGCTCAAGACGATCGTGCCGGTCTTCGGCGCGTTCTTCGGGGAGGGCAGCGTCGAACCCCACATCCACGAGATGATGCGGCTGAAGACCGGTCAGATCAACGACTGCGCCTATTGAATGACCGTACGTACCACCGCCGTGCGCGGTGTCGTCGGTCCGAAGGAAGCAGCGTGCGCCAGTCACCAGCCGCAGGCCGGCGACGAGCTCACCGATCGCGAGGCACTCGGTGTCTCGCTCGCCGAGCGCATCGCGCTCGACCCCCACACCGTGACCGACGCATTCTTCGCGAAGCTGAGGGAACACTTCAGCGACGACGAGATCGTCGAAATGGTCTTCTCGTGCGGGATCTTCAACTGGGGCAACAAGTTCAACATCACGATGAACCTCGACTCCGAACCGGAATCCGAGTACGAGACCGGGATGGAGTACCGGCAGGAAGACATCGCGTGACCGAACCGCTCGAGGAGGTCGACCTCGGCCGCCTCGACGAGGTACTGCTCGAGGAGCAGCGCGGCGTCGTGATCGACTTCTGGGGCACGTGGTGTCAGCCGTGCCGGACGCTGCGCCCCCACCTCGAACAGATGGCACGCGACCACGCCGACCGCTGGCGGTTCGTCGCGGTCCACACCGACCGGCAGATGGACGTCGCGACGAAGTACGGCGTGATGTGCACGCCGACGCTCGTGTTCGTCGACGGCGGTGTCGAGGTCGAGCGGCTGACCGGGGCGGCGACACCGTCTGCGATCACCGAGGTGCTCGTCACCCAGAGCTGACCGGTTCGGCGGCGACGTTCGAGATCGCCGGCAGCGCGGGTGCCGCGCAGGCGTGCTCGACCTCGGTCCCCGTGTAGAAGTCCGCGTCGTCGCGCCGCCGGCGCAACAGGAACAGCAGCGGGAGCGCGGCCAACGTGATCGTGCCGCCGACGATGTAGCCCGCCGGGAACCCTCGCCGGCCGGACAGTGCACCGAGGCCGGCCTGGCCGGCGACGCTTCCACCGCCGGCGATCATCGAGTCGAACGACACCACCGTCGCCCGCTGCTCGGACGGCACGACATGGTGGACGAACGACTGCCGGACCGGCCGCTGTACGCCCATCGTGACGCCGCCGACGAAGAGCAGGCCGAGGGCCGCCCAGAACGAGTCGACGGCGCCGACACCGACGAGCGCCAGCGAGAACACGCCGCCGGCGACGAGGAACAGCGTCGTGCGCCGCCCGCACCAACGCATCGCGATCTCGACGATCGCGTTGCCCACCATCATCGAGATCGCCAGCAGGGCCGCGACCACGCCCGCAACCCAGACCGCGTCACGCCCGAGCAGGTCGAGGAAGTAGGGCTGCCAGGCGTACCAGGCCCACGCCATGAAGCCGCCCTGGATCGCTGTCACGACCATCAGCAGCCGCAGCGAGCGATGACCCCAACCGAATCGCACGCCGTCGGCCGCCATCCGCGCCGCCTCGGCAGGGAGCGCGCGCAGGCCGACATGGCGTGGCGCGAAGCCGATGTCGCGCATCCCGCTGCGTGCGAGGACGAAGAGGATCACCAGCAGCGCGGAACGAACGACGAACGGCACGGCGAGGTCGATCTGCCCGAGCAGACCGCCGCCGACCGTGCCGACGAGCATCGCCGCCCCGCTGATGATCTGGGCCCGGCTGAAGACGACGTCGAGTTCGCCGTCGTAGCCGAGGTGGCGGACGCCGTCGACGAGCCATGCCTCCATCGCTCCGGAATAGAACGTGAAGCCGAGCCCGAGCAGTACCGAGACAGCGCCGAACGCGACGATCCCGCTGTCGAAGCTGGCGAGCGCGACGTACCCGCCGGTCGCGCCGCCGAGAATCGCGATCGAGAGCAGGAACGACGCCCGCCGGCCGACCGTGTCGGCGACGACGCCGGTCGGCAGTTCGAACAGCATCGTGCCTGCGGAGAACGCCGCGTTGGCAATGAACACCTCGCTGATCGACAGCCCCGCGTCGAGCAGGAAGAGCGTGTTGACGCCCCAGATCACCGACGCCGCCAGCGTGTACAGGCCGCTGTAGACGAAGTAGCGGCGGACGAGCAGGCCGGCCTCGATCGGCATGTCGGCCCGGTCCCCCACGGACCCACGCTAACCCGGCGCCGTCGACCGCCGCCTCGGCCGACTCCCACCCCCTGCTCGTCCGCCAATCCTCTGCGGCGCCGGGGTTTCGAATGCCACACTGGCCTCGATGCGCCCACGGATGCACGCCGATGAAATCGAGACCGACGGCGCGCTGCTGCGCACGCTGCTCGCCGATCAGTTTCCCCAGTGGGCGGGGTTGCCGATCGAGCTCGTCGACTCCTTCGGGACGGATCACGACATCTACCGCCTCGGCGACGACCTCGCCGCGCGGCTGCCACGGATCGGGTGGGCGACGGCGCAGGCGCGGAAGGAAGCCGAGTGGCTGCCCCGGCTCGCTCCGCACTTGCCGCTCGCGGTGCCGGAGCCGATCGCCTCGGGTCGGCCGGGCGACGGGTATCCGTTCGACTGGTCGATCGTCCGATGGCTGCCGGGCTCCGCAGTGAACGGCACGCTTGCGGACAGCGACCGAGCCGCGGACGACCTCGCCGCGTTCGTCGTCGCGCTCCGCAGCATCGACACCACCGACGCGCCGCCCCGGACCCCCGGCCGGCGAGGCGGTCCGCTGGGCGAACGCGATGAGCAGGTCCGCCGCTCGATCACGGAACTCGGCGATCGCATCGTCCGCGCGGCGGTCGTGCGCTCGTGGGACGAATCACTCGCCGCTGATCGCTGGGCCGGCGACGACGTGTGGATCCATGCCGATCTGCTGCCCGGCAACCTGCTCGCCGTCGACGGCCGGCTGTCGGCGGTGATCGACTTCGGCGGTCTGGCCGTCGGTGATCCGGCGTGTGATCTGCTGCCCGCCTGGAACGTGTTCACCGGCGCCGGCCGGGACCGCTACCGGCGAGCGCTGGACATGGACGATGCGGCATGGCAGCGCGGCCGTGGCTGGGCGCTCTCCCAGGCCGTCGTCGCGCTGCCGTACTACTGGGACACGAACCCGGGCATGATCCGCCAGGCCTCGCACGCCCTCACCGAACTGCTGGCCGACTGATCAGGATGGACGTCGTGAACGTGGATCGGTTGCTGCTCGCCGGCCGGGTGCAGTCCGGGCTGTGCGCGTCGATGGGCTCGCCGACGTGGGCGGCCGTGATCGACGGTCAGCTCAGCGCGATCGAGAGCGGTCGGTCGACCGCCGCGATCGAACTGCTCGCGGCCGACCGCGACGACCCGCTGACATCCAACGTGTGGCTCCGGTTGCTCGGCGCGGCACACCGTCTCGTCCTCGACGGCGTCGACGACGAGTTGCGCGACGTGCTGCCGACGGCGGGTGGGGCGGCCGATCCTCCGGCCGCTGCGGCTCGCTTCGACGGGTTCGTCGCACGGCATGGGGACGCGGTGTCGGCGGGCCTCGGCGAACCCGTGCAGACGAACGAGGTGATGCGTTCGGCGCCGATCGCCGCGGCACTGAACTGGCTCGGTGGCGAGATCTCGCTGCTCGAGGTCGGCGCGAGCGCCGGTCTCAACCTCTGGCCGGACCGGTATCGCATTGCGGCAGCCGGCGGCGCGTTGGGGCCCGCCGATGCAACGCTCACGTTGCGGCCTGACGTCGTCAGTGGCCGGTTTCCGAGCGGTGGGTTCCGGGTGACGAGGCGCCTCGGGTGCGACCGCCGACCGCTCGATCCGACGCATGCCGAGCATCGCCGCCTGCTCCGATCGTTCGTGTGGCCGGACCACGTCGAACGTCTCCGCCGCCTCGACCTCGCCCTCGATGCGTGCCCGGCCGCGACGGTCGAGCACGGCGACGCGGTCGAGTGGACGCGGCACCGGCTCGCGGACCCCGCGCCGGGACAGGCCGTCCTGTTCCACACGATCGTCATGCCGTACCTGCCGAGCGATGCCCGTCGCGAGTTCGACGCCGTCGTGCGGGCTGCGGGTGCGCGCGCCGACGGTACTCACCGGCTGGCGTGGCTACGGATGGAACTCGCACTCGACGCCGGCGATGTCGACGACGTCGACCTGCTCGTCACCCAGTGGCCGGCCGGGACGACCCATCGCCTCGCGAGGCTGACCCCGCACGCCACAGCGATCCGCTGGGATCCATTGCTGGTGGACACGCCCTGATCGGGCGAACCCCATGCCACCCCGTGCGTGGCCCCCCAAAGTGATATCGAACAGAGGTGAACTGCGCGCGGACGCCTGGGCGATCGCCGGCGCCGATCACAACTCCAAGGTGAGCGTGACCGGGCCGTCGTTGACGAGCTCGACCTGCATCTCGGTGCGAAAGCGGCCGGTGGCGACGGTTGCGCCGAACGATCGCAACTCGGCGACGACCCGCTCGATCAACGGCTCCGCGTGCTCCGGGCGCGCCGCCCCGACCCAGCTCGGCCGGCGGCCCTTCGACGTGTCGCCGTACAGGGTGAACTGGCTGACGACCAACACCGCGCCGGCGTCGAGGTCGGCCAGCGAACGGTTCATCACGCCCTCGTCGTCGTCGAACACCCGCAGCCCCCACAGCTTGCCCGCCATCCGCGTCGCGAGTGCCTCGTCGTCGGAATGCGTGGCGCCGACGAACACGCACAGCCCGGCACCGATCGAGCCGACCTCGACCCAGGTTCCGTCCCCTGTCCGGCTCGTCACGGCGGCCCGAACGACGCGCTGCACCAGTGCTCGCATCGGCCCAGACTGCCAGCCCCCACCGTCACGTTCTACGATTCGGGCATCATGTCGGAGCTCATCACGCTCGCCGTCGACGGGCAGCACGGTCACGCCACCGTCGAGATCGACCCCGCCGCCGGATGCCGAGTGGCCCAGATCACCGCCCGGGGACGTCGGCTGCTCGTCGACCCCGGCGATCGCGACCCGCGCTCGACACAGTGGGGGTCCTTCCCGATGGCACCGTGGGCCGGGCGGATCCGCCACGGGCAGTTCCGGCTGTTCGACGTCGACCGCGAGCTCGAACTGAACCACCAGGACGGGCCCGGCAACGACCCGAACCGGCGCCACGCGATCCACGGCACCGTGTTCGACCGATCCTGGACGATCGAGACCACGACGGCGACCACGCTCACGGCGAGCTGCCCGCTCACCGCCGCGGAGCGCACGACGTCGGAACTGCGGCACTTCGGCTGGACCTTCGGCGGAACCGCTCGCCAGACCTTGGAACTGCTCGACGGCCAGCTCTGCTGCCATCTCGCGATCGAAGTCGACCACGAGACGCACTCGCCGTTCCTCGGCGAGATCGGCTGGCATCCATGGTTCGTCGAGCCGACACAGCTCACCTTCCACCCGGACGCGATGTACGAACGCGACGAGATCGGACTACCGACCGGGCGCCTGGTGGCACCGACCGACGGGCCGTGGGACGACTGCTTCGTCAACACGTCCCCCG
The DNA here is from genome assembly GCA_024644465.1 of Ilumatobacteraceae bacterium. GTDB lineage: Bacteria > Actinomycetota > Acidimicrobiia > Acidimicrobiales > Ilumatobacteraceae > Ilumatobacter_A. The sequence continues at coordinate 9,990 of JAHEKY010000012.1, read as the reverse complement.
TGACGCTGCACGAGAGCGACGAGGCCGACACCGACGATGAGTGCATCGTCACGCTCAGCTCCGACTGCGACCACTGGGTCGTCTACGACGAACAGGCCGGCGCGACGTGTTGCGAACCGCAGTCCGGGCCACCCGATGCGTTCAACATCAGGCCCCGACTCGTCACCCACACGCACCCGTTGCGGCGCACGATGAACATCGCCTGGTGACGGCGGCACGGGTCGCCTCCCGAGCGGTAACCCAGGCCCGATAGCGTGCGAGGAATGTCTTCGGCCGGGAAGCACCGCCTCCTCGATCCCGGCGAGCCGCTCGCGCTCGCGTACCTGACCTACCGCGGCAAGCCGCACGTCGGCGGCCAGGGCGTGTACACGCGCCACCTGACGAAAGCACTCGTCGACCTCGGCCACACCGTCGAGGTGTTCGGCGGCCAGCCGTACCCGGTCCTCGATGAGCGCGTGCCACTCACGAAACTGCCGAGCCTCGACACGTTCAACGACCACTACCCCGGCCGGCTCCCGGGCTACTGGGAAATCAAGAGCCGGGAAGACCTGCTCGAGATCGCCCAGTTCCTGACCGGCACGTTCCCCGAACCGCTCGCCTTCAGCGCCCGTGCGAAACGGCACCTCCTGCCCCGAGCCGGCGAGTTCGACCTCGTCCACGACAACCAGTGCCTCGGCTACGGGATCCTCAAGATCGAAGAGCAGATCCCGACGATCGTCACGCTCCACCACCCGATCACGAAGGATCGCAAACTGGAGATGGAGCACGCGAAGTCGCGCTACAAGCGGTGGTCGGTCGGGCGCTGGTACTCGTTCGTCAAGATGCAGGGCAAGGTCGCATCGAAGCTGCCGCGGATCGTCGTCGTCAGCCAGAACTCGATCGACGACATCCACAGCGACATGGGCGTCGCGAAGGACCGGATGCGGCTCGTCCCCGTCGGCGTCGACCCGGACCTGTTCCGCCCGATCGACCACATCGAACGTCGCCCGGGGCACCTGATCACCACCGCGTCGGCCGACGTCGCGCTGAAGGGCCTCGCCTACCTCCTCGAGGCAATGGCCAAACTACGCACCGAGCGCGACATCTCGCTGACGATCATCGGCAAGCCGCGGCCGGGCCACTCGATGGATCTGATCGACCAGCTCGGCCTGCGTCCGCACATCGAGTTCGTCAGCGGCGTCACCGACGAGGCGATCGTCGAGCTCTACGCGGCGGCCGAACTCGCTGTCGTTCCCAGCCTGTACGAAGGGTTCTCGTTGCCGGCGATCGAGGCGATGTGCACCGGCACACCGCTCGTCGCGACCGACGGTGGCGCACTGCCGGAAGTGACGGGCAGTGATGGCGAGACCGTCTTCGGATGCCGCGCCGGCGACGTCGACTCACTGGTGGACGCGCTGCGCCGCGGGCTGGACAACCCCGAGGCGCGGGCGCGCATCGGGGCCGCCGGCCGCCGACGGGTGCTCGACCGGTGGACGTGGAAGCTGTGCGCCGAGCAGACCGTCGAGCAGTACCGCGAGGTGCTCGCGATGCCGGACAACATCGCCAAGCTCCGGCGCAACGGCCGGATCGACTGACGGTGCGATGCTGACGATTCGCTTCGACAAGCTCGCGATCGCGCCCGGCGACCGGGTCCTCGACGTCGGTGCCGGCTTCGGCCGCCACGTCTTCGAGTGTGCCCGTCGCGGCGCGGACGTCGTGGCGCTCGACTACGCCGAAGACGAAGTCGTCCAGACTCGCGCCACGCTCGGGGCGATGGTCGACACCGGTGAGATCGACCTCGAGCGATTCAAGGGCGTCCTGCGGGGCGACGCGACCCGGCTGCCGTTCGCCGACAGCTCATTCGACGCGGTGATCACGTCGGAGGTGCTCGAACACATCCAGGACGATGTCGCGGCGATCGCCGAGATGGTGCGCGTGCTGCGCCCGGGCGGCATGTTCGCGGCGACCGTTCCGGCGTGGCTCCCGGAGAAGATCAACTGGATGCTGTCCGACGAGTACCACGCTCCGAAGAGCGCCGGCGGCCACGTCCGGATCTACTCGGCGACGGAGCTGAAGGCGAAGCTCGTCGCCGCCGGGCTGGAGCCGCTCGGCCGGCACCGTGCCCACGCGCTGCACTCGCCGTACTGGTGGTTGAAGTGCGCAGTCGGCCCACACAACGACGACCATCCCCTCGTCGCCAGGTACCGGCAGTTCCTCGAGTGGGACATCGTGAGCCAGCCTCGCTCGACGCGCCTCGCGGAGCGAGTGCTCTCGCCGGCGATCGGCAAGAGCATCGTCCTGTACGGGCGCAAGCCGGCCGTCGTCGCGGTCGACATGCTCGCCGCCGACACGCCGGAGCGCAGGGCGTCATGACCGCGATTCCCGGGCTGCCCGGCGTGATCTCCGCGCAAGAAGTCCGCGAGACGGCGCAGCACCTCGCGTCACTGCAACTGCCGAACGGCATGATCCCGTGGTTCCCGGGCGGGCACTGCGACCCGTGGAACCACGTCGAGTCGGCAATGGCGCTCGACATCGCCGGATTCCACCACGAGGCCGAGCATGCATACGAGTGGTTGGCTGCGACGCAGCGCGCCGACGGCAGCTGGCACAGCTACTACGCCTCTGACGGTTCCATCGAGGACACGAAACTCGACACCAACGTCTGCGCCTACATCGCGACCGGCGTCTGGCACCACTGGCGCAGCACGTGGGACCGTGGCTTCGCGGAGAACATGTGGCCGACCGTCGAACGCGCGCTCGAGTGGGTGTTGACGCTGCGTCGCCCGGACGGCCTCCCGCTGTGGGCTGTCGAACCCGACGGGCGGCCGTGGAACTACGCGCTGCTCACCGGTACCGCGAGCATCCAGCACGCGCTGCGCTGCGGAGCACACCTCGGTGCAGCACTCGGCGAGCCGCGTCCCGAGTGGCGCGAGGCCGCGTCGCTGATGTGCGAGATCCTGCGAACCGACCCATACGCGTTCGAACCCAAGACACGCTGGGCGATGGACTGGTACTACCCCGTGCTGACCGGCGCCCTGACCGGCGAACGGGCGAAGGACAGGATGGCGGATCGCTGGGACGAGTTCGCGATGGAGGGCCTCGGCATCCGGTGCGTCAGTGACGAGCCGTGGGTCACCGCGTCGGAGACCGCCGAGTGCGCGCTCGCGTTCGCGACGATCGGCGATGTGTCGACGGCGACCGAGCTGCTCCGCTGGGTGCGACCCCACCGGATCGAGTCCGAGTCGGGGTCCCCGCTGACCGACACGCCGGGCGCAGCTGCACCGGGCGCGTACTGGACCGGCATCGTCCATCCGGTCGACGACGGCGAGCGGGTGCTGTTCCCGTTCGACGAACACACGTCGTACACCGCCGCAGCGATCGTGCTCGCCGTCGACGGGATCACCCAGACGACACAGGCGTCGAACCTGTTCGTCGACCGCCAGCCCGCGCTCTGACGCCGCGTACACTCGCCGAATGCAGTCCAAGCTCGTGCTGAGCGTCCTGAGCATCTGGAGCTGGTTCGTGCTCGGGCTGCTCGTGCTCGTCTTCACGCCGACCGTCGGCCTCGTCCGCCTCGTCACGATGCCGTTCGACAAGGGTGCCTACGCCGCGGGCTACCTGTTCCGCAAGCTGACGGTGATCCACTCCCGGCTGACGCCGCAGTGGACGTTCACGACATCGGGCACGTTGCCGACCGACATGCGGCGACCGTACGTCGGCGTCGCGAACCACGAGAGCTTCGTCGACATCTTGCTGATCTCCCACCTGCCGACCGAGTTCAAGTGGCTCTCGAAGATCGAGATCATGAAGATCCCGGTCCTCGGCTGGATGATGCGCTTCGCCCGTGACATCCCGCTCGAGCGGGGCGACTCGACGTCGGGCGCAGCCGCACTCGATCAGGCGCGTGAGCGGCTCGCGAACCGGGTGTCGGTGATGATCTTCCCCGAGGGCACCCGCTCGCGGACCGGCGAGATGCGCAAGTTCCGTGCCGGCGCGTTCAAGTTGGCGATCGAGGGCCAACACCCGATCCTGCCGATGGCCGTGCACGGCACCCGCGACGCGTTGCGCAAGAACGATTGGCGATTGGGTGTCGCCCATGCGGAGGTCCGTGTCCTCGACCCGATTCCGACCGAGGGCCTGACGATCGACGATCTCTCCGATCTGCGCGCCCGCGTGCGCGCAGTGATCGAAGAGGCACGTGAGGATCTGCGGACCGAGCACGGCTACGTTCCACCGGTGATCTCGGCCGAGGAGTCTGCGGCAGCCGCCGCGTCCGACGCTGCGTCGAGCGGGGCGGACCGCCGACCGGACGAGTCCACCGACGCGCAGTCCGCCGACTGACCCTGACGCGGCGCGATGCAGGTTCCCGTTCGCCTGTTGATGGCCGTGCGGCCGTCGGTCGCACCCGCACTGCTCGTCGCGATCGGTACGAGCACCGTCGTGTTCGTCGCGACGCCGTTCCTCCTCCCGGCGGTCGCCGCCGACCGCGGCATCTCACTCGGAATGGTCAGCTGGATCTCGACGGCCCAGCTGGCGGGGTTCGTCGTCGCGTCGTGGTTCGGCGGCAAGTTCCTCCGGCCGGTCCGCTCCGTGTTCGTGACCGGCGCCCTGCTCGGCATGATCGCGAACCTCGCGTCGGCGGTCGCCCCGAACCTGCTGCTGCTGTCGCTCGCCCGATCGGTCAGCGGCGTCTCGCTCGGCCTCGCCGCATGGTTCGCCTGGCAGGCGGCGTTCGGCGACCACGGCAAGACCGGCGACGTCGCGGTGATCGGCCCACTCGTCGGCACCGTCACGGCGCCCGGCGTCTCCGCGTTCATCGAGTGGGCAGGCGTCGACTGGCTGTTCGTCGCGCTCGCCGTCGTCACCGCAAGCCCATTGCTGTTCGCCGGGCGAGTCGCCAAGGTCGACGTCGTGCGCCCCCACCGCACCCGCCACGCGGCGACGCGAGCCGCGCGCGTCATCCTGCTCGCGCTCGGCATGATCACGATGGGCGGATCGGCGGTGTTCGTGTACGCCGCGGCGATCGGCACGACCCTCAACGGGATCTCCGCCGTCACGGTGTCACTGCTGTTCAGCGCGAACGCCCTCGTCGGGATCCCGGCCGCGAAGTGGCACGGCCGTCGTGGTCCGGCCGGCATCTGGTTCATCGGCACCGCGACGTGCGCGATCCTGATCGCGAGCAGCCGCAACGACTACGTCTTCGCGATCGGTCTCGTCGGGTGGGGGTTCATCTTCTTCATGGGCATCCCCGCGGCGTTCGCGCTTCTCGCCTCCCGCTCGGCGTGGCCGGAGGAACGGGCGGGCGACGCGCAGGCGGTGATGGCCGCGGGGCGCGTCTTCGGCCCGCTGATCGGCGGGGCACTGATCGCCCACGGATCGAGCACGACGCTCGGATTCGTCGCCGCGGGGATCATCACCAGCGCGTCATTGCTGCTGCTCTACGCGGACCGCCGCTACGTCGCGCACGTCTACAACCGTGCCACCGACTTCAGCCGGATGCGGATCGCGTCGAGCGGCCGATCGTCCGGCGACTGGATGCCCTGACTAGCGCACCCGGCCGGCGGGGTAGCGCCCGCGAGGTGAGGGTCGGTTGCCGGCAGTGGCCGCCGACGGCTGCCCGGCCGTCAGGACGAGTTCAGGTCGATCGCTCCGGGCGGACGGCGAGCTGACGTACGCGACCGGGCCACTGCGTTGCGCGTGGCGCAGCGTGAACCCGGCGGCGGTGACGCCGTCCGCGTGCAGCCGGTTGAGGTGATCGGTGACATCGGCCTCGTACCACGCGTCCTCATCCGACGTGATCACGAACGACGAGACCGGTGCGCCGACGGGTTCGGCCTGGTTGTTCCACGACATCGTCGCCGGCTCCCAGTCGGTCGGCGTGGGGATGACGTCGATCCGCGACGGGCCGCCCTGCCACACCCGCGCGTACAACCGCAGCACCGCCTGCGAGTACGGCCCCGGTGCCGCGGTGATCGGCGTCGCGAGGAACGCCCGGCGGACGTACTCCTCGTCGCTGTTCGAGCAGATCTGCAACGTCTGCCGGCCGGCGAAGATCTCGTCCGAATGGCTTCCGCCCCGCACGTGGGTGGCGCGCGCGATCGCCAGCGTCGTCGTGCGGCTGCTCGTGTCCGAGGCACCGAACGGGCCGATGATCTCGTACGTGATCCCGACGTCGCTGCTGATGCCGCGCTGCGAGGAGAAGTACAGTCGCCGGCCGTCCGGTGAGAACGCGAGGCCGGCGACCTCGGACGAGCGCTGGCCCTGGATCCGGCAGAGCGCCGACACCGTTCGGTTGCTGCCGCTCCCGGACATGACGCCGATCTCCATGTTGCCGCCGTCCTCGGCGACGAGCACCTGTCCGGTCGGTGCGTGCACCGTCACGTTGTCGACCGCGTCGAGCGATCCCTCGGGATGGGCGAGGCAGTCGTACGCCACGGACAGCTCGGACGTCGCGAGGTCGAGCTCCCAGATCCGCTTGTCGATCTTCGTCGCGAAGTACACGACGCCGTCACCGATGTGGATGCCCTCGCCGCCGGCGAACGGGGTCGTCGCCCGGCGCCGGTCCGGAACGCGCGTGGACGTCGGCACCCAGTTCACTGCACCGTCATCGTCGACGACCGCCGCCAACAACGTGCCTGCGGAGAGCTGGCCGGGGCGGTCTGGTACGAACCGGTAGAAGCGGCCGTCGAGATGATCCTCGGTCAGGTACACGTCGCCGGTCGCGGGGTCGACAGCGGCCGCCTCGTGGTTGAACGATCCGAGCAGTGGTCTGACGATGCCCTCGCCCGGGCCGAACGGATCGCACTCGTAGACGCGCCCCGTGGGGCCGCGCTCCTCGCACGACAACCAGGTCGACCACGGCGTCATGCCGCCGGCACAGTTGCGGCTGGTCCCCGAGAGAATCGAGTAGGCATCGACGATCGATCCGTCAGCAGCGAATCGGATCGCTCCGGCGCCGCCCGTGTCGTTCTCCAGTTCGGCGTTGGAGGTGTACACCCAACCGCCGCCCTCCACTGCGACGCACCCGCCCCCGTCGGGCGCGGAATGCCACACGTGCGAGGTTCCCGCGACCCGCTCGCCGGTGACCGCGATCACCTTGGAGGTGAACCCGGCAGGGAGTTCGAGGCCGTTGTCGTCGGGCGCGAGCAGCGGCCCGTACGGGCCGGCGCCCGGCGTGGCGGGAGACGCGGCGAACACGGCCGAACGCCACCAGGCTGCCGGAAGCAGGGACGCGACCGAAGCGCCGGCCACGTTCTTCACAAATGTCCTGCGCCGCATGACACCGCCTTCGCCCGCGCTCGCTCCCGACTTCCTGCACGGCAGGCTATCCGTTGTGGTGTCCGAGCCGTCGGCGGGGCGGCCGCATCCGACCCGACGCTGCAAGACTACGCCCGCATGCACGCTCGCCGTTTCTGGACCACGACCGCAGCGGCGGCCATCGTCGGCGTGGCCCTGCGAATGGCGTACGTGCTCGGCGCGGTGCGCGACAGGATCGTGCTGGACGGCGATTCGCGGACATACCACTGGCTCGCCGACGGCCTGGCGAACGGCCGGGGCTACATCCGCGCGAGCGACTACGTGTTCCACGGCGAGGTCATCCCGACCGCCGAGTTCCCGCCCGCGTACCCGATGCTGCTGGCGGTGCTCGACCTGGTCGGCATCGACGCACCGATCGGTCAACGCCTGGTGGGAACGCTGATCGGGGGTGTGACGATCGTCGTGATCGCGCTGCTGGGTGCCGCAGTCGCGGGGCGCGTCGTCGGGGCGGTCGCAGCGTGGATCGCCGCGCTGTACCCGCAGCTCGTCGTGTTCGACGGTTCGCTGCTGAGCGAGGGGTTCTACGCACTGCTGATCGCCACGACACTGCTTGCGATCGTGCGGTTCCGGGCCGACGCGGACCGGCGCTGGCTGCTCCTCGCGAGCGTCGCGATCGGCCTCGCCGTGATGACGCGATCCGAGGCGGTGCTGCTGCTCCCCTTCCTGGTCGTCCCGGCGACGCGGGTGATCGGCGACCGGCGAGCGTGGGCACGGCTCGTGCTCGTCGGCGCAGCGGGGACGATGGTGCTCGTCGGCGCCTGGACGACGCGCAATGCGATCACGCTCGGTCACTTCCTGCCGCTGACGAACAACAGCGGGACGCTGCTCGCCGGCGCCAACTGCGACGCGGTCTACAGCGGCCCCCAGCTCGGCAGCTGGCGATTCGACTGCGTCACGGCGGTGTACCCCAGCGGCCTCGACGAGACCGACGCCGCGACCGACCTGCGCTCGACGGGGATCGACTACGCCCTCGACCACGCCGGCGAGGTGCCGAAGGTGATCGCGGTGCGGGTGGCGCGGACGTTCGGGGCATGGGACATCAGGACGAACCTGTTCCTCGAGAGCCTCGAAGGACGCCACTACGACTGGCTGTGGGCGGCGTGGTATGCGTGGCTCGTCGTCGCCGGCCTCGCCGTCGCCGGAGTCGTCGCGCGTCGGCACACCGGTCGCGACGTGTGGCCGCTGCTCGTACCGGTGGCGATCGTCGCCCTGATGTCGATGGTCAGCTACGGCAATCAGCGATTCCGGATGATGGCCGAACCGGGGCTCGTCGTGCTCGCCGCGGTCGGCGTCGTCGCCCTCGCGGCCCACATCCGGCGCCGGCCACCCGTCGAGGATCAGACGCAGGCGCCGGTCGGCTCGTCGTAACGCGGGTCACTGCGCCACGATCCCGCCCACCACTCGGCCGGGTCCGCCGGCGCGACGCCCGCGACGCCCGAGACGAGTACGCCGATCGCGAGCCCGAAGCGCGCCGCGCCGTCGCTGCAGAAGTGGCTCAGGTCGATCTTGCGGACGAGGAGCGTGCCGCTCGGTGTGTCGATCCGGCGTTCCGGAACGCCGTCGGGCGCGACGATCGGGTCAGGGTCGACGTAGACGGTCCCGGGGTGCCGCGTCGGGACCGCCTCGAACAACTCGTTGATCGTGCGATCGAGCAGCTCGCGGTCGACGCCGGCGCTCAGCGAGGGGGCGAACCCGATGTACGCCAGCACGGCGTCGCCCGTCGTGAGGATCTCCGTCGCCCGGTCGAGCAACCGCGCATACTCCGCCGGATCGTTGCGCGACAGCCACACGGCGTCGAACGCCGCCCACAGCGCGACGACGAGTTCGGGTTCGTGGGTCGCGACGAGGTCGGTCAGCCGCTCCTCCCACCCGTCGGCGGTCAGCGCGAACCCGAACCCGGACGCGTCCTCCACGTCGACGACGCCGGTCGTCTCCATCGCCGCCTCGATGCCGGGGCCGGCGTCGAACATGTACGAGTCGCCGACCAGCAGCACCCGCAGTGGGTCCTCTGCGGTCGGCGTCCGCGCGGTCGGCAGTTCGGCCGGTGTCGTGACCAGCAGCGGTTCGGGTTCCGGCGCCGGCTCCGTCGTCGCCGGTACGTCCGTCGTCGCGACCGCCGGCTCGGCGGCCGCAGGCGTCGTCTCGGGTACGGACGCGTCCGGGTCGGCGACCGCGTCGGTCGCCGGTGCCGACTCGACCGTCACGGCGGCGCCGGCGGACGGCGACGGCGCCGGTGGCGGCGGCGCACCGATCACCGGGTCGCTGGCCGGCACGACGGTGGCGACGAACACCGCCAGCGCGACGAGTACGCCCAGGGCGGGAAAGACGACGAGCGCGGACATCCGCTTCGCGAGCACGGCGCGCGCGGGGTGTTCGATCAGGTAGTACGACGCCAACGTCAACGCCATCGAGACCACGAGGCGCGTCATGAGCAGGGCGAACCCGGTGAGGCCGGTGCGCTCGGCGTCGAGGATCACGATCACCGGCCAGTGCCACAGGTACAGCCCGTAGGAGACGATGCCGAGCCCGCGCAGCGGAGCGAACGAGAGCAACCGGCTGGCGGGCCCGTCGGATCGGTACGTGAGCAGTGCGATGATCACCGCGACGGCGACCGCGTGGGCGAGGAAGCCGCCCGATACCAGCCGACGTCGAGTGCCCCGTTGATCGCCACCCACGACCAGACGAGCAGCGCCA
>JAHEKY010000087.1 GCA_024644465.1 Ilumatobacteraceae bacterium | reverse complement strand
ACGCCTGCTCACCCGCCTGGCTGACGCAGCCGCCGACGACCTGACCGATCTCCTCGGGGTCGACGCCGGCCCGGTCGACGAGCGCCTTCTGCACGAGCCCGAGCGTTTCGCCCGGGTGCATCGTGGACAACCCGCCATTGCGCTTCCCGATCGGGGTGCGGACGGCATCGACGATCACGACATTCGACATGCGCGCGATCGTACGAGCCGTACCGCCCCCTGGTCGACTCGGCGACGCTGTGGGCCGCGTCAGGACGCGACGCGGGTCAGCGTCGCGCCGAGATGGTGCCGCATCGATTCACCGACGGCAGCCATGCGGACCGTGTAGCGCAGCGCGTCGCCGTCGACGACGAACGTCCGCTCGACGCCGTCGACGCGCTTCGCGGACCCGGAACGGCCGATCTCCCGCGATGCCAGGTCGATCGTGACGGTCCGTCCGTCGACCGACATCGTCCCCTCGTCGAGCTCGGTGATGCCCGTCGGGTGGGCGAGCACCAACTCCACCCGGCCGGCGCCGGGGAGCCGCCAGTAGCCGGATTCGGCGTGCAACGGGCGCCCGTCGTCCGCGGCGTGCGTCCGTTGCGTATAGGCCAGGAAGGGCTTGCCGGCGTGGCCGAACGTGATCGTCTCGTGATAGCCGAAGTCGTCGATCGTCGGGTACTCGCCCTGGCCCACGCCCTCCCACGTGCCGAGCAGCACGCCGAGTGCCGCGATGTCGGGATGCAGTGGCGGAGGCATGCGCCAGAGCGTATTCGCCGGCGAGGCTGCCGGTCGGCCGGATGAACCGATCGCTCCGGAGCCGTGGTACGCATGGCGACGATGACCATCGAGTTGAGCCTCGTGTCGCTGAACACCGCCGCCCTGTACCAACCGCTCAACCATCTGCCCGCCGGCTTCGACGGGGCGCATCGGTTCGTCCACGTGATCGGCACCTCGGTGTTCGTCGACGATCGCTGCGAGGACGAGAACTGGCCGCAACACTTCATCGGCCTCGTCGACGGGGCCGGTTGGTGGGCCGTCGACGTGCCCGACGACATCGACGATCCGTCCTACGGCGCATCGCTCGACCTGCGCTCGTACTTCGGGGTTGCGACCGACGCGGAGTGGCTCGCCGCCGGACGGGCGGTGCAGACCGCCGAGTGGTTGCGGACGCATCGCTTCTGCGGCCGATGTTCGACACCGACGGAGCCGTCCCCGGGTGAGCGCGGCCTCCGGTGCGGCGCATGCGGGCTCGTCGCGTACCCCCGCGTCGCGCCGGCGATGATCACGCTGGTCACCCGTGGCGAACGGGGCCCCGACCAGGAGGCGCTGCTCGCGCGCGGTGCGAAGTTCCCGATGCCCATGTACTCGTGCCTCGCCGGTTTCGTGGAGCCGGGGGAGGACCTCGAGGGTGCCGTCGTGCGTGAGGTGAAGGAGGAAGTGGGTGTCGACGTCGACGGCGTGCGCTATGTCGGCAGCCAACCGTGGCCGTTCCCGCACAGCTTGATGGTCGGCTTCCGGGCGAGCTGGGTCGGCGGTGACATCGTCTGCGAGGACGGCGAGATCGTCGACGCCGGCTGGTATCGCAAGGACGGCCTGCCGATGATCCCGCCGGAGATCTCGATCGCCGGCAAGATCATCAACGCATGGCGCGCCGAGTCGTAGCCGGCCGCCCCGATCCGCCGCCGTCGAGTGGTTCGACCATCCGGTCCGTCGCGGCCAGACTGGCCCGATGAGCGGCGTGATCCTCGTGACCGGCGGCAGCCGCGGGATCGGCGCGGCGACGTGTCGGCTCGCCGCCGAAGCCGGCTACGACGTGGCGGTCAACTACGCGACGAACGAGTCCGCCGCGACGGCCGTCGCCGACCGCTGCCGGGCCGCCGGTGTCCGGGCGATGACCCACCGCTGCGACGTCGCGGTCGAGTCCGACGTGATCGCGATGTTCGACGCCGTCGAAGCGAACCTCGGCCCCGTCACGGTGCTGGTCAACAACGCCGGGGTACTGCACCAGCAGATGCGCTTCGACGAGATGACGGTCGATCGGTGGCGGGCGGCGATCGACGTCAACGTCGTCGGTGCGTTCCTCTGCGCGCGCGAGGCGGTACGACGGATGTCGACGAGGCACGGCGGCGCCGGGGGCGCCGTCGTCAACGTCTCGTCCGCCGCCGCGTATATCGGCAGCCCGGACGAATACGTCGACTACGCGGCGACGAAGGCGGCCGTCGACACGATGACGATCGGCCTCGGCAAGGAAGTCGCGACCGAAGGCATCCGCGTCAACGCCGTGCGGCCGGGCGTGGTCCACACCGAGATCCATGCCAGCGGTGGCGAGCCGGACCGCGTCGCGCGCGTCGCGCAGGGCGTGCCGATGCGGCGCGGTGGGCAACCCGACGAGGTCGCCAGGACGATCCTGTGGCTTGCGTCGGATGCGGCGTCGTACATCACGGCGACGGTGGTCAACTGCTCGGGCGGTCGCTAGCCGCCACGGGTCGAATCAGAGGCCGAACAACCGTGGCGCCGTCGGCTCCGGGCCGAACAACTCGAGCTGCTCCCATGTGACCGCAACATCGCTGACGACACTCCAGCGGAGCCGCCCGCGTGACCCGGGCCGCTTGATCTCGACGAACTCCGGCCGTAGCGAGCGGGCGGAACCGTCGGGGTCACGCAACGTCACGCTGCCGTCCGTCTCGATCCCCGCCACCTTGCCGACGATCCACCGGCCCTTGTTGTTGCGGCGGAACCGGATCGGCTCGCCGGGACGCAGGCCCAGGCGGGCGAGAGCTGCGGGTGAGCAGTGCATGCGGTCGGACGTCAGCGGCCCAACACGGTGCGCTGCAGCTTGCGCATCCCGCCCAGCCACCGGTCGGGGTCCGACGCCTTGAGTTGCATGTACTCGGCGACCTCGGGGTGCGGCAGGACGAAGAACGACTCGGCCTCGATCGTGGCGCACACCGCCTCGGCGACCTCCGCCGGCTCGAGAACGGCGCCGGCCGCCTTGACGACATTGCCGCCGGGCAGGGCGTCGTCGCCCGCGTTCAGCATGTCGGTGTTGACGCCCTGCGGGCACAGACAACTGACCTTGATGCCGGCGTCGCCGTACGTGATCGCCAGGTACTCGGCGAACGCCACCGCGGCGCGCTTGGTCAGCGTGTACGGGCCCGAACCGATCTGCGCGAGCAGCCCGGCTGCCGACGCCGTCGAACAGAAGTAGCCATCGCCGCGCTCCAACCAGTCCGGAAGCAGGTACTTCGCCGCCCAGCGGTGGGCATGGACGTTCACGTCGAACGCCAGGTCCCAGTCGTCCTCCGGTGTTTCCAGCACGTCGCCGCCGACAGCGACGCCGGCATTGGCGAAGAACAGGTCGATCCGGCCGAATTCGGCCATCGCGGCGTCGACCAGCGCCCGGTTGCCCGCCTCGGTGCTGACGTCGGCGTCGAACGCGATCGCCCCCTCGAGCGTGGCGGCGACGTCACCGGCGCCTGCGAGATCGGCGAGCGCGACTCGCGCGCCGCGCGCGTGGAACGCCCGGGCGAGCGCCTCGCCGATTCCGCGGCCCGCGCCGGTCACGACCACGTTCTTGCCCTGCAGATCCATTGGGCGCATCGTAGGCGGCCGGCGGCGTTCGCCGGTGGCCCCGCGCGAGGTGTCGGCGCCGTCCGACACGCCGCCGGATGGGCGCGGCGCGACCGCCCGTGCCCGGCCGGTCGACGCCCGCGATTCGTGTGACAGGTTGCTGAACTCTGCCCCGTGCGCGCCGCGTCCGCCCGAAGACGGGTACCGTGGTGGTCAATGACAGATCAGCGCAGCGATTCCCGCAACGAGGCCGTCATCGACGAGGCCCTCGCCGTCATCGACGGCGCCCTCGCGAACATGGTGACCCGCGAGCTCGTCTCGAGTGGCGAAGTCGCTGACCTCCTGCTCGATGTCCGGATGCTGCTGACGAACGATCCCGACACCGTCGCAGACGCCGAGTCGTCGATCGTCCCGGTGATCGAGGCGATCGAAGCCGTGTCGTCCGACATCGGCTGACCAGCACCTTTCGCCCGGCGGCGCGACCTCAGCCCGCGAGCCGCCGCGCGACCCGGCGCCCGACGAGGCCGAGGCCCCCGCCGACGACCAGCCCGCCGACGACGTCGGACGCGTGGTGGATCCGCACGTAGGCGCGGCTGATCGCGACGACACCCGCGAGACCCGACCACACGACACCGAGCCGCCTGCCGTCCCACCCGGTGAGCACCGTCGCCGCGAACGCGGCGGCACTCGCGTGACCGGACGGGAACGACGACGTCAGTGGGGCCCGGACGCGCAGCCGGTCGTCACCGGAGGTGGTCGGACGCGCCCGCTTGAACAGCCGCTTGACGCCCTGGTTGACGATCAGGCTCTCCGCGCCGATCAGCAGTGCCAGCACGACGACCTGGTCGCCTCGCCGGTTGACCGCGCCGCGGGCCAGGCTGACGAGATGCCAGATCAGGCTGAACTCACCGAGGTGGCTCGCAGTCGTGAAGACGCGATCAGCGACGGGGTTGCCTCTGAGCAGTTCGAGTGCGGCATCGACGTCGTGGTCGAACCGGTCGACGAGCGGGCCGAACGCGCCCTGCCCGGGAACGGCGCCGGGTGTCGCGTCGGTCATCGAGCGCCGACCGCGACGGGCTGCCCCTGGAGCAACGCGTCGTACGCCGCGCGGGCTTCGACCTCGGCGTCGTCGGGATTGCCGTCGAAGGACGGGCACCAGCGCTGGAACGCGCAGTAGTCGCAGAGGCTGCTCACACGTGGACGAAAGTCGCCCGTCGCGCACGCCCGCTCGACCGCCGCCCACACGGCCGTCGTGCGTGTCGTGATGAAGCGCACGGACTGCGCTGACGGGACCGTCTCGATCGTTTCGCCGGATTGCAGGTACATCAGCCTGATCTTGGTCGGGATGCGGCCGAACACCGCATGACAGAGGAACGCGTAGAAGTGCACGCCCGCCAGGCTCTTCTGCTCGTACCGGCCGGACGGTGCGCGGCCGGTCTTGTAGTCGGTGACGACGAGGCCGCCGTCGGTGTCCAACTCGAGGCGGTCGATGATGCCCCGCAGCGTCAGCGCGCCGACCTCCGCACTCATCCACAGTTCGAGCCCGATCTCGCGCACGGCGGTCGGATCCTCCATCGTGAAGTACCGACTGATCAACGAAGAACAATCCCGCTCGAACACCGCGGCCGCATCGGCATCGAGCTGGAGGCCGACGTAGTCGGGGTGGACCCGGTACTCGGCCAGCGCCGTCGAGAGGTCGGCGTCGAGCGCGGCGGGGGTGCGGTCGGCGGCGGGGCGCACGAACAGCAGCTCCAACGCCCGGTGGACGATCGTGCCCTTCGTCGTGGCGACGCCTGGTGGCTCCGGCAGCTTCTGGATGCTCGAGAAGCGGAACTGCATCGGGCAGGAGGTGAACGACGAGACCCGCGACGGTGACAGGTTCATCGGAACCGTGAACGCCGGTGCAGACGGGGCCGTCTCACTCATGTCAGTCACCATACGCGCACGGTGTCACGGAGTCGTGGCTGCCGACCGGGCCGCGGCGCGGATCAGTTCGGCGGACCGGTCCGGATCGACGAACGGATCGAGGTGGTTCGCGTCCGGGAGCTCGACGAAGGTCCCGTTCGGGAGCTCGGCGGCGATCGCCTCGGCGACCATCGCCGGCCCGCTGCCGTCGTTCGCGCCGGCGACGATCACCGTCCGCGTCCGGATGTCGGCGAGGAGATCCCACGTGCGGTGCTGCGCGCCCTGCTCGAACGTGCGCGCCTCGTGCTCGGGGTCGCAGGTCAGCCGGACGCCCTCCGGCGACGGTCGGAAGCCGTGGCCGACGTAGAGCCGCCGCACGTCGGCATCGAACGATTGCATCGGCGCCTTGGACGCGAAGTTCTCGAGGGCGGACGCGAAGGACAGGAACGTCGGGCGCCGGTTGCGGGCCGCGTCGATCATCGGCGAGGCGCCACGCGGTGCCGGATCGCGGTCCGTCGGGAACACGATCGGCTCGAACGCCACGATCACGTCGAACAACGCGGGGTTGCGATGCGCCGCCATCAGCAGCGCGGTCGCGCCCATCGAGTGCCCGAACCCGACGAGACGGTCGGCACCGTGGCGTGCGGCGATCGCCTCGGCGGTCGCGAGGGCGTCGTCGCCGTACCGTTCCCAGTCGACCCGCCAGTCGTCGGGCCGCGGCGTCGACCCGTGGCCCCGGAAGTCGAGCGCGTACGAGGTGAACTCGTCGGACAACCGGTCGGCGAGCGGGAGATAGCAGTGGCCGTGGAACCCGGTGGCGTGCGACAGCAGCAGCGGGCGGCCGACGCCGCCGAGCTCGCGGACCGCGACGTTGATCTGATCGGAAGAGGCGACCCGCACGCCCGCATCATCGCAACTGCCGGGTGATCGCGCCGAATCAGCGCCGGCGCTCACCGATGCGGCTGCGCGCTAGCTCTCTCGCCGCCGCTTGCGCGCTCGTCGCCACCACATCGTCACGAGCCGGTCGAGCAGCACGCCGAGGGCGATCGCGATCGCGATCGCGGTCCAGATCCGACTGGTGAAATCGACGAACAGGAACTCGATGCGCGTCCGCTCACGGTTCTGTGCGATGAAGACAGCGGTGATCGCGGCGACCGCGATCAGCAGGAAGAGGAAGAGGGACGGACCGTTGCGGCCCTCGGGTCCAGGTTGACGGTCGTCGTAGTCGTTGCTCACGGCGTCAGCATGCCAGAACCGCAGGCCCGTGGTTGCGACGGCGGCATCGTGGCGACGGCGACTTCAGGACAGCGCCTGCAGGAACATCGCCGTCTCCTCCGCGATGGTTGCGGGCACCTGGTAGCCGTCCTGGTTCGTCACGGCCTCCCAGTTGTCGCGAAGGTCCTCCGGTGTCAGGTCCTCGGTGTTCGTGTAGCCGAGGCATTCGGCGATGAACACCTCCGCGACCCGTCCACCACCGACGGAGTAGACCCGTCCCGTCGACTCGCACGACTCGTGCGCGAGGTAGGTCACCAGCGGCGACACGAGTTCAGGCTGCAGCTTCTCACCGAGCGCGCCGAGCAGATCCTCGGTCATCCGCGTGTAGGCGAGCGGGGCGATCGCGTTCGCCCGGATGTTGTACTTCGCGCCCTCGACGGCGAGCACGTTCGTGAAGCCGACGAGGCCCATCTTGGCCGCGCCGTAGTTCGCCTGGCCGAAGTTGCCGAAGATGCCGGCGGCCGACGACGTCGAGACGATGCGCCCGTACCCCTGCTCGCGCATCACCTTCCATGCCGGACCGGTCACGTTGAAGGCCCCGCGCAGGTGGACGTCGAGCACGGGGTCGACGAGGTCCGGCGTCATGTTGTGGAACGACTTGTCGCGCAGGATCCCCGCGTTGTTGATCACGATGTCGACCTTCCCGAACGAGTCGATCGCCGTCTTCACGATCGACTCGCCGCCCTCCGCCGTCGCAACCGAGTCGGTGTTCGCGACCGCTTCGCCGCCGGCTGCGGTGATCTCGTCGACGACCAGCTGTGCGGCGCCCTTGTCGCTGCCGGAACCGTCGACCGCACCGCCGAGGTCGTTCACGACGATCAACGCGCCGCGGGCCGCCATCATGAGCGCGTGCTGCTTGCCGAGACCGCCTCCCGCGCCGGTGATGATCGCTGCTCTTCCGTCGAATCCGAGGTCTGCCATGGCGCCAGACGCTACCGGCGCGGCGGTGGCCCGGGAAATTGGTCGGTCGGGGTCGGAAAAATCGGCGGTGATGCCGTGTCGACGACCGGCGAGCGGCTTTGATGGGGCCATGAGGAGCTCGCGTTCGACCATTTCGCCCACCCGGATACGGCCGTCGGCCGCGCGCCGCGCGTTCGTCGGCGTCGTCGCCGTCGGCGTCGTGATCTCCGGCTGTGGGTCGAAGAACGCCGGCAACTCCGCCGAGCAGCTGATCACGGACGAACTCCAGGACCAGATCGGCATCGGACCGCTCGAGCCGACATGCGGCCAACCGGCGGCGTACGAGGCGGGTGAGACGTTCACGTGCACCGCCGCGACCGAAGACGGGCGCGTCGTCGAGTTCTTCGGCGAGATGGTCGACGAGGAGACGTACAACCTGGTCACGAGCAACCTGCTGACGGGCGAGGACGTCGCCGCGATCCGGGCCGACGCGGCCGAACAGCTGGGGCCCGAGGTCGGTGCGACGATCGACCCGGGCGACATCGTCTGCCCGGACGAGATCATCCTGCTCGACGACACCGGCGACTTCACGTGCGAGATCACCGACACCTCGACCGGTGAGGTCTACGCGCTCGTCGTCAGCACCGGCGGGATCGACCCCGGCGTCGGCGTCCGCAAGCTCGAGTACGAGATCACCGAGTTGCTCCGCTGAGCGCCCGCCGGCCCGTCCGCCCCACGTGGTCGGCGCTGGTGTCAGGGTCGGGTCAGGTCAGGGCTGCGGGCGCGTCGAGGGGATGTGGATCGCCTCGTCGTCGGTGAGCACGAGGCGCTGCTCGCCGATGCCGATCGGGATGCCGAGGCCCTCGATCAAGGTCAGCGTGCAGCCGTCGTGGTCGAGCTCGACACGCATCCGGCAGCCGTGCCGCGTCAGATGGAACGAGATCGACGACCACGCCTTCGGCAACCGGGGATTGAACTCCAGGCGGTCGCCACGCTCGGTCATCCCGGCGAAGCCGTGCACGATGCCCGCCCACACGCCGCCGGCGGACGCGATGTGGACCCCGTCGGACGTGTTGCCGTGGGAGTCGCACAGATCGAGGTAGAGCGCTCGGGTGAAGTAATCGACCGCCAACTCCTCGTAGCCGACCACCGACGCGACGATCGCCTGCACGCACGCCGACAGCGACGAGTCGCCCGTCGTTATCGGGTCGTAGTAGTCGAAGTTGCGTCGCTTCTGCTCCGCCGAGAATCGCTCACTGCGGAGGAACATCGCGAGCACGACGTCGGCCTGCTTGAGGACCTGGTGACGGTAGATCACCAGCGGATGGAAGTTCAGCAGGAGCGGGTACTTGTCGTCGCTCGTGCCCTCCCAGTTCCACGGTTCGAGGTCGAGGAACTCGGAGTCCTGCGGGTGGATCTCGAGTTCGTCGTCGAACGGGATGAACATCGCATCCGCGGCACGATCCCAGCGATCGAGCTCCTCGACGTCCAGGCCGGTCGAACGGCAGACGTGATCGAACATCTCCCGGTTCCATTCGGCGAGGAAGCGCACGGTGCGGGACGCGTACCGCAGATTGAACTGCGCCATCAGGTTGGTGTAGGTGTTGTCGTTGACGACGGTCGTGTACTCGTCGGGCCCGGTCACCCGGTGGATGTGGAACGTCTTCGAGCCGTTCTTCGCGTAGAAGCCGAGATCGGCCCACAGCCGGGCGGTCTCCACGAGGATCTCGGCGCCTTCGTGGGCGAGGAACTCGACGTCCCCGGTCGCCTCGAGGTAGCGGCGCAGTGCGAACGCCACCGCCGCGTTGATGTGGTACTGCGCGGTGCCCGCGGCGTAGTACGCCGACGCCTCCTCACCGTTGATCGTGCGCCACGGGTAGAGCGCCCCCTGCTCGCTGAGAATCGCAGCACGCTCGCGTGCCGCCGGAAGCAGTTTCCAGCGGAAGCGGACCATCTTGCGGGCCGCTTCGGGGTCGGTGTAGGCGAGGAACGGCAGGACGTAGACCTCGGTGTCCCAGAAGTAGTGCCCGTCGTAGCCGCCGCCGGTGACCGCCTTGGCGGCGATGCCCTGCTCGTGCGTCCGAGCGGACGCCTGGGCGAGCTGGAACAGGTTCCAGCGCAGCGCCTGCTGTGCGGCGTCGTCACCGTGCAACTCGATGTCGGCGCGGCCCCAGTAACTCGCGAGCCAGTCCTGCTGCTCGGCGCGCAGCCGTGTCGCACCCTCCTTGCCGGCGCGTTCGAGCGTGCGCGCGCAGCGGTCCGCGAGTTCCTCGGTCGGCACACCGCGCGAGGAGTGATACGACACGAATTTCGTGATCCGGACCGTCTCACCGGCCGCGGGATGGGCGCTGATCACGGTCTTCGCGATGTCGTCGCCGAGCGACGTCTCGATGTGGGTCTCGCACGACGCGTCGACGTGGTGCCAGTAGCCGCAGGCGAGGGTCATCCCGCTGTTGTTGCAGCGGTAGCCCAGCACGACGCTGCCCTCTTCGCGGCGATGCAGGCGGGGGAGCAGCACCCGTTCGGAGAACCGGCGGGCCTTGCGCGGGTCCTTGCCCTCGCCGAGCGCGGCCGCCCGAACGTGGTATTCGTCCTCGCCGTCCTGGCGGTTCAGCATCTGTGACGAGATGACGATCGGCGCCGCGTGGTCGAGCATCGTCACCTCGAACGTCATCATCGCCAGGTGGCGGTGGACGAAGCTGACCATCCGCGTCGACGTGACCCGGACCCGCTTGCCGGACGGGGTCCGCCACAGCAGGTCGCGTGTGAGCACCCCGGTGCGGAAGTCGACGGATCGCTCGTATTCGCTCAGGTCGGCGGTGTCGAGCAGGAGCGGTTCGTCGTCGATGTACAGCTTCATCAGCTTGGCGTCCGGCACGTTGACGATCGTCTGCCCGGTCGTCGCGAAGCCGTAGGCGTCCTCGGCGTGCTGGATCTGCCATGTCTCGTGGAAGCCGTTGAGGTACGTGCCGTGCGAGTGGGCGTTGCGCCCCTCCTCCGGGTTGGCCCGCATCCCGAGGTAGCCGTTGCCGAGCGCGAAGAGCGTCTCGGTGTGGCCCAGGTCGTCGTCGCAGTACTCCTTCTCGACGAGCCGCCACGGCTCGACGGGGAACCGGTGCGGAGGCAGGCCGGTCGGCGCCGGTTCGCGGATCATCGCGCCACCCCGGCGTCGTCCGGCGGATCGGCCGGCCGGGCCCCGTCGAGCAGCTCGGAGAGGTCACCGACGACGAATGTCGCTCCGTTGGCGAGCAGGTCCTCGACGCCCGCGCCGCGGTCGACGCCGATGACGACGGCGAAGTCGCCCGCCGCGCCGGCTGCGACGCCGGACGTCGCGTCCTCGACGACGACGGTGCGCGCCGGGTCGACACCGAGGCGTTCGGCGCCGAGGAGGTAGCTGTCGGGCGCCGGCTTGCCCGGCAGGCCCGCGTCCGCGGCGACGACGCCGTCGATCACGACGTCGAAGCGATCGCGCAGCCCGGCCGCGCGCAGCACGGTGTCGGCGTTCTTGGACGACGACACGATCGCGCTCGGTACGTCGATCGCGGCGAGCAGGTCGAGCGTCTGCTGCGAGCCGGGGAACGTCTCGATGCCGTCGCGCTCGAGGATCTCGTTGAACACGGCGTTCTTGCGGTTGCCCATCGCACAGATCGTGTCGTCGCCCGGCGGGTCGCTCGGGTCGCCCTCCGGCAACGTGACCCCGCGCGAGGCGAGGAACGTCCTGACGCCGTCGTAGCGCGGCTTGCCGTCGACATGGTCGAGGTAGTCCTGCTGGGTGAAGTCGTACTCGGCGAACAGTTCGGACCAGGCGTGCTCGTGCAGCTCGGCGGTCGGGGTGATCACGCCGTCGAGGTCGAACAGCACGCCGTCGTAGTCGCGCCAATCGAAGTTCGCTGCCGCTGTCTGTTCCACGGAACGAATCTAGGCCGGTCGGTCAGTCGGATTGTGCGACGGCGGCTGCCTTGAGCGCCTTGTAGTCGAGCTTGCCGTTGGCCGCACGCCCGACCGTCGCGATCGGGATGATCCGTTTCGGCGCCTTGTACGCGGCGAGGCGGGCCTTGACGTGGGCGACCAACTCGCCTTCGTCGACGACGGCACCGGGGTGCGGCTGGACGAGCGCGTTGATCGCCTCGCCCCAACGCTCGTCGGGCACGCCGACGACGGCCGCGTCGTCGACCGAGGGATGCAACTTCAGGCATTCCTCGACCTCTTCGGGGTAGACCTTCTCGCCGCCGGTGTTGATGCACTGGCTGCCGCGGCCGAGCAGCGTCACGGTCCCGTCGGCCTCGACCGTCGCGTAGTCGCCGGGGATCGAGTAGCGGTGGCCGTCGATCGTCACGAAGGTCTGGGCGGACTTCTCCTCGTCCTTGTAGTACCCGATCGGTGTGCGCCCGCGCAGGGCGACGCGCCCGAGTTCGCCGGAGCCCGGTTCGACGTCACGGCCGTCGTCGGTGATGATCCTCGTGTCGTCGCCGATCTCGAACCGCGCCGTCTGGCCGCCGGATTCCGACGTCGTCGTGTTCGTCGCCATCCCGATCGCCTCGCTCGACCCCAACGAGTCGACCATGATCAGCCGGTCGTTGTGGCGCAGCAGGCCGTCCTTGGTCTCTTTCGACCAGATCACGCCGGACGACACGATCACGCGTAGCGACGAGATGTCCCACCGGCCCGGCTCGGCGTCGAGCGCCCGCAGGATCGGCTTCGCGAACGCATCGCCGACGATCGAGGTGGAGTTGATCCGGTACTGCTCGATCGTCGACAGGAACTCGGCCGCGTCGAAGTGCCAACCGGCCATCGTGGTGACGCTGCCGCCGATCATCAGGTTGCTGATCGCGTTGAACAGCCCGGTCCCGTGCATCAGCGGCGCACCCGGCATGTTGCGCGGTCCGGGCTTCGACAAGCGGTCGGCGTGCGCCTCGAGATCCTGTTCGGGCGGCAACCGCCGCTTGTTGTTCGCGTCGAGCACGCCGAACAGGTCGTCCTGGCGCCACATCACGCCCTTCGGCATGCCGGTCGTGCCGCCCGTGTAGAGCAGCAGGAGATGGTCGCCGGAGCGACCCCACGGGCCGCTCACGTTCTCGTCGGTGCCGGCTGCCGCGGCCGCCTCGTACGGTGTCGCCCAGCCCGGGCACGCTCCGCTGCCGTCGTCCACCCAGAACCAGCGCCGTACCCGGGGGACGCGGGCGCGGACTGCAGCGCACTGCTCGGCGAACGCGCCGTGGAACACGACGGCGGTGACGTCGCCGTTGTCCCACAGGTAGACCAGTTCGTCGGCGGCGTACCGGTAGTTCGTGTTGACGGTCGCGAACCCGGCCTTGAACGCGGCGAACGTCGATTCGAGGTACTCCGGGCTGTTGTAGAGGTACTGGGCGACCTTGTCCTGTTCCGCGGCGCCGGGGATGGCGAGCAGCGCGGCGGCGAGACCGTTGGCCCGGCGATTCGCCTCCGCCCAGGTCATCGAGCGATCACCCTGTTGCTGGGCGAGCGCATCGGGAAGGCGGCGCGCGACATTCTCCCACACATCGGCGAAGTTCCAGCCTGCCGGAGACGCGCTCACCGGCAGGACGGTAGCGCTCTGATCGAGTGGTCGCCGACTCGTCCGATGCGACCGGACGCGTCGTCGGTGGCAGACTGGCCCGCGTGAGGGGACCCGGTGCGAGCTTCGACACCGTGGTCGCGCGCGGCAACACCTCCGACGTCTACGCCGTCGGTGCGGACGCTGTGGTGAAGGTGCCCCGTCCCGGGGTCCCGGAACACTGGACCGACATCGAGGCCGAGTTGGCGAGCACTGCCCACGAGCTCGGGCTGCCGACACCGATGGTCCTCGACGTCATCGAGGTCGGCGGCCGCCGATCGATCGTGTTCGAGCGCGTCGAGGGCCCGTCGATGGCCGAGGAGCTCGTCGCCAATCCACGGCGATGCGACGAGATGGCGCGGGCGATGGCGGCGATCCAGGCCGACCTCCACCGGGCCACCGCTCCCGAATCGATGCCCACCGTGGCCGACCGCGTGGCCGAGAAGATCGCCGCCGCGGACGAACTCGCCGCCGACGAGCGGGCATCGGCGGCGGACACGCTCGCCGGTCTCGCCGGGGGGACATCGATCTGTCACGGCGACGTGCACCCCGGCAACATCCTCGTCGGCGCCGACGGGTTGATGGTGATCGACTGGTTCGACGCGGCCGCCGGACCGCCGGTGGCCGACGTCGTCCGTTCGTCGCTGCTGTTGCGGCTGTCGGGTGAGCCCCCGGCCGTGCCGACGTATCTCGGAGACGTGCCGGCAGCGACGCTCGAGCGCTTTCATGCCACCTACCTCCAGGAGATGCTCCCGGTGCTGCTCGACGACGCCGGCGCCACGCTCGCGTGGGAGGTGGTGCGATCGGTCGCCCGCCTCTCGGAGAAGCTCGACGCCGGCGCCGCTGACCTGATCGCGATCTGGCGGTCCCGATGCGACGTCACCCGGGCGTCCGGTACGCCGCTCGCGGACGTGATCCGCGCGGCGCGCTGATCTAGAGCAGCGCCCGGAGTGCGTCGAACACACCGGGTGTCGTCGCGACGGTCAGGCCACCGTTGTCGTCGGACGGGAACTCGACGCGGGCGCCCGCCTC
>JAHEKY010000011.1:5104-48071 GCA_024644465.1 Ilumatobacteraceae bacterium | reverse complement strand
CGCCAGGCGGTCGCCGGGTCGCCGTCGACCGCGAGCCACGGGGCGTCTTCCGGTGTGTAGGCGAACTGGTTGCCGTAGGAACTGGCCCGGACGGCTTCGATGTCGCCGCGGTGGACGGCGACCGTCTGCTCGTCGAGCGCGTCGTCGAAGACCTCGAGCGCGTTGTTGCCCGGGTCGTCGTCGAGCTGCGGATCGCCGTCCGCTTCGAGCGCCCCGAGATTCGACCCGATCGTCGACCAGCGCCGCGCCTGCTTGCGGTTCGTGTCGCTGACCACCCACCACGGGTCGGCTCCCAGGACCGTCGCCACGTCGGAACCGTCGACGAGCAGGTCGTCGACGGTCGCCGCGTACACGACCGGTCGCAGCGGATCGAGCAGGCCGGCACCCGCCAGGTCGACGACACCGTCACCGCTGCCGGCGAGGATCATCGGCGACGACGCAGCGCGGGCGTCGACGAGCGGCGCCGGGCCGACCTCGAACGCGGCGACCGCCGGGAACGTGTCGGGCGCGGTCCAACGGGCGAGCGTCACGCCGTCGACGAGCGGGATCGCCGTCTCGTCGGCGATCGGCGGACCGGCATGGTCCGGCGGGCCGAGCACGGACGTGACGTCTTCGTACACGAGCGCCGGGCGAGCCAGCCGATACCGCTCGTGTTCGAGGTCGTTGCGGACGACGACCGTCTCGACGCCGAACAGCGTGGCGATCGTCGGCAGTGACTCGGGTTCGAACCAGCCTTCGGCGAGCCGCCGTTCGAATGCGTTGAGCAGGTCGGCGGTGCCATGCCCGCCCTGCGGCACGAGCTCGCGGTACAGGACCGAACGCTCGACGAGGCCGGGCAGGACGGGGTCGACCGTGCCGCCCCAGCGGTAGTTGGCGAAGTCGGCGCCCGGCAGTGCATAGACACGTCCATCACCGGTGTCGTCGAGCCATGTGGCGAGCTCGGTCTCGTAGCCGGGAAGCGTCTCGTCCCGCAGGATCGCCGGCGAGAGCGCTGTGCCGGCGAACCACGGGTACAACTGCGCCACCACGAGCAGCACGGCGAAGGCCGGTACGGCGAGATCGGTCCGATCGGTCGAGCGGCGCCGGTGTCGCACGACGCGCCGGCCGGCATCGGTGAGTGCCCCGAGCCCGAGGGCCAGCCCGAACACGACAAGCGGGGCTGCCCGCGGTGTCGAGCGCAGCGCCGCGCCGACGGTCGTCTCGGTGGCCAGCCACTCGAAGACCCGTCCGTACGTCGTCGTGCCGCCGAGCGGAGCCGCGCCGACGCTGACGACGAGGCCGACGAGCAGCAACGTCGCGGCGGTTGCGCGCCCCGCGAAACGGGTGAGCAGCCCCGCGAGGGACAGCCCGGCGAGCAGGAACCCGAGCGCGACCAGTGCCGGGTTGTCGACGTAGGCCTGCGACGGGCCGACCCACGGGTCGAGCCGATCGCCCCCGTAGAAGAACCAGTAGCCGAGGCCGCGGAGGATCTCGGGCGGCGTGCTCGCCGAGGCGACCGCCTCGTAGGTCTCGGTGTACCGCAGAATCGGCAACCCGTACGCACCCTGGACGGTCAGGCCCACGATCCACCACGCCGACACCCCGGCGCACAGCACGCCGATCTGCGCCGCGGCGCGGACGGCGGCGCGGGCGGTGACCCGGCCGCTCGCGGCGTCGGCGACGAGCCAGACGATCGGTGCGATCCCGACGAGGACGAGCGCGGTCGCATTGACGCTGCCGACGAGTGCGACGGTCGTCGCGAACAGGGCGGCCGGGCGCCAGGATCTCGTCCGGGCGGCACGCGCGACGAACAGCAACATCCACGGCAGCGCCGCCCACGGCCCGAGGATCACCGACAGCCGCGCCAGATAGCTGAGCAGATAGGGGCTGAATCCGTAGGCGCACGCCGCGACCATCGATGCGGCCGCCGTCCAGCCGAGCCAGCGGAGCAGCCGGTAGGTGCCGTACGCCGCGGCGAACACCATCGTCGCCCAGAGCAGCCGCTGCGTGACCCAATCGGGGATGCCGATCCGCTCCATCACCCAGTAGTACGGCCCGAGCGGGAACAGGTAGCCGATGTTCTGGTGCGGGACGGTGCCGGCGCCGACCGACGGGTCCCACATCGAGGCCGCGCCGGCGAGCACTTCGCCGGGGTCGACGGTGAGGTACGTCTTCGTGTCGGCACTGACCCTGCCCGGCGATGTCGCCAGCATCGGGACGTACGAGAACACGGCGAGCACCACCGCCACGGTGCGATCCGGCACCGCGCCGAGGAGGCGGACGGCGCGTTCCCGGATCATCGTGACAGAACGTACAGGCCGGTATCGTCTCCCCACGATGACTGCGACCACGACGAGATGTCTCAGCGTGGTGGTTCCCTGCTACAACGAGCGCGACACCGTGCTCGAACTCGTCGAGCGGGTGCTCGGGTCGCCGCTCACCGCACAGGTGGTGATCGTCGACGACGGCTCGACCGACGGGACGCGCGACCGTCTCGCCGCGATCACCGACCCGTGCGTCACCGTGATCCTGCACGAACGCAACCAGGGCAAGGGCGCCGCGTTGCGCACCGGCTTCGCAGCGGCGACCGCACCGTACGTCATCGTGCAGGATGCCGATCTCGAGTACGACCCGGAGGAGTACCCGACGATGCTCGGGCCGCTGCTGTCCGGGCGCGCCGACGTCGTGTACGGCTCGCGCTTCGTGTCCAGCGCGCCCCATCGCGTGCTCTACTTCTGGCACAGCGTCGGCAACCGACTGTTGACGCTGATGTCGAACATGTTCACCGACCTCAACCTCACCGACATGGAGACGTGCTACAAGGCGTTCCGGCGCGAGGTCATCCAGGCGGTCACGATCGAGGAAGACCGCTTCGGGTTCGAACCGGAGATCACCGCGAAGGTCGCGCGGATGGGGGTCGTCGTGTTCGAAGTCGGCATCTCGTACTCGGGCAGGACCTACGACGAGGGCAAGAAGATCGGGTGGCGCGACGGCGTCCGCGCCGTCTGGTGCATCCTCAAGTACTCCGCGATCGGCCACCGTCTCCGCCGCCTCGCGTGATCGCGGAGACGACCCGGTCGCCGGCCACGGCGCGGCTCGTTGCACGACTCCGCGGGGTCGTCCGCCGCCCTCCCGCAGCAGGTGATCGGGACGACCGCCGCCGATGGTCGGCCGCCGCAGCCGCCGGCGGTGTCGGCGGGCTCGTCGTCCAGACGTGGATGCTGACGGCCGGGACGTGGGACCTGCTGCGGTGGGACCAGACCGCGGACTTCTACGACGAGCAGGCCCACTCGATCCTCGACGGCACCCTCGCGATGGACCCCCTGGTACTCGGCATCGAGTCGTTCAGTCGCGGTGACAACGCCTACATGTACTTCGGGCCCGTGCCCGCACTGCTCCGGTTGCCGGTCGCGGCCGTGTCCGAACAGTTCGACGGCCGGTTGAGCACGCTGTCGATGCTCGCGGCGCTCGTCGTGACGCTCGTCGTGTCGATCGGCCTCGGTTGGCGACTGCGGACGCGCATCCTCGGTGGGGATCCGGTGACGCCACTCGAGGCGGCCGGCGCAGCGGGTCTGATGTTCGTGATCATCGGGGGCAGCAGCCTGCTGTTCACCGCGTCACGGACGTGGGTGTACCACGAAGCGATCATGTGGGGGGTGGCGTGGACGATGGCGGGCTTCGCTGCGCTGCTGCTGTGGCTCGAGGGCCACGGTCGCCGGTTCCTCGTGTGGGCGTCGGTGTTCGCGACGGTCGCCATGCTGACGCGACCGTCGATCGGCGGGGGAGTGGTCGCCGCGCTCGGCGCGGTGCTCGGCTGGTCGTTGCTCGACCGTCACCGGGGTTCGCTCCCGCGCCGCGATCTGCTCGGCCGGCTGCGGATGAGCCGGATCGAACGCCCGTCGATCAGCCTGCTCGCCACCGCCGTGGTCGTCCCCGTGGCGTCGTATGCCGTGGTCAACTGGCTGAAGTTCCGCACGCTGTTCTCGGTCCCGTTCGACCGTCAGGGTTTCACGCTGCTCAGTGCGCAGCGCCGGGCGATGCTCGACGCCAACGGGGGATCGCTCTTCGGCTGGAAGTTCATCCCGACGAACGTCGTCAGCTACACCCGGCCCGACACCGTGCGCCTCGACGGTGTCTTCCCGCTCGTGCACATCAGGCCGAGTTCGGTGCGCATCGGCGACCCGGTCTACGACCTCGTCGACCTCACGGCCGGATTGCCCGCCACGATGCCGTTGCTCGTGCTCCTCGCCGCGATCGGCGTCGTCGCCGTCGTGCGTCGCAGCGAGGAGTTGATCTCGCTGCGACCCGTGCTCGTCGGTGCGGCGCTCGGCGCGCTGCCGGTACTGAGCATCGGGTACCTCGCCAACCGGTACCAGAGCGACTTCTTCCCGCTGGTGATCATCCCGGCCCTCGTCGGCGCGCCGGTCGTCACCGGCTGGCTGCGCTCCGGCACCCGCGGCCGCGTCGGGGCGGTCGTCGCCGGCGCATGCGTCTTCGGAGTGTTCGGCGTGTACGCGAATGCGGCACTCGCGTACACGTACCAGCGGGCGTACTCGCCGCCGGCGTCGCCCCAGCAGATCGCCGGCTACGTCGACACGCAACTGTCGTTCGACCGTTGGCTCGGCGACGGCCGTCTCGACCACGTCACACAGGGCGAACAGCTGCCGGCGGAGGCCGATCTCGGCGACATCTTCATCGTCGGGGACTGCGCGGCCGTGTACTGGAGCGACGGTCGCGAGTCGTTCGACCTCACGGCGACGCCGTGGAAGGGCGTACTGCGCGCAGAGGGAGCGGGCGGATTCCACGCGACGATCGAGTTCGACGGCACCACGATCGACGACGGCGAGATCGAGGCGGTCCCCGTCGCGACCGTGTTCGGAGACGGGCGGACGCTCGACGCCCAGGTGATCGCCCAGGTCGACCGGGATCGAGGCATGATGTCGTTCGCCGTGGCCACCGCCGCGGAGATCAAGGTCGGGCCGGATGTGCCGTTCCGCGCCGACACCCCACTCGACCTCGACATCGTCGCCGACCCGCGCATCGGCGTGTTCGAGCTGCGCGTCGACGGACGCCTCGCGCTCTTTGCCGGCTACGGCGGTGGAACGACGTTCGGGCCCGGCTTCGACCTGAAGCGCGCCGACACCGACGTCGCCGCGCGCGCCGTCGTCACACCGCAGCCGATCGACATGTCGCTGTGTCATGACCTGCTCGCCAGCGTGCGGTGAGCGGCCCGGTAGTCGGTCGATAGCCTCACCGGGATGTCTCCGGCCCCCGATGCCCCGCGCATCGGCATCCTCGTGGTCGCGTACAACGCCGAGAAGCACCTCGCGGCCACGCTGGACCGGATCCCCGCCGACTTCGTCGGGCGGATCACCGAGGTGCTGGTCTGCGACGACGCGAGCCAGGACGACACCTATGGGGTCGGGCTGGCGTACAAGGAACTCGGCGGGGCACTGCCGACGCAGATCGTGCGCCGTCCGATCAACCTCGGCTACGGCGGCAACCAGAAGGCGGGCTATCGGTGGGCGATCGACGAGGGCCTCGACATCGTCGTGCTGCTGCACGCGGACGGCCAGTACGCGCCCGAGATGCTGCCCGAGATGGTCGCACCGATCGTCGCCGGCGAGGCCGACGCGGTGTTCGGGTCCCGGATGATGGAGCGGGGCACCGCGTTGCAGGGCGGGATGCCGCGCTACAAGTACTACGGCAACAGGATCCTGACGACCTGGCAGAACATGATGGCAGGCACTTCGATGTCGGAGTGGCACTCCGGGTATCGCGCCTACTCGGTCGCTGCGTTGCAGCAGATCCCGTTCCAGACGAACTCCGACGGCTTCGACTTCGACACCGAGATCATCGTGCAGTTGATCGAGAGCGGAGCGCGCATCACCGAGATCCCGATTCCGACGTACTACGGCGACGAGATCTGCCACGTCGACGGCATCGCGTATGCGTGGGACGTGTCGCGCCTCGTCGGGCGCTACCGGCTCCACAAGATGGGGTTCGGCACCGGTGAACTGGCGTTCTCCTCCGAGCCGTACGAGATGAAGCACGATCCCGGTTCGTCCCACGGCCGGTTGCTCGCCTGGCTGGCCGACCGCCCGCCCGCACGCGTGCTCGACCTCGGCTGCACCGACGGGGCGCTCGCGCAGCGGATGCGCGCGCTCGGCCACCATGTCACCGCCGTCGACGTCAGCCGCCACCCCGGTGTCGAGGCCCGGGTCGACCGCTTCATCGAGGCCGATCTCGAGCACGGCATCCCGGACGAGGCCGGTGACGGGTTCGACGTGATCGTCTGCGCCGACGTGATCGAACACCTGCGCAACCCGGCCGAGATGCTGTCCGCCACGGCTTCACGTCTCGCCGCCGGAGGGTCCGTGCTGGCGAGCGTGCCGAACTTCGGGCACTGGTATCCGCGAGTGCGGGTGTTGCTCGGCCTGTTCGACTACGACCGACGCGGCATCCTCGACGAGACGCACGTCCGTTTCTTCACTCGCCGGAGCTTCGAGCGTCTGGTGGGCACCGCAGGGCTGTCGGTCGTCCGTCGCGACGCGACCGGATTGCCGCTCGATGTCGCGAACCGCGGCTCGCGTGACGACGAAGCGGCCGGTCGTCTCGGCGCCGTCGGCACGATCGACCGCGCGCTGGTCAGGCTGCGTCCGCAGCTGTTCGGCTACCAGTTCCTCTACGAGCTGAAACCCGGTCGCTGAGCCGCCGCAGCGGCCCACCGGATCGGCCGACCCCGACGAGCAGCATCGCGAAGATCGCCAGGCCGTTGAGGTGGTCGACGAGCAGCGTCCAGCCCGCGTCCGGGAACGGATGCTCACGGCGCTCGATCAGGATCACCGCGACGGCGACCACCGCGACCATGGCGACACCGAGGACGTCGAACCGACCGACGTGCCGCAGCCAGGGCCGTCGGAGCCGTGCTGCGAGCGCACCGGCGAGCAGGTGGACCGCGCCCGCGCCGAGCGCAGCGAGCGCCCACCAGGGTCCGATCACGACGAGCGACGTGCTGGCGAGCACGAGCCCGGCAGCGACCGCCGGGGTGTGGTCGTCGGGGCCGGCCGCAGCCGCGACGAGTGGCTCGTGTTGCGGGCGTCTTCCGGCCGGCCGCTCGCCCGCGAACCGGGGCAACCAGTGGGCGGCGAGCAGTATCAGGCAGGCGATGAGGGCCAGCAGCGAGATCGCCAGCCCCGCCGTGACTGGCCGCTGGGCCGACCAACGCACGTCGACGATCCGGGGTTCGGTCGTCGGCTCGATCCACCATCCGTTGAACCCGCCGTCGACCATCTGGGGCCGACCGAGCGAGCCGTCGGAGTCGGCCTCCCACGCCGGGTTGTAGCCCTCGCCGAGCACGAACCAGCACCCGGCCGGGCACGACACCGACGCGGTGCGGTGCTGGTCGTCGTCGCGGAGCACGTCGACCGTCGCCGGCCCTGGGAGCGCGCGTCGCCCGTCGCGACCGGTTCGGAGCACGATGCGGTCGACGGTGAAACCCGTGACGTCGCGTCCTGTGGAGCGGATCTCGTGCTCGCCGGCGCCGAGCGCCAGCCGGCCGTCGCATGCGTGTGCTTCGACGGCCTCGCCGTCGAGCAACGCACCGACCGTCGTCGAGAATCGCAGCGGAACGGGGGCGCCGTCGATCGACAGCAGGTCGCCGGTGCAGTCGCCCGCGACGACAGCGCGGCGGTCGACCGGTTGCGTGTCGATCCCGTCGGTCGCAGTCAGCTCGGCGATCGCAGCCGGCAGGATGATCCGGTCGCCGTACCGGCGCTCGATCGCCGTCCGTTCCTCGATCGCCGAGATCGTGATGGTGACGGTGTCCCCGTTCACCGCTGCCGGCAGCGGAGCCGTGCTGCGTCCGTCGAGATCGGGTGCCGGCACCGGCACGACGACGTCGCCGACCACCAGTTCGGTGATCGGGGAGTACGCGCCCGACGGTTGGACGATCACCAGCTCGCGGACCGGGCCGGAGATCGGAACGTCGAGCGTCGCACCGACGACATCGTCGAACGGTGTGACCCACGCCGTCGAGTCGTCGCCGTCGACGGCGGCGCTGCCCCGGTGGGCGACACTGCCGACCAGACGGCGATCGGCCACGGCGGTGCCGTCCGCTGGGGAGGCGATCCCGGTGGCGTCGGCGATCAGCGCGTCCGCAGCGCGAGCATCGAGGCGCAACGTCGCAGTCAGCTCGGCCTCGATCGGCATCGCGAGCGGCAGGATGCGCTGCAGCGCGGGCTCGGGGTCCGCACGCCACGGGTCGGTGGGTGCGGTGCGCAGCCGCGTCAGCACGACCGACAGGTCGGCGCCCGCACCGTCGAGCGCGGTGAGCAGGTCGAGCGGCGGGCGGATCAGCTCGACGGTCGGCCCGAGGCCGAGGTCGAGCTCACTGAAGCCGACGCCCGACCGTGCGACCCGACGGGCCGGGTCGCCGACCGTGATCGCCTCGATCACGATCTCGATCGCCGTGCCGGCCGGGGCATCGACCGCGATCTGCTGACCCCGGCCGTCGAACGAGGCCTCGTCGAGCGAGATCGCTCGAGCGGGCTGTTCGCCGACGGCCACCGAGATCGTCGCGATCCTGCGACCGCCGGGCGGTGGCGGCACCTGGTGTACGACGAGCGAGTCGCTGGATGCATCGGCGACGAGCCGGATCGAGGCGCCGACGGGATCGCCGTGGTCGCCGACGCGCCACGCAGTCGTCGGGTCGCCGTCGATCGCCATCACCGCGCGGTCTTCGGGGCGGTAGGCGAACGGCTCGCCATAGCTCGACGCGACGGCCGAGACCGGCCCGCGCTGCACGGCGACCGTCTGCTGATCGGCCCGCTCGTCGTCGAACACCGCGAGGCGCTGGTCGGCCGCGGTCGGCACGAGCAGATCGGACGACGGCCCGCCCGGTTCGGTGTGCCCGACGACGTCCTGCGAACTGCGCCAGTGGTGGGCGCGGTCACGGTTCGAGTCGGTGACGATCAGCCCGGCCGCGCCGCCGGCTTCGACGGCGACCACCTCGGCGTCGAACGAAGCGCTGTACCGGATCAGCTCGTGGCCCGTGAGCAGGCCCGCGGCAGCCGCATCGACGATGCCGTCACCCGATCCGGACAGGATCACCGTCTCGGTCTTCGCCCTGACCACCGGTTCGGGGTCCTCGATCGGGACGAGTGCGACGCGGGACGGAGCGCCGGGCTGGGTGACGTGGAGCGATGCGGCGTCGACCGGGCTCGTGCGGGTCGGCAGGGCGGCGTCGCCGAACCGCTCGGCGTCACCGAGCCCGTCGACGTCGCCGCTCGTCAGCAACGCGTCGACGGTGCTCGGTGCGGGCGTGCGAAATCGCAGCGCGTCGAGGTCGTTCGCCAGCCAGATCACGTCGGCACCGAACAGGCGGCTGACCGGCGCGACCGACGCGGGCTCGAGCGTGCCCTCCTGCACGCGGTCGTCGAGGGCATACAGGAGGTCCATCGCGGCTGCCGAACCGAGCGGCAGCAGGTCGCGGGTCACGACCGGGCGGTCGGTCAGCGCGACGAGCGGCTGGTCGACGGTGTACCCCCAGTCGAATGCCCCGAACTCGGCACCCGGCAGCTGGACGACGCGGAATCCGTCCCCCCGCTCGTCGAGCGCGGCCGCCGCTGCGGACCACGCGACCGGCGGCGACGCGTCGCGGTCGATCGCCGGGTCGACGAGGTCGGTCTGCCAGAGCGCCGGCAGGTTGGCGATCGCCAGTACCGAGACAGCGACCCCGCCGACGGCGGGCAGGTGTGGGCGCACCATGCGCAGCGACGCGACGAGTGCGCCGGTCCCGAGCGCGATCCCGAGAACGAACAGGGGGGCGGCGCGGGTGCTGCTGCGCAGGGCGAGCGCGAGCCCCGACTCGTCGTCGCGCAGCACCGCGGACATCAGCGGTGACGATGACGTGATCGGGTGGACGCCGACCGCGAGGACGACACCGATGACGGCCAGCCATGCTGCGAAGGCCCGTTCGCCCCATTGACCGAACGCGATCCCGATGAGGCCGACGAGGGTGACCGCGTAGCTGATCGCGATCGCGCGTCCGCTCGTGAGATACGGCCAGGAGGCCGATGTGGTCGGCCCGAACGCGTCGCGGACGTAGAACAGCCAGTAGCCCAGACCGCGGACCACCTCCGAGCCGGTCGAGCTGCGGCTGACGTCCGCGAGCGTCTCGGAGTACGCCAGAACGGGTGCGCCGTGACGGGCCTGGACGACGAGCATCGCAGCCCACCAGAGCGACGCGGCGGTGCTCAACAGCGCCGTCCGCGCGGCGAATGCCGCCACCTCGGACCAGGTGCGGTGGCGCCCGATCGCGACACGCACGAGCCACAGCGCCGGCGCGGGAGCGATCAGGACGAGCGCGGTCGCATTCGTCGAACCGATCGTCGCCACGATCAACGCGATCGCGGCCGGCTCGAACCAGCGGCGCCGCCACCCGATGTCCGGCGGTCGTCGCGTCGCGCGCACCGTCAACGCGACGATCCAGCCGAGGCCTGCCCACGGCAGCAACAGCAGCGACGTCCGCGACACGTACGCGAGCAGGTATGGCGACGTCTGGTACACCACGCCGGCGGCGAGCGCGGCGACCGGAACGAGGCGGAGCTGGCGGGCCAGCCACCACACGCCCGTGCCCGCGGCGAACATGATCGTTCCGATCCACAGCCGGTGGGCGATCCAGTCGGGCACCGCGATCGACTCGAAGAACCAGAACCACGGCCCGCTCGGCCAGAGGTAGGTGATCTGCTGGTGGGGCACCCATCCGGCGAACTGCTCGCGCTCGAACGTCGACGCAGCGCGTCCGATCAGGTCACCCGGCTCGAGATAGAGGTAGAGCTTCGTGTCGGCCGGCATCCGCCCCGGCGAGCTGGCCAACGCCGGGACGTACGCCAGCACGGCCAGCAGGGCCACACTCAGGCGCGTCGACCAGCGGTCGATCACGGAATGGCACCGAACACGGCGTACAACCCGGTCAGCGCCGCGAGGCCGGCGCCACTGAGCACGAGCGTCAGGTCCCACCCGGAGCGGTCCCAGCTGGCGCGGTGGTGGTCCGGGTCCGGGGTCGGGTCGGGCCACCAGGCAGCGACGGAGATGAACAGCGGGAACGCCGTGAAGATGAACCGCGGGCGGGCGGTCACCGTTTCGGGGATCAGCATCAACGCGATGACCACCGCGCAGAACGCGACGAGCGGGAGCGGGAGGTGGCGCTTCCACAGGCAGTACAGCATCGCCGCGAGGGCGAGGAGACTGACCGCCGTCAGCGCGTCGGCAGTCGAGGCGAGCGGGCTCGTGAGGAAGCCGAACGTGTTGGTGACCGCGGTCCGGCCGAAGCTCGTGCCTTCCGACCACGCCTCCCGCTGGACGCGGAACCAGGCCCCGCGCTCGCCGGTCTGCGCATCGACGAACAACTGGAAGCCGACGAACCCGATCGGCGACAGCGCCACCGCGATCAGTGAGGACCAGTCGCGGCGACGACGAATCGCGAGGACGCTCGCCACGGCGCAGGCAGCCACGAGCGCGACGCCGTTCGGCCTCGTCCCGGTCGCGATGGCGGCGGAGAGGCCGGCGAGCAGCCATCGTTCCTCGACGAGGAAGAGCAGGCACAGCGCAGCGACGACGATGAACGTCGCCTCGGCGTAGGCGAACGACAACACGAAACTGCCCGGGAAGATCGCGTAGATCGTCATCGTGCGGGCGGCGACGGCGACGTTGAAGAGCCGCCTTGCGAGGAGGCCGACGACGACGACCGACAGCGCGCCGAGCACCGCGTTCGTGAACAGGGCGGCGAACGTGTCACCGCCCGGCAGGACGACATCGACGAGCCGGACGAGCCACGGATACACCGGGAAGAACGCGGCCCGCGCTTCGAGTTCGAAGTACGTGATGTCCGGTGGAATCGACTCGGGGTAGCCCTTGCGGACCAGTTCGAGGTACCACATCCCGTCCCACGACGTGAGCACGTTGGTGATCACCGACAGCGGGCTCGGTTCCGGTTCGGTACCGGGAATGCCCTCTGCGAGGTCGGCGCGCGTGTCGACGACGGTCTGCGCGGCGCGGACGGCGGCGCCGGCGAAGACGCAGATGCGGGCGACGACGTAGGCGAGCAGCCCGACGAGGACCGCCCGCTGGAATCCGGGATCGCGCAGGTCGTCCCGGATCGGCGTCGCGCGGGGCGCCGCGAACTCGTCCAGGAACGTGCGGCGAGCGAGCGTCGCCTCGTTCAGCTCGGCATCACGCATCCGGGCTGATCCGGTTCACCAGGAGTGCATCGGGAGCACGCGTTTGCGGGGTCCGAACTTCGGTGTCGACGCTCCGTTGTGGCACAGCATCCGCACGACGCGCCCGCGCTGGCCGGCGTACGGCTGGAGCAGCTCGAGCATCCGCTCGTCGGTCGCGCGTGCCTCACCCGCCAGGGTGTTGCCGACGATGTTCTTGAGGTGGTAGTCGCCGACGGCGACCGCGTCCGGGTCGCCGAGCGCCGGCCCGAGCACCGAGCCGATCGTCCACTGGCCGACGCCGTTCAGCAGTTGCAGCTTGGCAGCGGCCTCGCTCGGCGGGAGCTGCGCCCAGTCCCAGTACTTGCCGGCGTGCCGGGCGACGAGCGCCAGCGGCTCGGCGCGTTTGCGCTCGATGCCGAGCGGGTGGAACCACCAGCCGGGCTGACGCGCGAGCCGGGTCGGGTCCGGCGGCAGGAGCAGCCTCGCGAACGGCCCCGGCGCGGGCTCGGACAGCTCGATGCACAGGCGGTACCACTGGCGGTACGCCTCTCCGGCGGTGATCCGCTGCTCGATGATCGTCGGCAGCAGTTCATGGTAGAGATCGCCGCTCGCGCCGAAGCGCAGCGAGCGACCCGCCCGGGCGGCGGCAGCGACGACAGGGTGGCGGGCGTCCTCGAGTGCGGGGTCGCCGGGGTCGGCCACACCGATCATCAGCGGGGCCTGACGCGCGAGCCACGCGGCGCCCGGCCCGTACGACCGCACCTCGACACCCGGCACACCGTCGATCTCGGTCGTCGTGCGGTCTCGCCACTGCAGGTGCAGCGTGCCCGGCCCGTCCGGGGTGCGCGTCGCGCGGACGAAATCACCGCTCGACCGCGTGCCGCTGCCGACGACGGTCAGCCACGTCGTCGGGTCGTGCCGGCCGTGGCGGTACCAGGACAACGTCGACCCGATGTCGATCAACCGTTCGCGCACGAGGTGGTGGCTCAACGTGGGCATCGTCTGGAACGTAGCAGTCCGGCGGGCGTCGACCGCGGTGGCCCGGGGGCGCCGCGGTCAGTCCGCCGACAGCGCGACCGGTGTCTCGACCGGGTGATGGCAGGCGACGAAGTGGCCGGCTCCCATCGAGCGCAACTGCGGCTCCTCCCGGGCGCAGAGATCGTCCGCGTTCGGGCAGCGCGGGTGGAACCGACAGCCCGCCGGGGGAGCGACCGGCGACGGTGGCTCACCGATGATCCGGCCGACGGTGTGGTCCGCGTTCGGGTCGGGTTCGGGAATCGAGTCGAGCAGCACGTTCGTGTACGGATGCGCGGGGCGGGCGTAGAGGTCGTCACTGGACGCGACTTCGCACAGCTTGCCGAGGTACATCACCGCGACACGGTCGCTGATGTTCTTCACGACCGCGAGGTCGTGGGCGATGAACACGAGCGTCAGGCCGTACTTCTCCTTGAGATCCTCGAGCAGGTTGAGGACCTGCGCCTGCACGCTGACGTCGAGCGCCGACACCGGCTCGTCGCAGATGATCAACGTGGGGTCGAGCGCAAGGGCACGCGCCACCGAGATGCGCTGGCATTGACCGCCCGAGAACTGATGCGGTCGGCTCTCCGCGGCGCGCTTCGGGTCGATGCCGACCGATTCGAGGATCTCGTCCACCAACGCCGACTGTTCCTCCGCGGTGCCGCGCTTCCAGATCACGAGCGGTTCGAGCACGCTGTCGCGCACCGAACGCCGCGGGTTCAGCGACGAGACCGGATCCTGGAAGATCATCTGCACCTTCGTGCGGGCCTCGCGCACGTCCTTGTGGCTGAGCGTCGTGAGGTCGCGTCCCTCGAACACGATCGACCCCGACGTCGGCTTCGGGATCTGCATGATCGCGCGGCCGGTCGTGCTCTTGCCGCAGCCGGATTCGCCGACGATGCCGAGCGTCTCCCCGCGCAGGACGTCGAAGCTGATCCCCGACACCGCCTTGACCGTGTTGCCGTGGCCGACCTTG
The DNA here is from genome assembly GCA_024644465.1 of Ilumatobacteraceae bacterium. Lineage (GTDB taxonomy): Bacteria > Actinomycetota > Acidimicrobiia > Acidimicrobiales > Ilumatobacteraceae > Ilumatobacter_A. The sequence goes on along the minus strand of JAHEKY010000011.1, from coordinate 33,878 downwards.
AACTCGACGACGAGATCCTCGATGCTGAGCACGCGGTCGCCGTCGCGCAGGTGGGCCTTGCCGGTGCCGGCCATCAGGACACCGCCGCCGAGTCCGCCGGCATGATGCCCTGTTCCTGGAGTTCGGCGTCCTTGCGCTCGAACTCGGGCGAACCGACCGGATACCAGCAGGCGAACACGTGCCCGGCGTCCTTCGCCTCGGTGAGCGGTGGTTCCTCGACATGGCAGCGGTCCTGCGCGTAGGCACAGCGCGGCGCGAAGTTGCAGCCCTTCGGCGGGTTGACGAGGTCCGGGGGCCGCCCCGGAATCGTCGCCAGCCGGCTGTGGCTCGGGTCGGCCATCTTCGGGATGCTGCGCATCAGTGACTTCGTGTACGGCATCTTCATGTCGGCGAACAGGATCTTGGTCGGCGCGTACTCGACGAGCTTGCCGCCGTACATCACCGCGATCTGGTCGGTGTGTCCGGCGACGACGCCGAGATCGTGCGTGACGAGGATCACCGACATGTCGCGGTCGCGGCGCTGCTCGTTGATCAGGTCGAGGATCTGGGCCTGCACGGTCACGTCCAGCGCCGTCGTCGGCTCGTCGGCGAAGAGCAGCGTCGGCCCGCACGCGAGGGCGATCGCGATCATGACCCGCTGGCGCATGCCACCCGACAGCTCGTGCGGGTACTGGTTGAGGCGCCGCTCCGCCTCGGGGATCCGGACGTCGCGCAGCAGCTGCACCGCCGTCGCGCGGGCGTTGTCCTTGTCCATGCCGAGGTGCAGCTTCAGCGGTTCGACGATCTGTTTGCCGATCTTCATCAGCGGGTTGAGCGAGTTGAGCGGGTTCTGGAAGACCATCGACATCTCGGCGCCCCACAGGTGGCGCATCTGCTTGGACGACATGCCCTGGATCTCCTGGCCGGCGAACCTCACCGAGCCGTGACGCACCGCCGTGCTCGGCAGCAGGCCCATGATCGACCTGCTCAGCACCGTCTTGCCCGAGCCGGACTCGCCGACGACACCGAGTGACTCGCCGCGCCGCAGCTTCAAGGTCACACCGTCGACGGCACGTACGAGACCCCGCTCGGTCTTGAAGTGGGTCTTCAGGTCGTCGAGTTCCAGCAGGACCGCACCCGCCTCGACGCGCATCGACTGATCGGTGGTCACAGCGCCGTCTCCCTGACGTCGAAGTAGCTCCGCAACCGGTCACCCGCGAAGTTCAGCGAGAGCACGGTCAGGAAGAGCACGATGATCGGCGCAAACGCGATCCACGGCGCCTTCTGGAGGTCGCGAGATCCGGCGCCGGTGAGGATCATCTTGCCCCAGGTGGAACCCTTCTCGACCGACAATCCGAGGAACGCGAGCCCGCCCTCGGCGACGACGGCGACCGCCATGCCGAGCAGCGCCAGTGCCCCCATCGGGATCAGCACGTTGGGCAACAGTTCCTTGATCATGATCCGGCGGTGGCTCGCGCCGAGCGTCCGCGCGGCGAGCACGAACTCCCGGTCGGCGAACGAGATCGTCGTCGCCCGAGCAACCCGGCCGACCGGGGCGATCGACAGGATGCCGAGCGTGATCGAAATCGTCCGCAGGCTGCGTTCCAGAAGCGCAGTGATCAGAATGGCGAGCACGAGCGCCGGGAAGGAGAGGAACACGACGAAGACGAACGAAATGACCCGGTCCCACCAGCCGCGGAAATAGCCCGCGATCATGCCGAGCAGCCCGCCGAAGACCATGCCGCACGCGATCGCCACGAACCCGACGGTCAACGAGATCCGGGCGCCCCAGATCGTGCGGCTGAACAGGTCGCGGGCGTCCTGGTCGGTACCGAACCAATGCGTGCCGTTCGGAGAGTAGGGCGGGCGCTCGCCGGCGGCGATGAAGTTCGAATCGGGGTCCTTGAGCGGGAGCCATGGCGCGAGCGCGGCGGCGAGGACGATGACCGTGATCCACGTGATCGAGATCCAGAAACCGATCCCGAGTGTGCGCTTCGTCGTCTCGTCCTGCGACAGGCCGACGACGGCGCCCCCGGCGGATGCCTCCATTCCCGCAGCCATCTCGACGCCAACGGGTCCGACCCCCACACCATCGCTCATGACGCCCTCACTCTCGGATCGATCAGTGAATAGACCAGGTCGACGATCACGTTGATCACAACGAACGCGGCGGTCACGAGCATCACGATCGCGAGTACGACCGGGAAGTCCTCACGCAGGATCGCCTCGACGATCGCGCTGCCGAGGCCGGGGATGATGAACACCTGCTCGACGACGAGGGCGCCGCCGATCAGCGCACCGGTGGTGATGCCGAAGATCGTGATGAACGAGAACAGCGACGGTCGCAGCGCGTGCTTGAACAGCACGTTGCGGCGCGACACCCCCTTGGCACGCGCGGTGAGGATGAAGTCCTCCTGCAGCGTGGTGATCAGGTCGGTGCGCAGCAGACGCTGGTACACCGCAGCGGCCGGCAACCCGAGCGTGAGCGCGGGCATCACCATCTGCCAGACGCGCGTCCAGAACGGGTCCGCCGCGTTGAAGATCAGCGGGAAGATCTCGAACTTGATCGACAGGACGTATTTGATCAGCACCGCGAGCGCGAAGTTCGGCAGCGCGATGAACAAGAACGTGGTGGCGGTGGACATCTTGTCGACGACACTGTCCGCTCGCGACGCCGACCACAGCGCCCACGGGATCGCCAACGTCACCGCGATCAGCTGCGCCATGATCAGCAGCATCAGCGTGCGCGGCAATCGCTCCTTGATGAGATCCGCCACCGGCGGCTGACCGTCGACGCTGAACTGCACGCCGAAGTCACCGGTGACGAATGCCGATCCCCACTTGACGTACCGCACGGGGAGCGGCTCGTCGAGGTTGTACTCGGCTTTGGCGTCCGCGATGATCTGGCGCCCCTCCTCGGTGGAGGTGTCGCTGGCGGCCGGCCCGAGGATGTTGAACAGCGGGTCGCCCAGCAGATTCATCGCGCCGAACGTGAGCATGCTGACGGCCAGGAGCAGCGCGAGCGCTGCTCCCAGCCGTTGCAGCCAGTACCTCATCGAAGTGGAGCCTCAGCCCTCGGTACTGCGACGACTACGCCAGCCACACCGCGTGGAACCACGTCCGGCCGCCGATCGCACACTGCATCGGCACACCTTCCGGGGTGGTGTGCTCGCACATGCCGCGGACGTTCTCGGCGAACGCGTTGTCCCAGATCGTGTGACTGAAGAAGATGTAGAGGTAGTCGTCGTTGATCTTCTGGACGAGTTCCTTGTACAGCGCCTCGCGTTGGGCCTGGTCGGTGATGGCCTGAGCTTCGAGCAGAATCGCGTCACGTGACTCGTCGCAGAACTTCGGCCAGTTCAGCGAGATGAATCCCACCGTGCGGCACATCAGCCAGACGTTGTCGAGCGCCGGATCAACGGCACCGAACTGGCGCCACGTGTTGATGTTGTACTGACCGAGCGCCGTCTGGAGGATGTGCTCGTCCTGCGGCAGTTCGTCGATCGTGACGTTGAAGCTGTCCTGCCACCCCTCGGACAGGATGTCCGCGATCCGGGTCTGCACGACGGCGGGCCCGGAGTACTGCAACTCGATGTTGATCTTGCCGTCGGTGCAGGTGGTCGCGGTCTCCCCGAGCACGGTGTTGATCTCCGCGCCCTTCTCGGCGCAGTACTCGGCGACGAGCGCCTGCGCACCCTCGGGATCATCGCCCTCCTGGACGACGTCCGGGTTGTAGTACGCCGACTCGGGGATGAAGCCCTGATCGGCCCCGCGGGCGATGCCGAGGTTGATCAGATTGCGATAGTTGTCGAGCGGCGTCGCCAACGTGATCGCCTGACGAGCGCGGATGTCGTCGAACGGCGGGACCGAGGAGTTGATCATCGCGAACGACTCCTCTCCTGTCTCATCGATGATGTTCTGGATCGAGTCCTCGTCCATCAAGTCGCCGACCGACGCCGGGTTGGTCGTCTGGATCGCCTGCAACTCGCCGCGGAGCAGCAGGTCGGTGCGGGTGTCCGGGTCGGTCACCGGCACGAACTCGATCGCGTCGAGCCAGACGTCGCCGTTCCACCACGACTCGTTGCGGACGAACCGTGTCGTCGAGTCCTGGGAGCGGCTGTCGAACATGAACGGCCCGGTGCCGACCGGCGCCTGGTTGAGGTTCGGGTCCTCGAGTGCCGCCGCGATCCACGTCGGCGAGGCGACGTAGCCGAGCTGGCTGGCGAGCGCCCCGGGGAACACGGCGTTCGGCTCCAGCAGGTTGAACCGGATCGTCAGGTCGTCGACGATCTCGGTCGCGCCCTCCTCGGGGTAGAACGGCTTGACGGCGAGGCCGACGAGCGGGTCGGCCCGCTGCGCCTCGAAGTTCACGGCGATCGCCTCGGAGTTGAGTGGCGTGCCGTCGTGGAACGTGATGTCCGGGCGCAGCTTGACATCCCACACCGTGAAGTCGTCGTTCGGCGTGATCGACTCGGCGAGGAACGGCACGGCCTTGCCCTCGGGTGTCCACACCGCAAGCGTGTCGAACACAGCGTTCGACATCATCAAACCGGGCGACGACAGTGAGGAGCTCGTCGGGTTGATTCCGTTGACGTCGGCCTCGAGGCCGTAACGGAGCGTGCCACCCGGCTTCGGACCGGTGTCGTCCTCGACGACATCGTCTTCGTCGATCACGACCCCTGGGTCGACCGTGCTCTCCGGAGCATCACCTTCGGTCGGGGGTGGGGCGTCGCCTTCGGTGTCCGGTGGGGCGTCGCCCTCGGTCACGCTCGGGGCATCCGTGCCAGGCGACGCGCCGTTGTCGTCACTGCCGCCACACGCCGCAGCAACGAGCGCGAAGGAGACGAGCGCACCCATGGCGAGCTTCGTTGCACTACGAGACGATCGTGTCGTCATTCGGATTCCCCCAATGGTCGTGGTCGATGGTCGTGACTGTCGTCACGCATGCGGACACTAGACGAGTCGATGGCGCCATCTTCAACGCGGGCGGATAATTGCTGACCATCGCAACCGAACCGTCACCTCGTTGCCGCTGCGCGACAATTCCGATGTGGCACACGGCGGCGCGGAACTGCGACCGGGCTGGCGTGGCGAGCCGGCGGCCGGCCGTTTGAACTCGTCGCACCCGCAGCGCGACGCGATCCTCGCCCGCCACCGAGCCGCGATCGAGCGGCACCTGCCGACTTACCTCGACCCGGTGACGGGGTTGAGCGTGTTCACCGCGACGTTCCTCGCGCAGCGGGGTGAGTGCTGCGACTCCAGCTGCCGGCACTGCCCGTTTCTGCAAGAGTGACGCCGATGGGACCACGTACCAGCCCGGACAACCCGTCGACGAAGGAGTTGCTCAGGGCGCTGCGCGTCGACGGCCCCGCCGATCTCGACCGGCGCGATCCCGGCGAGACGTTCGGCTGGGACAAGGAAGGTGCCGCCGAGGTGTTCGCCGCGGAGATGGACGCGCTCGTCGACCTCCAGAAGCGGTTGTTCGCAGACGGGTCGAACTCGCTGCTGTTCGTCCTCCAGGCGATGGACGCCGCCGGCAAGGACAGCACGATCCGCAGCGTGTTCAGCGGGCTCAACCCCGCCGGCGTCGACGTCAACCCGTTCGGCGTCCCGACCGAGGAGGAACGAGCCCACGACTACCTCTGGCGGATCCACCACCACGCCCCGGCCGACGGGCGGATCGGCGTGTTCAACCGATCGCACTACGAAGACGTGCTCGTCGTCCGCGTGAAGGACCTCGTGCCGGCCAAGGTGTGGCGGCGCCGGTACGACCACATCCGCAACTTCGAACAGCTGCTGACCGACGAGGGCACTTCGGTCGTGAAGGTGTTCCTGCAGATCTCGTTGGAGGAGCAGAAGGAGCGGTTCGAGGAGCGGCTGCACCGGCCCGACAAGCGCTGGAAGTTCCGAGCGGGAGACCTCGACGACCGAGCGCTGTGGCCCGATTTCATGGAGGCGTACACGGACGCGATCGAGAAGACGTCGACCGACGACGCGCCGTGGTACGTCGTGCCGGCCAACCGCAAGTGGGTCCGCAACGTGTGCATCGCCAAGATCCTGCGCCACCACCTCGACGAGATCGACCCGCGCTATCCCGAGCCCGAGGAGGGCCTCGACGACATCGTCGTCGAATGACAACGTCGTGTCAGACACAACTTGTCCGCGTTGATCGACGCGCCGGTGAACGGTTTGTACAGTCAGCACCATGCCCGTACTGATCCCGACCACGATCGAGGCGGCGACATCCATGCTCGCCGAACACGGCGAGGCCACCCTGCTCGCCGGCGGCACCGATGCCATGGTCGAGATCAACGACGGCCACCGCCGGCCGGCCGGCCCGGTGCTGGCCGTCAACCGGATCCCCGACCTGCGGTCGTGGCGACACGACCCCGCCTCGGGCACCGTCACGATCGGTGCGTGTGTCACCTACACCGAGTTGATGGATCCGTCGGTCGCGGCGCTGATCCCGGCGCTCGCCGAGGCATCGCGCACGGTCGGTTCGCCGCAGATCCGCAATGCCGGCACGCTCGGCGGCAACCTCGGCACCTGCTCACCGGCCGGCGACGGCCTCCCGGTGCTCGCCGCGCTCGACGCGACCGTCACGCTCGCATCAGTGCGCGGCACACGATCGCTGCCGGTGCTCGACTTCATGGTCGGCGTCAAGCGGACCGCGATCGAACCGGGAGAGCTGATCACCGAGGTGACGCTGCCGGTCGTCGACGGGTGGCAGGGTTACGCGAAGGTCGGCGTCCGCAACGCGATGGTGATCGCGATCGCCAGCGCGTGCGTCGTCCTGGATCGGGCGGCCCGCACCGTGCGGGTCGCGCTCGGTTCGGTCGGTCCGACGATCCTGCGTTGCCCGGAGGCCGAGGCTGACCTCTCCGAACGCATCGATTGGGCGTCGATGGCCGTCGCCGCCCCGGATCTCGCCCGCTTCGCCACGCTGGTGTCGGCCGCGAGCCGTCCGATCACCGACCACCGGTCGTCGGCGGAGTACCGGCGTCATGCCGTCGGCGTCCTCGCCCGCCGGCTCGCGCAGCGGGCGCTCACGGTCGACCCTGCGGGCGCGACGAGATGAGCGAGATGGAGATCTTCTCGTTGCACGTCAACGGTGAGCGGCGCGACGTCACCGATTCCTGGCTCGGCGAGAGCCTGCTCGACGTGCTGCGCGACCGGCTCGGTCTCGTCGGCGCGAAGGGCGCGTGCGAGCAGGGGGAGTGTGGCTCGTGCAGCGTCGTCGTCGACGGCGACCTCGTGTGCAGCTGCCTCGTGATGGCGGCGAGCGCGGTCGGGCAGCAGATCGTGACCGTCGAGGGCATCGCGCCGCCGGACGCACCGAGCGACGTCCAACAAGCGTTCGTCGATGCCGGCGCCGTGCAGTGCGGGTTCTGCACGCCCGGGCTGATCATGGCAGTGCACGACCTCCTCGACCGGACACCGGTGCCGTCCGACACCGAGATCCGTGAGGAACTGGCCGGCAACGTCTGTCGCTGCACCGGCTACGGACGGATCATCGACGCAGTGCAGCGGGTGGCCGTCGCCCGCGTGGAGCTGTCGTCATGAGCATCATCGAGCGACCGGCCGACATCGCCCGGCACGGCGCGCTCGGCACGTCGCCGCCCCGGCCGGACGGCATCGAGAAGGTGCAGGGCACGTTCGAGTTCTCGTCGGACATCTCCGCCGACGGCTGCCTGTGGGGCGCGACGCTGCGATCGCCGCACCCGCACGCTCGGATCGTCGCGATCGACCCTGCCGGGGCCTGGCAGATCGACGGCGTCCATGCGGTGATCACGGCCGACGACGTACCCGGGCAGATGAACTACGGCCTGATCAGCCAGGACCAGCCCGTGTTCGCGAGCGACGTCGTCCGGTACGTCGGCGAACCGGTCGCCGCCGTCGCCGCCGACCACCCCGAGACCTGCCGGCGTGCGCTGGCGGCGCTCGCCGTCGAGTACGAGGTGCTCGACCCACTGCTCGACGCGGAGGCGGCGATCGCCGGCGACCACCCACCGATCCATCCGGACGGCAACGTGATCCGTCACCAACGGATCATCCACGGTGACCCCGACGTCACCGGTGCCGTCGTCGTCGAGGGGACGTACGAGATCGGCATGCAGGACCAGGCGTTCCTCGGCCTCGAAGCGGCGCTGGCGATCCCCGACCCGGGAGCGAAGGGCGTCGAGTTGCACATCGCGACACAGTGGCTCCACGAGGACCGCACGCAGATCGCCGCCTGCCTCGGGCTGCCGGAGGACGCCGTCCGCCTCGTGCTCGGCGGTGTCGGGGGGGCCTTCGGCGCCCGCGAGGACATCAGCCTCCAGGTGCACACCTGCCTGCTCGCGTTGCGGCTGGGTCGGCCGGTACGGATGGCGTACAACCGGGCGGAGAGCTTCATCGGCCACGTTCACCGTCATCCGGCGACGATCTGGATGCGCCATCACGCCACGAGCGATGGCGAGATCGTCAAGATCGAGTCGAAGACGGTGCTCGACGGCGGGGCGTACGCGTCGACGTCGTCGGCCGTGCTCGTCAACGCGATCACGCTCGCCCAGGGCCCGTACCGCTGCCCGAACGCGGTCGTCGACGGCTGGGCGGTGCGGACCAACCACCTGCCGTGCGGGGCGATGCGCGGCTTCGGTGCCGTGCAGGCGTGCTTCGCCTACGAGTCGCAGATGGACAAGCTCGCCGCCGCATGTGGCATCGATCCGGTCGACATCCGGGTCCTGAACGCGATGCGTACCGGCGACACGTTGATCACCGGGCAACCGGTGCTCAACGTTGCGCCGGTCGAGGAATGCATCCGCGAGACGGCGGCGCTGCCGCTGCCGGACGAGCCCGTCGGCGGCGCACCGATGCCCGACGGGTCCGCCGACGTGATGAAGCTGCCGGGTGGTGCCGGGCGGACCGCCGACGCCGGCGACATCGTGCGGGGCATCGGCTGGGGCGTGTCGATCAAGAACCTGATGTACTCCGAGGCGTTCGACGACTATTCGACTGCCCGCTGCCGCTTCACGGACGGCGTCGTGACGCTCAAGTTCGCGACGGCCGAGGTCGGCCAGGGGTTCGTCACACTCGCCCCGCAGATCGCCCGCACGGTGCTCGGCGTCGACGACGTGCGCCTCGACCGGATCGACACCCAGATCGGTTCGTCCGGCTCCACTTCGGCGTCGAGGCAGACCTGGATGAGCGGTGGCGCGGTCAACGCAGCGTGTCTCGCTGTCCGGTCGAAGATCTTCGACCACGTCGCCGAGGAGAACGGCTTCGATCCGGCCGCCCTGACGATCGACGGCACCGACATCGTCGACAGTGTCAGCGGGTGGCGCGGCGACGTCGCCGAGGCGTGCGCCGGAGCCACCTTCGACGAGACCGCCGAGTACCACCACGCACCGACAACCGAGCTCGACGAGAACGGCCAGGGCAGCCCGCACACTGCGTTCGCGTTCGTCGCCCACCGCGCCGTCGTCGACGTCGATCCCGAACTGGGCCTCGTCAAGGTCGTCCAGATCGCGACGGCGCAGGACGTCGGGAGGGCGTTGAACCCGCTGTCGGTGATCGGCCAGATCGAAGGGGGCATCGCCCAGGGCCTCGGCCTCGCGGTGATGGAGGAGATCATTCAGATCGACGGCGTGATCCGCAACGGCAACTTCACCGACTACCTGCTGCCGACGTTCCTCGACATGCCGCCGGTCGTCGCGACGCTGATCGAACAGCCTGACCCGTACGCCCCGCTCGGCGCGAAGGGCGTGGGCGAGCCGCCGTGCATCTCGTCGACCCCCGCGGTCGTCGCCGCCATCCGCGACGCGCTGCAGCAGGCCGGCATCGACCGCCCGCTCGACCGAGTGCCGGTCCGCCCCGGCGACATCTGCCTCTGACCCCACCCCACCCCACCCCACCCCAACCCTTCCGGTGAGAGGTGAGAGGCGGGGGTCCGCCCAGATCTCACCGGAGGGTTGAGGCGATTCGTTCCGGTGAGAGTTCGGTGCGACAGGTCCTCTCACCTCTCACCGGAAGATGGCGGGGGGAGTGCGATTGCCGGTGTAGGTTCCGACGTCATGGCTGAGGTGCGCGAGATCATGACGTGGGACATGGTGGGTGAGGCCACCAGAGACTTGGCGCAGATGGTCGCCGACGACGGGTACGAGCCGGACATGATCCTCGCGATCGCCCGCGGCGGGCTGCTGCCGGGCGGCGCGATGGGCTACGCCCTGTCGATCAAGAACGTCTACACGATGAACGTCGAGTTCTACACCGGCGTCGACGAGCGCCTCGAAGTACCCCGGATCCTCCCGCCGGCACCCGACTTCGTCGATCTGTCACACGGCAAGATCCTGATCGTCGACGACGTCGCCGACACCGGCCACACGCTGAAGTCGGTCGAGGACTTCTGCGAGGGCAAGGTCGGTGAGGTCCGCACGGCGGTGATCTACGAAAAGCCACACAGCGTCGTGAAGTGCGATTACGTGTGGAAGCGCACCGACCAGTGGATCAACTTCCCGTGGAGCGACAAGGAACCGGTCGCCAAACGGGCATGGGCGGTCAAGGACGCCTGAGGGGGCTCGTCTGACTCCCGCGCTCAGCGGGGAAAAGCCTGGTGGTGGGCCGCGGTGAGGCGGTCCTTGAGGCGCTTCGGCGGGACGATGCCGAGCAACTCTCCGCCGCTCCACACCGTGACGACGGGCCGCAAGGGGTTGAGCCGCGGCAGCACCGAAGCGAGATCCTCGTCGGGCGACGCCTTGGCGAGCGTCGAGAACGGGGTCATCAACTGCGTCAGCATGACCATCGCCCGCCGTTCGGTCGGGATCGCCCACAGCTGATCCTCGAGCACGAGTCCGTCGAGCTCGCCGTCATCGCCGAGCACCGCGACCGCGCCGGCATCGCCGAGCCGCTGCCGCTGGTAGATCATCGAGTCGGCGTCCATGTCGGTGCCGGCTTGGGCGATGCCGAACCAGGTGAGGTCGCGGACCTTGACACCGTCGAGCTGCTCGCCCATGTAGGACGCCATGATCTCGGCGCGGGCGTTCATCGCGATGAACACGCCAGTGACGAGCACGAAGATGCCGGGCATCCCGTTGAACATCAGCACGAGACCGAGACCGGCCATCGACCAACCGAGCACGCGCCCGGCGTTCCCGGCGTCGCGCATCGCCCGGTACCTGTTGCCCGTGCGCGCCCATCGGAACGCGCGTAGGACGCGCCCGCCGTCGAGCGGTGCGCCGGGCAGCATGTTGAACGCGGCGAGGAAGAGGTTGAGGACACCAATCCAGGCGAGCGCGTTCGAGTTGAATGCGAGCGCCAATCCGAAGGTTGTGAGACCGAGCACGAGGCTGGTGAGGGGCCCGGCCGCGGCGATCAGGCCGTCGGCCCTCGGCGAGGGCGACTCGCGGTCGAGACGGGCGACACCGCCGAGCGCCCAGAGTTCGATCGACTCGGTGTTGACGCCGTAGTGACGAGCGACCAGTGCGTGGCCGAACTCGTGCAGCAGGATCGAGACGAAGATGGCGAACGTCACGACGAGCCCGGGGATCACGCCGAGGTCGACGGCGAAGCTGCTGCCGAACAGCAGGGCGATCAGCGCCATGCTCCAGTGGGCCCGGACGGGAATTCCGAGGTACCGGCCCAGATTGAGTGATCCGGTGGTCATGGTTGGTTCAACCGTACACCCGTTCCCCATATTCCACCGGTCGGCGTTACCTCCGTTACATCTGGTGCCAGGCACCAGATCTAACGCTCAACCGTGGCGGGCGAGGACGACGGTCGCGCAGTTGCGGCCGCTGGCTCCCCACACGCCCGCGCCCGGGAACGTCGCGGCGCCGGTGATGTAGAGGCCCTGGACGGCGGTCTCGTAGGCGGTCAGCTCCGGGTTCGGGTTCCGGAACGCGGCGAGCGGCCCGCCGGCGAAGCTCGTCGCGTGGCCCTCCGGCAGGTGGAACTCGCGCTCGTACACGTCGGGGGTCATCGCCCGCCACTCGACGATCGAGTCGAGGAAACCCGGTTCGCACAGTGTGGCGAACGCCTCGAGCCACCGTTGCGGCTCCGTGCGATCGGCCCATCCACCACGGAACGCGTACGGCGTGAACAACGCTTCGAGGCTGAATACGTGCCGCCCGGCCGGTGCCATCGCCGGGTCGAGCAGGCTGGGGACGTTGACGAGCATCCCCGGGCGGTCGAGGATCTCGCCGCGACGCATCAGCGCCGCGCCACGATCGATGTCGGCGAGCGGGGGAGCGATCACGGTCGTCGGCCCGAGCGGGCGATCGTCGCCGCGCAGTCGCGGTGCTGTTGCGAGCACCGCGTCGATCTTCGACTCGTATCCCGCCGCGTGGGGTATCGCCCGCCACCGCCGGATCATGTCGCCGGCCGCGGCCGGCGGGTCGCGCAACCAACGGAGGAACGTGTCGTGCGGGTTGCACGCCGACACGACGACGGGCGCGAGGTGCTCGGTGCCGTCGGCGAGGCGCACCCCGCGCGTCGCGCCGCCTTCGCAGAGCACACTGTCGACTTCGCTGTCGGTCGCCAGCATCCCGCCGGCCGCGACGAATGCAGCGAGCAGCGCGTCGGGCAACCGCCCGCTCCCGCCGGCCGGCCGTCCGACCGTGCCGACGTGACGGATCGCGTGGGTCAGCGCGCCGAGCCCGGTTCCCGGCGCCTCCGGCGACATCCCCCAGACCATCGGTCCGGTCACGGCAGCCGGGCCCATCACCTCCTCGTCCGTGAAGAACGAACGGAGCACGTCGGCCGCGCTCCGGCGCGACCACCGCAGCAGCGTCGGCGAGCCGGCGAAACGCCGTTGCAGGGCCAGTCGCGTCAGACCACGCAGCGTCGGGGGCTCGGCCGCCGCGGCCAGGACCATCTCGACCGCGGGCCGGGCCGCCCGGATGTAGCGGCGGTACCCGTCGACGGCCGTGGGAACGTGCCGCCGAAGCGACCCGAGCGTCGCGTCCACGTCGTGATGAATCGTCCATGCCGCGGTCCGCGCTGTCCCGTCCCACGCCATGTTGTGCTGCGCCGGGTCGACGTCGAGATAGACGAGGCCGTGGTCGGCGAGCGCGAGCTCTTCGGACACCGGTGTCGTCCGGAACGTCAGGTGGTCGCAGTTGCAGATGTTGACCGTCGCGCCGGCGAACGGCTCACTCGCTGCGGTGCCCCCGACGATCGAGCGCGCCTCGAGCAGGAACGTGCGCATCCCGGCGCGTGCGAGATAGGCCGCGGTGACGAGCCCGTTGTGACCGGCGCCCACCACGATCGCGTCGTAGTCGTCGCCATGCGCGCTCGCCATCGGGGTCAGTCTGCCCCACGATCGCAGCGACGACGTAACGTTGCGCCGTGGCATCCGACTCCCGACTTCTCGCCGAACTCCGCGCCCCCGACATCGACCGCCTGATCACCGACAGCAGCATCTTCGTCCAACCGCTCGGCGCGATCGAGCAGCATGGGCCGCACCTGCCGTTCAACACCGATCTGTTGATCGCCGAACGCGTGGCGCAGGGCGCGGTCGATCGCGTCGGCGAGGAACTCGACGTCTGGCTGTTGCCGTCGCTCGCGTATACCAAGTCCAACGAGCACGCCTGGTCGGCGGGAACGATCTGGCTGTCGGCGACGACTCTGCTCGCCGTGCTCGACGACATCGGCCGGTGCGTCGCACGGACCCGGTCGCGCAAGCTCGTGTTCATGAACGGTCATGGCGGCAACTCGGCGCTCGTTGGCGCCGCCAACCGCGAGCTGCGGCTCGCCCACGGCCTGATGACGTTCCTGGCCCACCCGAGCGTGCCACCGGACCAAGGTGGCGAGTCGACCGCCGACGAACTCGGGATGGGCATTCACGCCGGCACGGACGAGACGTCGCTGCTGCTGCATCTCGCACCTGAACTCGTCGACATGGCGAGCGCGACGCGCAACGTCCCGGCGTCGCTCGCGTCGAACGAACACGTGCGATTCGGAGGCAGCGTCGCGTTCGGCTGGTTGTCGAACGATTTCGGGCCCGGCGGCCACATCGGCGATCCGACGACCGCCACGGCAGAGCGCGGCAGGGAGTTGTTCGACGGCGCCGTCGAAGCGTTCTGCGCCGCGCTCCGCGAGATCGCCGCCTTCGAACTCCCGATGCAGTGACGGGTTGCGTGCTCCCTTCGGGCGCCGTAGGCGACCGCTCGGGCGTCAGCCCGAGGACTTTGGGACAGCGCCGGAGGCGCTGAGGCGGCGAAGCCGCCCCGGGGCCGGACGGCGACGGGCCAGACCGCAGGTCTGAAGCCCGTCGCAGCCCGGCGACGGATCACAAACCGATGCTGGGATCGATGAACTCGTTCGTCATCAGATCGGCCGGCGTCAGGCCGTCGACACCGAAAACCGGTGCGGCGACCTCGATGAAGCCGGCGAGGCGATCCTCGTCGAAGTTGCCGACGATGTCGTCGGGGCCGTTGCCGACGAGGCCGAGCGACACCTGTTGGTCGACCGACCACTGGCCGAGCGCTGTGTCGTACACCCAGAAGTCGTTGTACGCATTGACCGCCTCGACGATCAGTTCGTTCGCAGGGCCGGGGTTCGCCACGTAGTCGACGACCGCCTGCTGCACGATCGGCGTGAACGCCCGCATGCAGTCGGTCAGCTCGGCCTTCTTCGAGTCGAGCACGGCGAGCGGTGCGGCGTAGGTCTGCCATCCCGCGTCGTGGATCAGCTCGAACGCGACCGGCTTGGCCCAGTCCTCGAACACGTTCTCGTAGTTGTACGGCTCTGCGGACGCGAAGCCCTGCTGGGCGATCTTGCCGCCCTCGGCGATGAAGACCGCCGGGCCACCGTCGTAGCTGCCGTCGAGTTGGCTGTCGTCGACCTGGCCGTCACTGAGCAGGAACTGCATGTAGGCGCCGCTCTCGAAGTAGCGGATCGTCACGCCGTTGCCGTCGTCGGCGGTCTTCAGATCCGCGATCGTCGCGACGTCCGGGTACGTGGCCGGGTCCCACATGATGATCTGCGGGTTGATCTCCAACGGTGCGACGAACGCGGTCGTCGGATTGTCCGGGTAGTTCTCGATCGCCTCGTCGGTGAGCACGTAGCCGAACGTGATGTTCGTGTCGGCGGCCATCGTGGGCACGACCTGCTGGAAGCCGATCGCCGGGCCACCCGTGCGGACCTCGAGGTTCACGCCGGTCGGGCCGTCGCTCGTCACGAGCGGACCGGTGACCGTCTTCTTGTCGGAGTCGATCGAGGCGCCGTCGCCGATCATTTGATACAGCGCTCCGTGCTCCGCCTCCGGGAACCAGTCGGTCTGGATCACGATCGTCTCGGGGCAGACGCCTGAGAGGTCGACGGCGCCACCGGCCGGATCGGTTGCCGCCGGAGCGTCGGTCGCCGCCGGAGCGTCGGTCGCCGCCGGAGCGTCGGTGGCGGCCGGGGTCTCGTCGTCGCTGCCGCATGCGGCCAGCGTGAGTGCGGTGGCGGCGCCGAGCGCGGCCAGGTGTGTCAAGCGAGTGCGTCGCATGAGAGTGGTGTCTCCCCCTGGAGTCGTTGGTGATTGGCCGGTGCGTTCACGCCGGCGCGCGAAACACTAGAGGAATCCCGTCGGTTCGCCGCGACGCGTACGTGAACATCGTGTTTCAGGCGTTGCGGGTCTCGTGCCAGTGGCTGACGACACGCCGGCCGAGGATGCCGAACCCCAGGAAGACCGCAATACCGAGCAGTGCCGACATGATCACGGCGCCGTACATCTGCTCGGTCTCGTTCGAGTTCTGATACGTGTTGATCAGGCGGCCGATGCCCGGTTCTCCCTGGCGAAAGAAGAAGTCGCCGACGACCGCGCCGACGACCGACAGCCCCGCGGAGATCTGCAGCCCGGTGAAGATCGACGGCATCGCGGCGGGGTACTGGAGCTTGCGCAGCTTCGTCCACCGTGACGCGCCGTGCAGGTTCATCAGCTCGTGATAGCCCCGTTCGACCGAGATCAGCCCGAACAGCGTGTTCGCCACGATCGGGAACAGCGCGATCATGATGCACACGAGCACCCGCGACCAGAAGTCGAAGCCGAACAGCGCCCCGATCAGCGGCACGAACGCGAGGATCGGCATCGCCTGCAGCGCGACGAGGAACGGGTAGAACGCGTTCTCGACCCACTTCGCCTGGCTCATCGCGGTCGCCAGGGCCAAACCGATCAGAATCGCGATCAGCAGCCCCAGCGCGGCGACCTGGGTGGACGACCACAGGCCTTCGAGATTGCGGCTGAGCCCGCCGCCGGTGCGCGATCCGCCGGTGCCGCGGGGGATGTCCCAGGTGAAGAACGCATCGTTGAGCACGTGGTGCGGCGGGGGCACGAGGAACTTGCGGGCGTCGGACATCAGCACGTGGTGCGTGAAGTACCAGAAGCCGACGAACAGCGCGAAGACGACACCGGGGCCGACGAATCGGCGCATCCCCTCGCCGGGGGGCCCAACCGGGGGCACGACGGCGACATCGGTCGAGCGACCGGGACTGACGTGGGCAACGGCACCGGACTCGTCGAACACGCTCATTCGTGCGCACCCCGGAGGTCGTGGGAGATCTTGCCGCTCAGCTCGGCGAACGCCGCGTCGTAGCGGATGTCGTGCTCACGCGGGTACGCGAACGGCACGTCGTAGTCGGCGATGATGCGGCCGGGGCGCGCCGACATGACGAGCACCCGTGTCGACAGGAACACCGCCTCGGCGATCGAGTGCGTGATGAACAGCCCGGCGAAGTCCTTCGCCTTGAACAATGCGAGGAGCTCGTCGTTCAGCCGCTCGCGGCTGATCTCGTCGAGGGCCCCGAACGGTTCGTCGAACAGGAACACGTCCGGCTGGAGCACGAGCGACCGGGCGAGCGAGGCCCGCATCTTCATCCCGCCCGACAACTGCTTGGGATACTTCGTCTCGTGTTCCTTCAACCCGACGAGTTCGAGCGACTCGTCGACCTTCGGGGCCATCGACTTGGCGTCGACGCCGTGCAGTTCGGCGATCAGCTCGACGTTGCGGCGGACGGTGCGCCACGGGAACAGCGTTGCGTCCTGGAAGACGTAGCCGATCGAGTCGCGGTCGACGCGGCACTCGCCGGCGGTGTGGTGTTCGAGACCGGACGCGATGCGCAGCAGCGTCGACTTGCCGCAGCCGGACGGGCCGACGAGCGTGACGAACTCGCCGCGGTCGACGCTGAGCGAGATGTCGTCGAGGGCGTGCGTCCCGTCGGGGAAGACCATCGACAGGTTCGAGAACTCGAGCGCGTGGCCGACCGGTGCTGCGCCGGTGTCGGGTGCGGCGCTGGCGTCTACGGGCAACGGCTGGTCTCCTGACATGTCGCTGGCTGGTGTCATGTGGCTGTCATTCGGCGACGCGCGTGCCGTCGCGCCACACGATGCGATCGACCGGGCCGAACGCGATTGCCTCCCGGAGCGTAGCCGCCCGCACCGCGAGCAGGTCCGCCGGTGAGCCGGCGGCGATCGAGCGGGGCGCGGCGCCGACGACCGCCCCGGCGACCGAGCTGACCGATGCCCACGCTTCGGCCGGCAACAGGTGGGCGGCGATGATCATCAACCCGGCGGTCTCGAACGGGCACGCCCGGCCCACCGGGTTGAACGGGTCCTGGAGGTTGTCTGCGCCGGCAGCGACCGCGACTCCGGCGCGTCGAAGTGCGTCGACCGCGGTGAGCCCGCGCGGCATCGGCACCCGGCCGCGACCCTGGAGGAACAGGTTCGTGTGCGGCAGTGCGACGACACCGATGCCCGCCGCGGCAACCGCCTCGGCCGTCGCCCGCTGGACCGCCTCGGGCTGCATCCCGAGACTGACGCAGTGGCTGGCGGTCACCGGGTGCTCGAAGCCGGACGCAACAAGCTCGGCGAGTTCGGCGAGTCCGCACGCGCCGGGGTCGAGCGTCTCGTCGGTGTGCAGGTCGACACCGACGCCGTGATCGGTCGCGGTCTGTAGCAGGAACTCGGTGGCGCCGCGCGAATCGCCGTCCTCGAGGTGCGGGCACCCGCCGACGAGGTCGGCACCGGCCTGCAGCGCGTCGACGAGCAACTGGCGCTGCGGAGCGTTCGCAGGCCCCAGCACGGGCCAGCCGCACAGCGCGACGATCTCGACATCGATGACATCCGCCACGCGCCGCTTCACCTCGACGAGCGCTTCGATGCTGTGCAGCCCGTGCTCGATCGTCGTGTCGGCGTGCGTCCGGACCGCCCGGTAGCCGTTCGCCGCCATCAGCCGCGCGGCCCGCTCGGCCCGCTCGACGGTCTCGACGACCGACAGCAGATGGCGGTTCTCCCGCATCGCCAGGATCGCTCCCATCAGGTCGCCGGTCGGGTTCTCGATCCGCTCGGCGAGGAACGCCTTGTCGAGGTGGGCATGCGGCTCGACCGCCGCGGGTAGCAGCACGTAACCGTCGAGATCGGTGACGTCGTCGCTGTCGCCCGTCGGTAGCGGGCCGACCTCGCGGATCACCCCGTCGACGATCCGGACGTCGCGACGGCGCGGCGCCTCGTCGGTGGCCGGGTCGTAGGTGAGCGCTCCCTGCAGGAGCACGGACGTCATGTGCGCGAACATAGACGCCATGGCCGACAGCAACGATCGTGCAACGTCACCGCTGAACCTGGGCGCATTCTTCTTCGGCGGCGTCGAGATGGACGACGCCGGTGCGGGCCTGCCCAACCCGATGGACCGCCGGTACTCGAACGAGGAGTGCTGGAAGGCGACACTCGAGTATGTCAACTCGGCGCGGGAGGCCGAGCGGCTCGGGTACGACTCGTTCTGGACGACCGAGCACCACTTCCAGTACGAGGGCTACGAAGTGATCCCGAACGGGATGATGATCTCGACGTGGATCGCCGCGCAGACGACAACGCTGCGCCTCGGTGCGATGTTCAACGTCGTGCCGCAGTGGAACCCGATGCGGCTCGCGGAGGACTTCTCGACGCTGCACAACCTGTCCGGTGGACGCGCGATCCTCGGCGTCGGACGCGGCACGGTGCCGCGCGAGGTGCTGCACCTCAACGACAAGGGCGTGTCGATCGGCTCGCAGGACAACCCCGATCAAGCCGCGGCCGACGTCTTCAACCGCGAGATCTTCGAGGAGTCGATGGAGATCGTGCGGCGGGCGCTCGACAACGAGACGTTCTCGTTCAGCGGCACGCACTTCCAGGTCCCGCTGCCCGGCATCCCCGACCGCGGGTCGACCGTGCAGCACCTCACGCTCGTGCCTCGGCCGTTGTACCCGTACGAGATCTGGCAGGCGGTCACGTCACCGCCGACGCTCGACTACGTGCCGGTCGTCGGGCACGGCGCGGTGTTCTGGAACCAGCACTACTCGTTCATCAAGCGATTCTGGGAGAAGTACGGCGAGACGTACGCCGCCCACCACGACGGCCACGAGTTGGCGCCGCACGAGAAGCGGATGCTCGTCGTGTCCGTGCGGATCGAGGACACGATGGAGGAGGCGCGCGCCACGGCACTGCCCGGCCACGACGAGTTCTGGAAGTTCCTCGGACCGTACGGCTGGAGCCGCGGGTACATGGGCCCCGACGGCAAGCCGTCGCCACCCGGCTTGATCCCGACGCTCGACGAGTCGATCGAGAACAAGACGATCCTGCTCGGCACTCCGGCGGACGTCGCGGCCGAGGTGCAGTTCCTCAAGGACCTGCTCGGGTTCGAGAACCTGACGATCTTCCCGCATCTCCTCGGCGACCCGTACAAGAAGGCCGACGAGCAGATGGCGCGGTTCATCGAAGAAGTCGTGCCGCTCCTGCGCTAGTCGCCGGCCCCTCACGCACCCGCGCAGCTGCCGACCACCGTGCGCGGGTCGGCCGCACCCGCCAGTGTTCCGTTGTCCTCGACGACGATCGCGTGGGCGTGGCCGAAGCCGGAACTCCACGCGGCATCGCGTGCGGTGCGGTGGCCGCGAGCCGCGAGCGCTTCGACCCACCCGTCGGGGGCGTGACCCTCGATCGCGACGTGCGGACCGTCCGGTGCCTGCCAGGTGTCGAAGCCGGTCTCCGGGCCCTTCAGCGCCCAACGTCCGGCATTGACGGCCGCCGCGGGGGACTGGCCGTGATGGAAGAGCCGCGCCGCCAGTTGCAGCAGGATCTGCGGCTGGGCGTCGCCGCCCATGGTGCCGAACACGCCGACGAGGTCGCCGCCGCGAGTGGCGACCGCGGGCGCGAGGGTGTGCGGGGGGCGGCGACCGGGCCCGAACTCCGCGGGGTGACCGGCCTCGAGACTGAAGCCCATCCCGCGGTTGTGGAGGTTGATCCCGGTGCGCGGCTCGACGAGGTGGCTGCCGAGCCCCGACGCGTTCGACTGGATCAGCGACACACCCATCATCCGGCCGTCACCGCCGCGCCCTGCCGTACAGAGATAGGTGGTGTCGCCGTCACGGTCGGGCGCCCACCGCTCGCTCGCCCGTTCGGTGTCGATCTGGTCCAGCCGGCCGTCGATCATCTCGATCAGCGCATCGCCGTCGGCGTGTTCATGCAGCACCTTCGGTCGGTCGTGGCCCGCCGCGATCGCGGCCTCGATCAGCAGGTGCGCCCAGCGCTCGTCGCCGGGATCGACCGGCAGCGGCAGTTGCGCCGCGAGGCGGCTCGCACCGAGCACGAGGTAGCCCTGCGTGCTCGGCCCGATCGTGTGGAGCGTCACACCGAACGCGTCGGCGCTCAGCGGCGATTCCCAATTCGCCTGCGAGGTCGCGAGGTCGCCCGCGTTGAACAACCCGCCGCCCAACTCGATCAGCCCCGCCCCGAACTCACCGCCGTAGAAGCTGTCGCGACCGCTGTGCGCGATGCCGTCGAGGGCCTGGGCGGTGCCGGGCCGGCGGACCAGCGCGCCGGTGGTTGTTGCCTGCTCGGTCAGTTCGGCGAGGTTGGCGCGGCTGACGGCGTCGAGCCGGTCCGCCAGGCCGGCGAGGAGGGGGCTGCATGGGAAGCCGTCGGCGGCAAGACGGTGCGCGGGTGCCAGCACCACGTCCAGCGAGAGCGAACCGAAGCGCTCGTGCAGTGCCAGCCATCCGTCGACGCAACCGGGAACGGTCACCGAGCGGATGTCGAGCCGGAACGGCATCTCCGTCAGACCTTCGGCGCGCATCGCCTCGGCGTCGGCGCCCGACCCGGCGCGGCCGGCCGCGTTCAGCGCGTGAACCTCACCGCCGTCGGACCCCTCCACGTGGACGAGGGCGAACAGGTCGCCACCCATCCCGCAGAGGTGCGGGCCGGTCACGGCGATCGCGGCGTTTGACGCGATCGCGGCGTCGACCGCGTTGCCGCCCCGGGCGAACATCTCGTTGCCGGCCGTGGTCGCCAGGTGGTCCGCCGTCGCCACGAGGTGGCACGGGGCCCGGACCGAACTGCGTGGAGGGTTGGCGGCGCTCATCGGCGCGACCATAGGACGTTGCAGGGCGCCGGGCCCCGCCCGCCCCCTCGGGTCCGTGGTCGGATCGTTGCGGAATCCGCATCACAACGTCCACAGAACGGCGGGGGCGCCGGTCGTGGTACCGCCCCTCGGTTCTGTGGACGGATCGTTGCGGAATCCGCATCACAACGTCCACAGAACGGCGGGGGCGCCGGATGTGCGGGTCGCGCGGGTGAACGGGCTGGGTCATGATGTGGTCCGTGACGACGCTCGACTGGCATGGCGACCGCTCGTGGACGGGGCTGCTCGATGCGGCCCCCGAGAGTGACGGCATCGATCTCGCGGCCGTCCGTCGGTACCGCTTGCAGCGCGTCCGCGGCGAGATGGCGGCGCGGGGCATCGCCGCGGTCGTGCTGAGTGACGCCGTGAACATCAGGTACGCAACGGGTGCCCGCAACATGCAGGTGTTCACGTCCCGCAACGCTCCGTCGAGGTACCTCGTACTGACTGCCGACCGATCGATCCTCCACGAGTTCACGGGTTGTGAGCACCTCGCCGACGGGCTCGACACGGTCGACGAGGTCCGGCTCGCGGTCACCGCGAGCTTCGTCGCTGCCGGGGGCGACATCGAGGCACGTGAGCGCGAGTGGGCCGCGCACACCGCGGCGACGATCCGGGCGCTCGTCGCGGAGCCGAATCCCGTGGTCGGTGTCGAGCGATTCAACGCCGGCGCAGCGATCGCCCTCGCGGCGACCGGTCTCCGGGTCGTCGACGCGCAGGAACCGGTCGAGATGGCCCGGGCGATCAAGTCGGACGGCGAGATCGCGTGCATCCGGGCGTCGCTGCGAATGGTCGAGCACGCGGTCGGCGAGCTGCGGGACGCGATCCGGCCGGGCATCACCGAGAACGAACTGTGGTCCGTGCTCCATCGCGCCGTGATCGCGGGCAATGGCGACTACTGCGAGACGCGGCTGCTGAACTCCGGCCCGCGGACGAACCCGTGGTTCCAGGAGACGGCGGCGCGCACGATCCAACCGAACGAACTCGTCGCGCTCGACACCGACGTCGTCGGCTGCCACGGGTACTACGCCGACTTCTCGCGCACGTTCCACGTCGGCCCCGACGAGCCGTCGGCTGCGCAGCGGGAGCTGTATCGGTTGGCGCACGAACAGGTCGCGCACAACGTCGCCGTCATCGAGCCCGGTCTCGGCTTCCGAGAGTACGCCCAACGGGCGTGGGACATCCCCGAGCGGTTCCACGCGCACCGCTATTACCTGTCCGCGCACGGCTGCGGGATGTCGGGGGAGTACCCGTACCTCTACCACCGCGCCGACTTCGATGCTGCCGGGTACGACGGCGTGATCGAGCCCGGGATGACGCTGTGCGTCGAGAGCTTCATCGGCGCTGCTGACGGCAAGGAGGGCGTCAAGCTCGAACAGCAGGTGCTCGTCACCGAGACCGGCACCGAGCTGCTCAGCCGGTTCCCGTTCGAGCAGGCGTTGCTCGACGGGTAGGCCCGACACACCACCACTCCCCGTTCTGTGGACCGATCGTTGCGGCTTCCGCATCACAACGCCAGCAGAACACGGATGAGCGCGTCGCGCGTGTGCGACGATCGGGAATGCGCGCTGTGCCCGGTCGGGCCCCCACCGCGGACCAGATGCGCAGCATCGTGATGACGGCGGCAGCCGGCGTCGTGCTGAGCGGCGTGTTCGCCCCGTGGCTGCGGTCCGGCGCGACGACCCGGTCGAGCTTCGACCTCCTCGACCTCGCCGAGCGGCTCGGGTTCGCCGAGGACGGCTTGTTCGGGTGGGCGGCGCGGCTGTGGCCACTCGTGCCCTTGCTCGTCGTCGGCGCAGCGGTGGCGGCGTGGGCGCGCCGATGCGTGCTCAGCGGATGTCTCGCCGTGGGCTCCGGGATGTACGTCGGGGGCGTCGCAGCCGGCGTCTCGTTCGCCCCCGACGCAGGGCTGATCCGAACCGAGTGGGGCGTGGTGCTCGGCGCGGTCGGCGCCGTCTGCATGCTGGCGTCCGGCCTCTGGATGCTCGCGTCGGCCCTGCGGCGACGGGTTCAGCCCGTCCAGAGCCCTCGTTCGGCGTAGACGTCACGCAGCAGTTCGGTGTCGTCGGTCATCAAGCCGTCGACGCCGAGGTCGAGCAGCCGCTCCATCTCCGGGCGGTCGTTGATCGTCCAGACGTGAACCGGGATGTCCGCCCGCTGCGCCGAAGCGAGGAACCGGTCGTTGATGATCGTCAATCGGCCGGAGCGGATCGGGACCTGCGCGGCGCGGGGAGAACGGTGGGGGAGCCGGCCGAGCAGCCGCAGGCTGACCACTTCCTGGGGGCTCAGGTTCGTCAGCAGGCGCGGCCCGAGCAGCTTGCGGAGGCGAGCGAGCGACCGCCAGCTGAACGATGCGAGGCAGATGCGGTCGACGACGTCGAGTTCGCGCACGAGTGCGGCGAGCGGTTCGACCGACGCCTCGGACTTGGCATCGATGTTGAACCGGGCATCGGGAAACCGCCGGAAGAGGTCTTCCATCAGCGGGATCTCGTGTGTCCCGTCGATGCGCGCCTCCGCGACCTCGGCGGCGCGCATCTCGGCGATGTTCCGCTCGATGCCACAGGTCCGGGTCAGATCGGCGTCGTGAAACGCCGCCAGTACACCGTCCGCGGTGAGGTGCACGTCGGTCTCGAGGTACCGGTACCCGAGCGACACGGCGTGCTCGAACGCCTCCATCGTGTTCTCCGGCGCCGCCCGGTTCCCGCCCCGATGGGCGAACGCGATCGGGCCCGGCGAGTCGAGGTAGGGGTGCGAGGGCAAGCGCTCAGTCTGCCATCAGCGTCAAAGTTGTGTCTGACACAACTTTGTCTCAGATCGAGCGGCCGGCGGCGGCCCAGTACTCGTCCTTGAGGAGGCGCTTGTAGAGCTTGCCGGTCGGGTGGCGGGGGAGCTCCGGGCGGAAGTCGATCGAGCGGGGGCATTTCACGTCGGCGAGCTGGTTGCGGCAGAACAGGATCAACTCGCCGGCGAGCGCAGCCGCCTCCTGCTCGTCGGCGGGCATTGTCCGCGGCTGGACGACCGCCTTGACCTCCTCGCCGAACTCGTCGTTCGGCACGCCGAACACGGCGACGTCGATCACCTTGTCGTGGGTGACCAGCACGTTCTCGGCCTCCTGCGGATAGATGTTCACGCCGCCGGAGATGATCATGTACGCCTTGCGGTCGGTGAGGAAGAGGAACCCGTCCTCGTCCAGGTAGCCGACGTCGCCGAGCGTGCTCCACCCCTTCGGGTGGCGCGAGCTCTTCGTCTTCTCCGGATCGTTGTGGTACTCGAACTCGGCGCCGCCCTCGAAGAAGACCGTGCCCGACTGCCCCTGTGGCACCTCTTCGCCGTCGTCGCCGCAGATGTGCAGCACGCAGTTGATCGGCGTCCCGACCGTGCCCGGATGGGCGAGCCACATCTCGCTGTTGCAGTACACGAAGCCGTTGCCCTCGCTGCCCGCGTAGTACTCGTGAATCACCGGGCCGAACCACTCGATCATCGCCTGCTTCGTCGGCACCGGGCACGGCGCGGCGGCGTGGATCACGTACTCCAGCGACGACACGTCGTACTTCGCCCGCACCGAGTCGGCGAGCTTCAGCATCCGCACGAACATCGTCGGCACGACCTGGCTGTGGGTGATCCGATGTTCCTCGACGAGTTGGATGTAGCGCTCGGCGTCGAAGTTCTCCATCGCCACGATCGTCGCCCCGAGCGCATGCATCGACATGCAGAAGCGCAGCGGTGCCGCGTGGTAGAAGGGCGCGGGGGAGAGGTAGCGCTTCGTGTCGTCGACCGCGAACAGGAGCTGAGAGAGCGCGGTCACGCCGTTGTTCCACGTTTCGAGCGGTTCGTTCGGGAACTCGCGGGCGATGCCCTTCGGCATCCCGGTCGTGCCCGATGAGTAGAGCATGTCCAACCCGGCGACTCGCGCTTCGTCGAGCGGCGCAGCCGACTGCGCGCCGACCGCGGACTCGTAGCTCTCGTAGCCGTCGATCGTGCCGTCGAGCATCAACCGCAGTTCGACGGCGGGCGTTGCACCGATGATCTGCGCGGCCTGGTCGGACTTGTACTTCGACGTGATGTACGCGCGGGCGCCGCAGTCGTTGACGATGTACTCCAACTCGGCGCGCTGCAGGCGTGACGACGCGCACGTGTAGATCAGCCCGGCATAGTGGCAACCCCAGACGATCTCGAGGTACCGGTCGTGGTTCTCCATGCAGATCGCGACGTGGTCGCCCGGCTGCAGACCCGCCGAACGCAGCAACCGGCTGAGGCGGTTCGCGGCGGCGTCGAGTTCGGCGAACGTCTGCGTGAAACCCGAGCCCGCCATGATCAACGCGGGCTTGTCACCGTGTGTCGCGAGGTGGGCGCCAGGAATCATGTTGAGCGAACGTAGCCGACCGATACCGTCATCTCATGGGTCAGGGGCGATTCGCCGAACTGATGGCCGGCGATGCCGACGCCGTACCCCTGGACGAGGCGTCACTGGCGATGGCGGCGGCGCTGCAGGGCGGCCTCGACGAGATCGAGTGGCTCGCCGCGCTCGACCTGATCGCCGGCGAGTGCCCGACGCCGACAGCGGAGGGGATCAGCCGCTACCTCTTCGACGACCTCGGGTTCACCGGGAACAAGACCGCGTACTACGACTGGCGCAACTCGTGCATCGACCGCGTGATCGCAACGCGAACCGGGATCCCGATCAGCCTCTCGATCCTGATGATCGAAGTCGCGCGACGGCTCGGCGTGAAGCTCGTCGGCGTGAGCATGCCCGCCCATTTCCTCGTGCGCGACGAGGCCGACGACGAGACGTTCTACGACCCCTTCCACTGCGGTCGTCGGCTCGATCGCGCCGGTGCGCGCGAGTTGTTCGACGAGATCACCCGGGGTCAGGCGCACTGGCGCGATTCGTACCTCGAACCCGCGTCGAACCGCTCGATCGTGATCCGCATGCTCAACAACCTCAAGGGAGTGTTCGCCCGGCGTTCCGACGAGGTGCGGTATGCGATGGTGATGCAACTGCGCGCCACGGTGCCCGAACTCGCCATCGCCGAAGCGGACGAGATCGCGAGCGCGAGCGCCATGTTCAACTGAGGTCCCGACGGCGTCGCGTTCGCCCCTGATCGGGGCGAATCGGTACGTTGCGGACATGACCGCCATCGAGACCACTGCGCTCACCGGGGACGACGCCCGCGTCGCCGACCTCGTCGACGATCTGCTCGATCGGTTCCCGCCTGCCGCGACGAGTTCGACGACGTTCCTCGGTGAACAGTTCGACCGCGGGCTCGCGTGGGTCCACTTTCCCGAAGGCCACGGCGGGCTCGGCCTCAACCCCAAGCTGCAGAAGGTGGTCAACGAGCGGATCTTCGCCGCCGGCGGACCGAACCCGATGTACCGCAACCCGATCGGGCACGGGATGTGCGGCCCGACCGTCGTCGCATGGGGGAGCGACGAGCAGAAGTCGCGCTATCTCCGCCCGCTGTTCACCGGCGAGGAGATCTGGTGCCAGCTGTTCTCGGAGCCCGGCTCCGGATCCGACTTCGCCGGGCTGTCGTCGACCGGCGTGCGCGACGGCGACGAGTGGGTCTGCAACGGCCAGAAGGTGTGGACGACCCTGGCCCACCTGTCACGCTTCGGCCTGCTCGTCGTGCGCACCGACCCCCAGGCGGTCAAGCACGCGGGGCTCACGGCGTTCGTCGTCGACATGCACGACCCGACCGTCGAGATCAGGCCGCTGCGCCAGATGACGGGCGAGGCGGAGTTCAACGAGGTGTTCTTCACCGACACGCGGATCCACGAGCGCGAGATGCTCGGCAAGCCCGGCGAGGGCTGGCGGGTGTCGCTCACGACGCTGATGAACGAACGGCAGTCGATCGGTGGCGGGATGCCCGCCCGTGGTTCGGGCACGATCGCCGCGCTGACGAAGGTGTGGGGCGAGATGCCCGACGAGCGAAAGGACGTTCCGGCGCGCGACGAGCTGATGAAGCTGTGGTGCCGCGCCGAAGTGCTGCGACTGACCAACATCCGGGCGAATCAGAATCGGAAGATGGGCGATCCCGGGCCGGAGGGTTCGATCGGCAAGATGGCCGGTGCGATCCTCAACATCGACATCCACAACCAGGTGAACAACCTGCTCGGTGCCGAAGGAATGCTGTACGG
This sequence comes from Ilumatobacteraceae bacterium, assembly GCA_024644465.1. Taxonomy (GTDB): domain Bacteria; phylum Actinomycetota; class Acidimicrobiia; order Acidimicrobiales; family Ilumatobacteraceae; genus Ilumatobacter_A. The sequence continues at coordinate 6,375 of JAHEKY010000011.1, read as the reverse complement.
CAGCTACGAGATGGTCCGGCCCGAGACGGCGATGGATTCGGACACGGCGCAGAAGGCGTTCCTGCGCAGTCGAGCGAACACGATCGAGGGCGGCACGACCGAGGTGATGGCGAACATCCTCGGCGAGCGGGTACTCGGGTTGCCGGGCGACGTGCGCGTCGACCGCGACGTGCCGTGGGCGGAGGTGCCGCGCAACTGATCGCCGGGAATCAGACAGTCAGTTCGAGAGGCCCGCGAGCACGTCGCTCGCTCCGAGGTTGCGGTCGTCCATCACCGGTCGGTCCAGCAAACGGCCACCGAGCAGCACGGTCGACGCCGTCTCGACCGACGACTGCAGGTCCCGGATGTTGCGCGGCGGCGGGAAGTACTCGTCCTCGTCGGTGATGTTGACCAGCTCGACACCGTTCGCCGGGGCGAGCGCGTCGACGACCTGCTCGACGAGTTCCTCCGGTGCCGACGCCCCGGCGGTGACGCCGACCACGCCGGCGAGGTCGTCCGGGAGTTCGCTCGCCTCGTTGACCCGGAAGACACGTTCGCACCCCTCCTCGCGCGCGAGCTTCTCGAGTGCCCTCGTGTTCGACGAGTTCTCCGAGCCGATCACGACGATCGCATCACAGCGGTGGGCGAGTTCCATCAGCGCAGCCTGCCGGTTCGTCGTCGCGAAGCAGAGGTCGCTGCGGCCCGGTGTCCACACGTCCGGGAAGCGGTCCTGTACTGCGACGGCGACATCTTCCCAGTCGCGATGGGACAGCGTGGTCTGGGCGAGCAGCGCCACGGGTTGCTCGGTCGCATCGAGTGCGGCGACCTCCTCGACCGACTCGACACGGTCGATCGCCTCGGGGGCCACCGCCATCGTGCCGACCGCTTCCTCATGACCGTCGTGACCGACGTAGACGATCCGGAAACCCTTCCCGGCGCGCACCTTGACCTCGTGGTGCACCTTGGTGACGAGTGGGCACACCGAGTCGACGACGTACGACCCGCGGGCCCGCGCAGCTTCGAGCACCGCCGGCGGCGAGCCGTGCGCTGACAGCATGATCGGGCTGCCGGGCTCGGCATCGTCGATGTCGTCGATGAAGATCACGCCTTGCCGCTTGAAGCGGTCGACGACGAGCTTGTTGTGCACGATCTCGTGGTAGCAGTAGACCGGCGCAGGGAACGTTCGCACCATCCATGCGAGGGCCTTGATCGCCATCTCGACGCCCGCACAGAACCCGCGCGGCTCGGCGAGGAGCACCTGCGTGACCGCAGACGGCGCACTGCTCGCCGGA
>JAHEKY010000011.1:0-5094 GCA_024644465.1 Ilumatobacteraceae bacterium | reverse complement strand
CCTGACAGCGCCCCACCTCGCCCCGCCGATAGGCGTCCCGCACCTGCGGCAGGTCCCGCAGCGCCCGTGCCTCCTTGGCCCGAGCCGCCGCCTCGGCCGGCGACAGCTTGGCCACATGGCGCACCATCACCTTGGCCGAGAAGTGCCCATCCCGCCGATGCAAGCCCTTGCGGTCGATCACATCCACCAGCTCCGCCTGCGCCGCCGCGAGCCGGCGCGCCTGCGTCTCCAGCCGGTCGGTCAGTGCCACAGCCTCCGCCGCGTCGGCCTTGATCGCCATCTCGACGCCCGCACAGAACCCGCGCGGCTCGGCGAGGAGCACCTGCGTGACCGCAGACGGCGCACTGCTCGCCGGAGGTTCCGGCTCCGGCTCGGCGGCCGACGATCGCTCGGTGGTCATGCGGGCCCAAATCTACCGCGGCAACCTGCCGGTAGCCTGCACGATCCATGTCAATCGTGCACACCGCCGACAACCCAGCCGTCGCGGCAGGGCCATCGAAGCGGTCGCTCGCGCCGATCGTGGTCTCGGTCGCTGCCGGGTCACCGGCGGACGCGGTCGGCGTCCGTGCGGGCGACGAGATCCTGCGCGTCAACGGCGACGTACCGCGGGACATCATCGAGTGGCAGTTGGCGACCGACGAGGCCGATGTCGAACTCGACGTCGGCCGCGGCGGCCTCGACCTGACATTCACCGTCGAGAAGGTCCCGGGCGCATCGCTGGGCATCGAGGTGTCGAGTGCGGTCTTCGACCGGGTCCGCACCTGTGACAACCACTGCGAGTTCTGCTTCATCTACCAGTTGCCGAAGGGCATGCGCCGCAGCCTGTACCTGAAGGACGACGACTACCGGCTGTCGTTCCTGTACGGCAACTTCACGACGCTGACGCGGTTCACCGAGGCAGACCTCGAACGGGTCGTCACCGAGCGGCTGTCGCCGCTGCACGTCAGCATCCACTCCACCGACCCGACGATCCGCAGCCAGATGCTGAAGAACCCCCGCGGTGGGATGAGCCTGCGATGGCTGCGGGCGCTGCTCGATCACGGCATCGCGGTGAAGGGGCAGGTCGTCGTCTGTCCCGGCGTCAACGACGGCGCGGTGCTCGACGACACGCTGGCCGGCGTCCTCGACCGTTACCCGGAACTCGATTCGGTCGCGGTCGTGCCGCTCGGCATCTCGAAGTTCAACGCCGAGGCGGCGATGCGCTTCCACACGCTCGCCGAGGCCGAAGCGGTCGTCGACACGGTCGCCGACTGGCAGGACATCTTCCAGGCGACGCTCGGCAGGCGCATGGTCTACGCCGCTGACGAGTACTACCTGATGGCGCAGCGCCCGTTCCCGGCCGCCGAACGGTACGACGGGTTCCCGATGCACGAGGACGGCATCGGAATGGCCCGCACGTTCGAGCTGGAATTCAACGGCGCCGCGGCGGAGGCGACCGGCGTCCGGCGCGGGTTCTTCGCGGCGGTCGACGCCCCGCCGAACCCTGCTGCGTACACAGGCCTGCACCGGTCGGCGTGTGCGTCCACGAGTGGTGGCACGGCTGCAACCGCGGTTGCGCTGCGGCCGAGCCGCACCGCACCGGTCGCCATCCTCACCGGCACGCTCGGCGCGCCGGTCATCACGCCGCTCGTCGAGTCGCTCGGGCGCGCCGACGTGCGCGTCCTGACCGTCGTCAACGAGTTCTTCGGCGGCAACACGGGCGTCACCGGGCTGATCACGGGCGAGGACCTCGCCCGTGTCCTCGCGGCCGAACCGCACGGTCATCGATATCTGCTGCCCGACGTCTGCCTGTCCGACGACGGCCGTTTCCTGGACGGCGTCGCGGTCGGCGACCTGCCCCGCCCCGTCGAGGTCGTCCCGACCGACGGCATCGCGCTGCGCACGGCCCTGGAGGTCGCATGAGCACACCCACTCCTGACATCCCCGAGGACCTGCTCGACCTGTCGGCCGAGGCGATCAGCGACCTGTCGGAGATCGTCACCGACGACACTTCAGGCGACCTGCCGACGGTCGTGATCATCGGCCGGCCGAACGTCGGCAAGAGCACGCTCTTCAACCGGATCATCGGCAGCCAGCAGGCGATCGTCGAAGACGAGCCGGGCATCACCCGCGACCGCAAGGTGCTCGCGGCCGAGTGGCTCGACATCGCGTTCCTCGTCGTGGACACCGGCGGCTGGATGCCCGGCGGCAACGACCTCGATGCGAAGGTCAGCCGCCAGGTCGAGGCGGCGGTCAAGGACGCCGACGTCGTGCTGTTCGTCGTCGATGCCTCGGTCGGGCTGACCGACGACGACCAGCTGATCGCCAACTGGGTCCGGCGGAGTGGCACGGAGGTGATCGTCGTCGCGAACAAGGCCGACAACGAGCGACGCGAGACCGAGATGTGGGAGTACCTCGGGATGGGCCTCGGCGACCCCGTGCCGGTCAGCGCGCTCCACGGCCGCCGCGCCGGCGACCTCCTCGACCGTGTCGTGCAGCACTTCCCCGAGCGACCCGTCGAGGAGCCGGTCGAGCATTCGGCAATGGACGAGGAACAGCTCGCGGAGATCGAGTCGCTGATCGAACTCGACGGCAAGCCGCCACCGCGCGTCGCCATCGTCGGGCGGCCGAACGTCGGCAAGAGCACGCTGTTCAACAAGCTCGTGGGAGAGGACCGCGCGGTCGTGCACGACCTCGCCGGCACGACGCGCGATGCGATCGACACGCTCGTCGAGACCGAGGACGGCCCGATCGTGTTCGTCGACACAGCGGGCATGCGCAAGCGCGGCAAGATCGACGACTCGACCGAGTACTACTCGCTGGTGCGCGCGCTGCGAGCGATCGACGACGCGGACATCGCGCTGCTGGTCATCGATTCGACGATCGGCGTCACCGGGCAGGACCAGCGCCTCTCCGAGCGCGTCGACGCCTCGGGTTGCCCGATCATCATCGTGCTCAACAAGTGGGAACTCGTCGGCACCGAGGACCGTCTCGAGGTGCAGTCCGAGGTGAAGCGCAAGCTGGCGTTCCTCGGCGACGCGCCGGTGCTGAAGATCTCGGCGCTCAGCGGGAAGAACGTCCACAAGCTGCGCCCGCTGCTGCAGGAATCGATCACGCAGTACCACAAGCGGGTCCCGACGAAGAACGTCAACAAGGTGATCGCCGCCGCCCAGCAGCAACAGCCGGCGCCCGGGGGAGCGAAGGTGTTGTACGCCGTGCAGGGGGCGACCGACCCGCCGACGTTCACGCTGTTCGTGAACCGCGAGCTCGACCGCACGTACCTGCGCTATCTCGAGCGGCGGATCCGCGAAGAGCTCGACTTCGGCTCGACGCCGATCAAGCTGCGCGTCCGCAAGCGGAGCTGACCGTGCCCTGGTGCGAACCCTGCGCCAAGTACTGGACGCCGAACTCGATGAACGACGACGGCACGTGCCCCCGCTGCGGCGAGCAGGTCACCGCGCCCGTCGACGACGCCGACGCATTGGTTCGGGCCGAGGACGAGCGGGCACCGTGGCACTTCAAGCTGATGGTCGTCGCGCTCGTCGTCTATCTCGTCTGGCGCTTCGTGGCGATCTTCACGTGATCGGCCTGCCCGGCTCGATAGAGTTCGGTTCTCACATACGGGACATCGCCGCGAGTCGAAATCCCGGTACGGGCTGTGGCGCAGTTTGGTAGCGCACTTGTCTGGGGGACAAGGGGTCGCAGGTTCAAATCCTGTCAGCCCGACGGGAAAGGCCCTGGTCAGAGGAGTAATTCACTGGCCGGGGCCTTTTGGCGCCTTTGGAGAGCCAGCAGTTCGGCGGAGTTCCGCACCAAGGACGAACTGGAGCTGATGGAACGGGTCCTCGACTCCGCCGAGGCAAACGCGACCAAACTCAGTTGGGGACTGGCCGGACGATGAACCGGCGGCTGGCGATGGTTGGCGCTTCGATCGTGCGCCGGGGAGGACCGCGATACTGGTCGCCTGTTCAACGCCCGACGCGGCCGCGAACCGGTGCCGAGGACCCCGATACCGTCTCCCGTGATGGCCCTCCGCCGAAAGCGGCGAGCAGCGATCGCGAGCCCGGCTGACTTGCCGACCGTCGGCGCGGCGTCGCGCTACGAAGCCCCGATCAGTTCGACGGTCCAGTTGTCGATGCCGTGTCGGGTGACGATGCCGTTGCTGCTGCGGCTGGTGTTGGCGCGTAGATACCCGAACGTCATCGGTGCGCCGGTGGCCGAGAAGTCGGGGCCGGGGGCGGGAGAGAAGTCGGCCGGCGTGAGGCCGTCGACCCGTGTGGTCTGCCAGGTCGTGTTGCGGTAGGCGTTGTCCTCGTTGATCGTGGCGGTATAGGTCGTGCCGTCCTGGACGACGACGAACCGCGTCCCGATCGCCGCTCCCTCGAACGGTGGGTCGTACTCGATCTGGTCCTCGGCATAGTCGATCGATGTCAGCGCACCGTCGCGGGCCGGATCCCAGTCGCCGCCGGTGTAGATGTGCAGGACGGTGATCTGCGACGGGTTGTTCTCCCCGTCGGCGGTGCCGGGCAGGACGTGCGTCATCCGGCGCTGCGTCCCCGGGTTGCCGTTGCCGGCGAGCTCGACCGCGGCCTCCGTGCCGTCGCTCGACGCGGTCACCGTCGACGTCCACCGATCGGGGCCCTCGAAGTCGTCGCTCAGCACCACGGTCGGAGCGGGCCCGGCGACCGTCGGCGGCGGCTCCGTCGGCGGTGGTTCCGTGGGTGGGTCGGTCGGCGGCGGACCGGTGATCGTGACCGTGTGGGTCGCCTCCCGTGCCTCGCCGGCATCGCTGACGCCGCGGACGACGATCGGGTATGTCCCGGGCGGCGCATCGCCGATGTCGACATCGAGGTCGGCCAACGAGCCGGTCGTTAGTCGGGGGTTGGTGAACGCGTTGATCCGCGGCGGCGCCTCGACGGTGAGGTCGAGCATGATCTCGTCGGCGAACCCCGGCCCGAGCAGGAGCAGCCGCGGATCGTCGGTGAAGTTCTCGCCCTGCTCGTACGTCGCCGAGTCCGGCACGAGGGCGATCTGGAACGTCGTCGCCGGATCGGTCTCGTAGTAGACCCAGAGCGAGTCGGTCGCACTGCCGCCCTCGCCCGTCGCCGTCGCCGT
>JAHEKY010000086.1 GCA_024644465.1 Ilumatobacteraceae bacterium | reverse complement strand
GCGCATCCGACTCGATCGTCCTCACGTCGACATTCGACGGTGGCGCCGACTTCAGCATGGCGCTCGTGATCGTCGGCGCCGCCTACGACGACCTGTTCGTCTTCGTCTTCCAGTCGGCCGGGGCCGACAAGCTGGCCGCGACCGTCGAGCACGCAGCCGACACCGTGCGCCTCGTCGCGTCGAAACGCTGATTCCCTTGGCCCGCTACGGTCGCAGTGATGCCACGCGCCACGGGGACGGTCACCGCGCTGAGCACGGCGCCCGAGTACGGCGCAGCGCTGCAGTTCCCCGACGAGGTGACGCTCGTCGCCGACGTCGGAATCGCCGGCGATCGCCACGCCGGCAGTGTCCGGCAGGTGACCGTCGTCTGCACCGGCGAATTGGCGCGAGCGGCGGCCGAACTCGGCGCGCCGTCGATCGACGGCGCCGCGACGCGCCGGAACATCGTCGTCGACTGCGAGCAGTTGCCGCGCGCCCACGGCACGCGGTTCACGATCGGTGAGACCGAGTTGGCGGTATGGCGCGACTGCGCGCCATGCGAGCTGATGGACGAGCTGTTCGGCGCGGGCGCGAGGCGGGCACTGCGCGAGCGCGCCGGCATCTCTGCGACGGTCATACGTGGCGGTTCGGTCCGGGTCGGCGACCCCGTCGTGTTCTGAGCGGGTCGGGTCGTCAGCGGCGCGCGTGGGCGTCGAGCAGGTGGGCAACCGCCATCGTGAGGCGGCGCGCGGTCGGGAGGTGGAGGTATTCGTTCGGGCCGTGGGCGTTGGCGTCGGGGCCGAGCACACCGGTGATGACGAACTGCGCGTCCGGGAACCTCTCGCCGAGCATCCCCATGAACGGGATCGAGCCACCTTCCCCGAAGCTGCGCGACGGCCGGCCGAATGCCGCGGTCGATGCCGAGTCGAGGGCTGCCGACAGCCACGGGGCGGTGGCCGGTGCGTTCCAGCCGGGTGCGAACTCGGCGGCCCGGAACTCGACCCGGGCGCCGTAGGGCGGGTCGGCCTCCAACACAGCCGTGAGCGCCGCAGCGGCTGCGGCGGGGTCCGCCGTCGGCGGCAGCCGGAAGGACAGCTTCAGCGCAGTCGTCGGCCGCAGGACGTTGCCGGCCCGGCCGGTGGGTGGCAGGCCATCAGCGCCGATGACGCTCAGGGTGGGATGCCACGTCCGGGCGAGGAGCTGGCCGGCCGGGTCGGCGGTCGTGGGGCCCGCCCCGTCGACGAACGGGTAGTGGTCGGCGATCGCGCCGATCTCGTCGGCGGTCGCCTGCGCCTCGGCCAACCGGCCCGGCGGGATCTCGACGTTCAGCTCCGGGAGGAGGAGTTCGCCGGTCGCCGCGTCTTCGATCCGGTCGAGGAGCGCGCGGGCGATGCGGAACGAGGACGGCACCATCCCGGACGCGTCGCCCGAATGCAGCCCCTCGGAGACGATGTCGACGTTCAAGGTGCCGGTGACCATCCCGCGCAGCGACGTCGTCACCCACATCCGGTCGTAGTCGATGCAGCCCGAGTCGAGGCAGACGACGAGGCTCGGTGTCCCGATCGTCTCGCCGAGCGCCTCGACGTACGCGGGCAGGTCCGGCGAGCCGGACTCCTCGCTCGCCTCGATCAACACGACGCACCGGGTGTGGGCACCGGCCGCGGCGTGGACCGCCTCGATCGCGGTCAGTGACGCGAATGCGGCGTAGCCGTCGTCGGCGCCGCCGCGCCCGTACAGCCGGTCTCCGTCGAGGACCGGTGTCCACGGGCCGAGCCCGGCCCGCCACCCTTCCATCTCCGGCTGCTTGTCGAGATGGCCGTACAGCAGGACGGTGTCGTCGGCCGCTCCCCCGCCGGTCGGCGGGATCTCGATGACGATCATCGGCGTGCGGCCCGGCAGTTCGTGCACGTCGAGCCGCATCCCGGGGATCGGGCGGGCCCGGCACCAGCCGGCGATCAGCTCGACGGCGGCGGCCATGTAGCCGTGCTCGCGCCACTGCGGGTCGAAGTCGGGCGACACGTTCGGGATCGCGATGTAGTCGTGCAGCACCGGGACGATGTCGTCCCACGTCGAGTCGGTGTGGCCGCGAACCGTGGCATCGATGATCGTCATGGAGCCGACGATACGCCCGTGCCCCGCGTCGGCCTCGCCTCGCGGTTCGCCTCTCGTCGGCCGCGGCGCGTGCTGATCTACGCTGCGGCCATGCCACTGCAGGGAGAGTACGAACCGAGCACATGGGAATGGGTCCGCGAGCAGGTCGAGACGTATGAACGGACCGGCGGACAGGAAGCGAACACGCTGCGCGAGACCGGCATCCCGATCGTGATCGTCACCAGCCGCGGCGCGAAGTCGGGCAAGTTGCGCAAATTCGCGCTGATGCGCGTCGAGCACGAGGGCGAATACGCCCTCGTCGCGTCGAAGGGCGGCTCGCCCGATCATCCCGGCTGGTACCACAACCTCGTCGCCGAACCGCTCGTCGAGATCCAGGACGGGCCGAACCCGCACGACTACCTCACCGAGATCGTCGGCGGTGACGAACGCCGGGACTGGTGGAACCGCGCCGTCGCGGTCTACCGGCCCTACGCCGAGTACGCCGAGAAGACCGACCGCGAGATCCCGGTGTTCGTGGCCCGCCCCGTGGCGTGAGACAAAGTTGTGTCTGACACAACTTTGTCTCAGCCGACGACGGCGGCGAACAGGCGGCGCGCCATCCGGGCGAGGCGCGGGCTGTCGGCGGAGTGCAGCTCGTAGATGATCGAGAAGTGCAGCGCCCAGGCCTCGGCGCGCCTCCACAGCGCATCGTCGAGCCCTCCCGCTGCCGTGCGGAACGTCGCCCGGCCGTCGGCGTCGAACAGCATCCACGCCACCGCGAAGTCGACCGCCGGGTCACCGCGCGTGATGTCACCGAAGTCGATCACCGCCGAGATCGCACCGTGGTCGACGAGGATGTTCGCGGTGTGCAGGTCGCCGTGGACCAGCGTCGGCGGTCCGGCCCATTCCTCGACGTCGGCCAACTCGTGCCAGCGGCGGCGGGCGGCGACCACGTCGACGACGCCGGCGAGGCGATCGACGTTCTCCAGGAACCGCGATTCGAGTTCGTTCAGCGGATGGGCGCGATACGGGTTCTCCGGGCCCGCATCGGGGAGCGGGACGTGGAACGCGGCGAGGAACTCGCCCAGGCGCCGCGCCTCTCGGTGCTGATCGGTGACACCGTGGTCGGCGGCGGGTTCGCCGGGCAGCCACGGGCAGATGTTCCAGTGCCAGGGATAGGCGGTCGTCGGCCGTCCGGTGCGCACCGGTTCGGGGATCGGGATCGGCAGCCGGGCGCTCCAACCCGCCAACCACGTCGCCTCGTTGACGACGAGTCGGGCCGCCATCTCCCGGCGCGGCACCCGCACCGTCAGGTCCGGGCCGAGGCGGAACATCACGTTGTCCCAACCGTTGGCGAACTCGCGCAACTCGAGATCGGCGAGGTCGGGGTGCTGTTCCCGCAGGAGGCCGCGCACCAACTCGACGGTGACGTCGACCTCCGCGGCCGGCATGTTCTGCGAGCCCATCAGCACACCCGCTCGCCACGCCGTCGTGTCGGTTCGTCGATCAGGTGGTGACGACGGTCTCGAAGTCGGTGAGGTTCATCAGCCGGACGTCGTTCGAGAACACCTCGATCGGCTTCGACGGCTCCATCCGCATCGCCCGCTGCAGAATGCGGACCTGGGTGGTCTGGTTGTACTCGACGAGCGTGATCGCCCAGCCGTCCCGGCCCGCACGCGCCGTCCGGCCCGAGCGGTGGAGATAGTCCTTCACGTCCTTGGCCGGCTCGTAGTGGATCACCCCGCCGATGTCGTCGATGTCGATGCCCCGAGCGGCGACATCGGTCGCGACGAGCACCTTCAACTTGCCCTCGGCGAATCTGCGCAGCGTGCGCTCGCGCGAGCGCTGCTGCATGTCACCGTGCATCGCTTCAGCATCGATCCCGAGATCGTCCAGGTTGCGGGCGACCCGGTCGCAGTTGCGCTTCGTCTGGCAGAACACGAGCAACTTCGGGATCGACTTGCCGATCGAGCCGATCACCTTGTCCTTGTCCATGTGGTGCACGGCGAGGAACAGGTGATGCATCTCACCGACCGTGTCGGTCGCCTCGTCGATCGCGACGGTCACCGGGTCTCTCTGGTAGGCGCGAATCAGGTGGCCGACGTCGCCGTCGAGCGTGGCCGAGAACAGCATCGTCTGGTTGCGGCCGGTGCAGTGGCGCAGGATCCATTCGACCTGCGGCGTGAACCCGTCGTCGGCCATCCGGTCCGCTTCGTCGAGCGTCACGATCTGGCACTCGCTGACGTCGCACTCGCCCGACTTCAACAGGTCGATCAGGCGCAGCGGCGTGGCGATCACGATCTCGACGCCCTTCGCGAGTTCGTCGACCTGGTGGTGGCGGGACGCGCCGCCGTACACGGGGAGGACGTTCATCCCCGCATGCTGGGCGACCGGTTGGAGCACCTCCGCCACTTGGACGGCGAGTTCGCGCGTCGGTACCAGGACGAGTCCGAGCGGCCTCGATGGTTCGGCCTTGTCGGTGATGCGCGCGAGCATCGGCACGCCGAACGCCAGCGTCTTGCCGGAGCCGGTCTTGGCCCGCCCGCAGACATCGCGGCCGCTCATCGCCACCGGGACGGCTTCGGTCTGGATGTTGAAGGGCTGCGCGAAGCCGCACGCCGCAAGCCCGTCGTCGATCCGTTGGGGCACGCCGAGCTCGAAGAAGCCGGTCGGCGCTTCGACGGGAGGAAGGGTGTTCGTGGTGGTCAGGTTGGACGTGTTGACGTGTCCGCTGCCTGACGAGTCACCAGAGCGGCGCGGCGGCCGCTTGCGACGGGGTGCTCCCCGTCGTGCTGTTGATTCTGTCATGTTCCGGCAAAGCGTACCCGCTGCACGCGCTCGCCGAACCGGATGCGCTTGACACACCGCGGGCGTCGGCGGGTAGAGTCATGTGGACATGGCGACGCGCGCACAGCTTCTTCTGCTTATGTAGGGCGACCGCTGCATCATCGCGTTCGCCCGCACCCTCCGCCTCCGGCCGGGGGGTTTTTGCTTTTTCGGCCGGATCATCTGACCCAGTCCGCAGCCCGTCCGACCCGTTCCCCGCCAGCCGGCCCACCGATTCGAGAACCCGATGCCTCCCCAACCCGCTTCCCCCCGTCCGATGAGATTCGACAAGTACGCCCCGTTCGTCCCGATCACGCTCGCGGACCGCACGTGGCCGGATGCCGTCATCGACACCGCCCCGCTGTGGTGCTCGGTCGACCTCCGCGACGGCAACCAGGCGCTGATCGACCCGATGGACCCTGCCCGCAAGCTCCGGATGTTCACCGAGCTCGTGGAGATGGGGTTCAAGGAGATCGAGGTCGGCTTCCCGTCGGCCAGCCAGCCGGACTTCGACTTCCTCCGCCAGCTCATCGACGACGACCTGATCCCCGACGACGTGTGGATCCAGGTGCTCACGCAGTGCCGGCCCGACCTGATCGCGCGCACGTACGAGGGCATCGCCGGCGCGCCGCGGGCGATCGTCCACTTCTACAACTCGACGAACCCGCTGCAGCGTGACGTGGTCTTCAACCTCGACCAGGCGGGCATCAAGGACATCGCGGTCACCGGCGCACAGCTCTGCAAGCAGCACGAGGCGAAGCTCCCGCTGCGCCCCGACGGCTCCGCCACCGCTGTTCGCTACGAATACAGCCCCGAGAGCTTCACGCTCACCGAGCCGGACTATGCGATCGAGGTGTGCGAGGCGGTGATGGACGTGATCGAACCGACGTCCGATGATCCGATCATCCTCAACCTGCCCGCCACGGTGGAGTGCTACTCACCGAACGTCTACGGCGACGTCATCGAGTGGTTCGGGCGCACGATCAAGCAGCGTGACGCCGTGCTCGTGTCGCTGCATCCGCACAACGACCGCGGCTGTGCGGTGGCGGCCGCCGAGTTCGGCGTGATGGCCGGCGCCGACCGCGTCGAGGGCACGCTGTTCGGCAACGGTGAGCGGACCGGCAACGTCGACGTGGTCAACCTCGCGATGAACCTGTTCATGAACGGCGTCGACCCTCAACTCGACATCACCGACATCGACCGGCTGCGGCGCACCGCGGAGTACTGCAACCGGCTGCCGGTGCACCCCCGCCACCCCTACGTCGGCGACCTGGTCTACACCGCGTTCTCCGGTAGCCACCAGGACGCGATCAAGAAGGGCTTCGACGCGCTCGATGCACGCCGTGACCCGTCGACCGGCGAGTACGAACGGTGGGGCGTGCCGTATCTGCCGATCGACCCGAAGCACGTCGGGCGCTCGTACGAGTCGGTGATCCGGGTCAACAGCCAGTCCGGCAAGGGCGGCGTCGCCTACGTGATGAAGACCGAGCACGGCTTCGACCTGCCACGCCGCCTCCAGATCGAGTTCTCCAAGATGATCCAGCACGTCACCGAGGACTCCGGAACCGAGATCAGCCCGGCGGTGATGTGGGAGTCGTTCCAGACCGCGTACATGCCGGCCGATCCCGTGTTCAAGCTGTTCAGCCACGAACTGCACACGAAGACCGGCGCCGACGGCGGTTCGACGACGATCCAGGCGCAGCTCGACGTCGAGGGCGTCGCCCACTCGATCAACGGCCGCGGTGAGGGCCCGGTCGAGGCATTCGTCGCCGCGTTGCTCGACGAGTTCGGTCCACTCGTCGGCAGCGACTTCGACGTGCTCGACTACGCCGAACATGCGATCGGCCAGGGTGCCGACGCCCAGGCGGTCGCCTACGTCGAGACGATCGGCGGTTCGGGAGACGTCCGGTGGGGCCTCGGGACCGACCCGAACATCACCACGGCATCGCTTCGAGCTGTGCTCGCGGCGTTCGAGCGCCAGCGAAAGTGACGATCGCGCGGCCGATGGCGGCTACTGTCGCCCCCATGCGCAGGGTTGAGACGGGCCGCAAGCGATCGGGCCCGAAACTGACGGATCGGATCGCGACGGGCCCGTCCGGGGCTGCTCGGGCCTCATGAGCCGGATGTCGACGTTGCTCCGTCGCTCGCTCGGCCTCGCGGTGATCGGCGGCGCCGTCGCCGCGATCTGGGGCTGGCAGCGTGGCCGGCAGTCACCGTCGGCGGCTCCCGCGGCGCCCGAGTGGCCCCCGCTGACCACCGTCGGTGGTCGCAGCGGCGCCGCGTCGACCGAGCGCGGCACGGTCAGCACGACGATTTCGACACCGGACCGTTCGACCGACACCGGCGACGCCACGAGCGGTACGACCGGGTCGGCGTCGTTCGTGAACGCCCTCGTCGACGCGCCGGACGCTCGCTCGGCCGACGGCTCGGGTGACTGGGTCGAGCCACTCGCGGACGGTACGTGTCCTGCGACCCATCCGATCAAGGCAAACGACAACTCCGGCATCTACCACGTGCCGGGCGGCCGGTTCTACGAGCGCACGAACGCCGAGCGGTGCTACGCAACCGCCGAGGCAGCGGCAGCCGACGGCTACCGCGCGGCCAAGGCGTGACTCACAGAAGGAGACAGCGATGAAGGTCAACGTCGATTTCGACGTCTGCGCGTCCACCGGCGCGTGCATGCAGGTCTGTCCGGAGGTCTTCGAGGTTCGCAGCGACGGCTATCTGTACATCCTCCAGGAGGAACCCGGGCCCGAACTGGCGGACAAGGTCCACGAGGCGGCCGACCTGTGCCCCACCGGGGCGATCACGGTCAGCGACGGCTGATCGCACGCTGGCGATCGCAGCGCCCACCCGCGCCGTGAGCGCTGTGTAGCGTGCCCGCCATGGGGTTTCACGAGCAGCTCGACCGATCGTGGTCGGCGTCCGGTTCGATGTTGTGCGTCGGGCTCGATCCCGATCCGGCCCGCATGCCGATGCCCCTCGACGGGGCGCCGGACGCGATCGAACGGTTCTGCCGGGAGATCGTCGACGCCACCGCGGACCTCGTCTGCGCGTTCAAGCCCCAGTTCGCGTACTTCGCGAGCCAGCGCGCCGAGCGCGCTCTCGAACGGCTCTGCACCTACATCCGCGAGTCGTACCCGCAGGTCACGCTCGTGCTCGATGCGAAACGCGGCGACATCGGTTCGACCGCGGAACACTACGCCCGGGAGGCCTACGGGCGCTACGGGGCGCACGCGGTGACGGTCAACCCGTACCTCGGCACCGACTCCGTCGAGCCGTTCTTCGCGCACGGCGGCGGGGTGATCGCGCTCTGCCGCACGAGCAACCCCGGCGGCGACGACTTCCAGTCCCTGGTCGCCGACGGCGAGCCGGTCTACCTCCACGTCGCCCGGCGCGTCGCGGACCAGTGGTCACAGCTCGGCGACTGCGGCCTCGTCGTCGGCGCCACGTACCCGACCGAACTCGCCGAGATTCGCTCCGCGGCGCCCGACCTGCCGTTCCTCGTCCCCGGCATCGGTGCGCAGGGCGGCAACCCGGTCACGGTCGCCGAGCACGGCGCCGACCGCCACGGCAGAGGGCTGATGGCCAGCTCGTCGCGTTCGGTGCTGTACGCGAGCAGCGGGGACGACTTCGCCGCGGCCGCGCGTGCAGAGGCGCAGCGAATCGCGTCAGCGCTGGCGATCCCGTCGATCCCGTCGATCTGACATCTGGTCCGGTTCCATCTGGTGCCAGGCACCAGATGCAACAGGTATGACGGTCAATCCTCCGTCTCCAAGTCGGCGCACCGCTCGCCGTTCGACACGTGCAATTCGAGGCGGAGGTCCTCGACGAGCACGACGCCACCGTCGTGCACGGTGACGACACCCGGTGCGTCGACCAACGCGACGGACGACGGTTCGACCGACCCGATCATTCGTCGCGACGGCGAGACCGCTCGGCGGACCAGTCCGGCGTCGAGCACGCTGCACGTGTCGATGATGTCGACGACTTCCCATCCCAAGGCACCCAACGCGGCGTCGGCTTCGTCGGCCGCCTGGCCGTAGACGTCGACGGGTCGAACACAAACCGAACTCGCCCAGAGCGTCACCGGCGTCGCCTCGGGCAACCGCTGACGGTCGGACAACGTTGCCGCTGGTCCGACGGAATCGAAGATCGACACGCCGTGGACGACGTCGGTCTCGACCGGACATTCGCCGGCCACAGCCGTCAGGATCTCGCGCCCCCCGATGACGAACCCGGCATCGGTGAGCAGGCTTTCGGCCGTCGGGACGCTTGCGCCGACGACATCCGGCGCCTCAGCGGTGAGACACCGCTCGCCGTTGTAGGTCTCAACCGTGACGGTCGTGCCGCGCGCTGCATACACTTCGTCGCCGCGACCCGTCTCATTGAAGTCGAGCAGCGTCGCCTCCGATGTCGAACTTCCCTGGACGTCGACGACCCTGATGACGTCATCGACCGCCGGCGGCTCGCCGACCGACGGGTTGTAGCAGCTCGAGGCGATCACGGAGACATCGAGTCCCGCTTCCATCAACGCCGACGTGCCTTTGTCGCCAGTCATGCCGAGCACATCCGGCACACCGATGACCTCGCTGTTGCCGCGAAGCAGCACCGTGATCTCCGCCGGCGCCAATGCGACATCGTGAAGTGCGACGTCGTTGATCGACACCGTGTACGGCCCGGTCTCCGGGATCCGGAACCCCTGCAACGTGACCTGGTTCGACAGCGGCGCCACCTCTTCGCCGTTCTCGTTGAGCAACACGAACGTCGCGGCGATCGCTCCGTCGAGCACGAGTTGAACGGTCATTTCGGTTCCATGCTCGCGATCACCGATGTCGACCTCGGCGAGCAGACCGCCCGACTGATCGATGGCGATCGGCGCAAAGAAGCGTTCCAGCTGGCCCGGCGTGTCGTCGGTCTGATTACGCCACCGGACGACCGCCCACACCATCACGATGAAGAACACGGCCACAAGTGCCGTGGCGAGCTGCAGTTGCTCCTTTCGGCGAGCCAGGAAGTAGTCCTTGTTCGATTCGCCGACCGGTCCGATGAAGCCGTCGTGGCTGAGCTCCCAGTAGGGGACACCTCCTCGACGCTCTGTCCGGATCAGATTGTGTTCTTCCTCGAGTCGCTCGAACGCCGCCTTGGGGACCCTGTCCCGCTTGCGTCGCGGCGGAGTGTTCTGCGGAACCAATTGGCGCGTGCCGTCCGAGATGAGCTGCCGCTCGAAGAAACGCCGCACCGCTGTCTCGCTCGTGAGCGAGAACCATCGAGTCACGTCACTGATTGCGGTGTCGTACTGCTCCTTCAGCGCTCCCTCGACGCCGCCGATCTCACTGATGTGCGCCTCGGTGATCTGACGGCGCTCGCCACCGGCCGGTGAGGATGCCCGTGCGGCCGACCACAGCCGGCGACAGACGACCTGCAGCTCGGCCGGCTCGATGAATTCGCCGGGGAGCGCGCTCTCGATTCCGGCCACTCTCCGCACTGCGAGCTGCTGGAGCAACGTGTCGGCGACGCCGGGCGCGAATGGCAGACCCGACGATTCTGCGGGCAGCTCAATCGAACGCCTCGCGCTGGCGCGACGGAGTTTGTCGAGGCGGTAGCGGCCACCGAAGCGCAAACCCGCGCGCGAACTCAACCACTCGACGGTGGCGAGGTGGTCTTCGCGGATGGCGATCAGGAGATGCAATGCGGGCGACCCGCCGACCGCTCCCGCCAGCTCGTCGAAGAAGCCATCGCGGCACTCCAGCCAGTCTTCCCGGCCGAACGGCTCGAGTATCTCTTCGAACTGGTCGATGACGAGCAGTCTCGGCACGGGATCCCCGAACTCGTCGTCCAGCGGATCCAGCTCGTCGAGATAGTCGCGCAGGCTGCTCGTCACGTCCTGCGTGCCCTTCAGAAACTGCACCGCCGCCGACGTGTACACGTTGCGAACCTCGCTCGCTGTCGGCCAGTCGCCCCCCGGCCCGCGCAGTGATCCCGGATGGACATACGTCACACCCAGCACGTCGAACGACCCGGCCGGGATCTCGCGTTCGGTCTGCTGCTCGTCGACACGGTCGACGTCGTCGTCCGCCGAGTCGGGTGCCGCAGGTTGCGGCTCGATTCTGAGTTCTGGAATCAGACCTGCGTGGATCAACGATGATTTGCCAGCGCCCGAGGGCGCGTACAACAGCACCGCGTGATGCGCCTGGACGATCGAGACCAAGTCCGCTGTCTCCACGGCACGACCTTCGAATCGGTCCGTCTCCGCCTCCTTGAAGGGCCGCCCACCCGGAAAGGGGTTCCGCCCGATCGGCGGCTGATCGACCGGAGGAGCGACGTGACGCCGGATCGCTACTCGTGGTACGGATGGGATCATCGGCGCGCTCCCATCCGTGCGAGCCGGTCCAGCTCGGTGTCGACGCTCTCGCGAATCGCGCTGAGGAATGGGCCGGCATCGCTCATCACCACCTCCACGGGAGTTTCGAGCAACCGGGTGAAGTATTCGGTCAGGAACTCGTCTGCCTGCTCTTCCATCCCGTCGACGGCGTGACCCTTCTGGAGCTGGACGGCGATCGCTTGCTTCGTACTCTTGACCTGCTTGTTCAAAGCCGTCAGCAGCCCTCGGAGGTGGCTGTCGGCCGCTCCGTACCCGATGAAGAACCATGCGCCACTCGCCAGACGCGAACGAACTTCGGGCGGCAGCAACGGCGGCGTTCCGCGGAGCGGGCCGTCGGCCCCGGCCCCGTCCTCGCCGCCCGGCGTCTGGGTGCCTGCATCGACGCCGCGATGGAGCTTGGAGGTCAGCTCGAGATGATTCATCTCGGTCAGTACGAGCGACTGCGGGTTCGCGAACCGTCCATGGAGGTGGAAGATCACGGGTCGATCGAGCGTCGGCTTCTGGAAGAAGTCCTGCGCGCTCGCCGGTTCCCACTCCCGCGCCGGAGTCGGGTCCCACTGGCAGGAGATCTCGACCGGCTCGCAGTTGTCGCGATACGTCCGAAGCGCACGGGACAGCAAGTCGTCGTAGCACGTCGTGACGTACAGCTCGAACGGCAACTCGACCAGCGTCCGCAGCGGATGGCCCGATGGCAGGTCGAGCGGCCCGTGGGGTAGGCGCGGCGTCACGAAATCCATGAAATCCGTGATCAGCGCGTCGTCGTCGGCATGATTGTTGCGGACGAATTCGGCGACGATCGCCAGTTCGTCGCGCTCCTGGAGTGGGTAGCCGCGCTCGTCGGCCCAATCCTCGGCGATCTTCTCGGGCAGATCCATCATGTCCTCGCGGACGCGACTGCCGACGACGGGCACACACTTGTTCTTGGCGATCCGCTGGCACAACGATCGCCAACTCTGCTCGGAGAGCCCGAAGTGTGCGGCGTCGTGGACCATCACTGCCTCGATTCTTCGTGTGCTGCACAGAACTCCGTTGCCGTCCCCCAGAACACCTTGATGTCGGCTTGGGTCAACTCCCGCAGGCGACGCTCGTAGTACGGGGTGAACGCCGCGAGCTCGACGTCCGACCGGAACGGCGCGGGCTGCACCGCATAGCACTGCTTCGGCGTCTGCCATTGCCGGAGGAGAAGGTGGAAGTTCGGGTCGTTGAAGCTGTAACCGACGAACAGCAGGCTCGTCGTGTTGAGCCGGCGGCGCACACAGGCTGGCAGCAGCGTGCCCTGATCACGTGCCATCTGCTCGAGGTACTCGAGGTAGTCGTTCTCCGTGATGACCATCGACCGTTCATCTCCGTAACGTCCGTGAAGATGGAACACGAGGGGTTCGGCGGTACTGGGCTCCCATGCGCCGAGGTCGTACTGGCCGTTGTCCCAGTGCAGGTCGGGTGGGGTCCACAACGCAACGGACACACGGGCCGCCGTGTTGTTGTAGGCGAGCCCACGTTTGATCATGTCGTCGTAGTTCGTCGTGAGCCAGACCGGGATGTCGACCGCGGTCAGGTACCGATAGATGTCATGTTCGGTGCACCGGTCTGCGACCCGCAGGTTCGTCAGCCGGACTCGCAAGAGTTCTGCGAGCTGCTCTCCCGGCATGTCGCGATCGATCGCCGCGTACTGCGCCACCTTGTCGAGGGCGTCGCGTGTCGTGAACGGCAGCTGGCACGCCGTCGCCAGCTCGGCAGCCAGGTCAACCGCTGAACCGACGACATCGATGCTCGCTCCGGCACCGAGCACAGGCGTGACGTGCCCCGTGTCGAGACGTCGGTTCAGGACGTCCCAGTTCTGCGCTGTCCATGTGTCGGTCATCGCCGACCCTTCCGGCAATCGCTTCTCGAATCCAACGCTACCGGCGTTCGACCGGACACGGCAAGCGCGCGCGTGCCCGGGCCAGACGCAGACTCGATGTCGCCGACTGGCTCGGCTGCGGGGACACACGCGCACATCGGGCGCACGCTCACGACACGGCGAGGTGGTCGAGGACCGGCTGCGCGAGTGCCGCGCCGTAGCGGAACGCACCGGAGGACCACACGGGGCAGTCACCGGTGACGCCGCGTACGGCGTCGGCGGCGGCCGGGCAGAAGTGGATGCCGTCGGGCGCCCGGACGACGTTGACGGCGCCGCCCGCGTCATCGGTGCCGCCGGTGCACGGCTCGAACGGCAGGCACGGCAGTGTCGTCGTGAACTCCCCGTCGGCCAGCACGGCCGCCCCGGCATCCACGTAGCGGACCCCGTCGTGGTCGTCGGCCAGGCGAGCGTAGATGTCGTTCAGCTCCCCGCCGGTGCCGCGCTCCGCGGCGGCTCGGGTCAGCGGTCCGCCGGCGAACAGAACCTGCGCGCCGACCGGTGCGAACGTGGCGATCACGGCTTCGGCATCGGCGGCGTACCGGTCGAAGTACTCCGTGCCGGTCAGTCCGGCCCCGTTCGCATCCTGCATGCACGGCGTGAAGTTGTTGCCGCTGAACTCGACGACGACAGCGCCGGGCTGCAGCGTCGCGGCGTCCTGCGCCATCTGGTCGTGCCAGTCGCAGATCGCCGTGCCGCCGAACGTGTGCACGACGACGTCGACGTCCGGCCGGTCGGCGAACGCCGCCACGAACGTGTGGCGGGCCTCCCATGCCAGCGAATCGCCATACAGCACCACGATCGGCCGGGTCAGCGGAGCGAGTTCCGGCTCGGGCGCGGGCTCCGGTTCGGGCTCGGGCTCGGCCAGCCTGACCGCCGGACGGATCTCGCGCGAGATGACGGGCGCGGCGACCCGTTCCGCCGGCCGGGCGGCACGGGGTTCGGCCGTCGTCACGGCGATCGACACCGGCTCGGGAGCGCGGGCGACGTCGTCAGCGGTGGCCGTGACGCCGAGCGGCACCGCCGGCGCCACGGCCGCCTTCTGCACCGCCGAGAGCGCGGCGGGGGCAGGCGCTGCGACGGCCGCACCCGGACCGAGCACGAGTGCCGCAGCGGCGAGGGTCGTGATCGTCGAGGCCACTCGGTGCCACCGTCGATCCCGGAGCGCATCCACCCGGTCGTCGGGCTTCGGCGTCGCGCTGAACATCTGGCAACCTCCTGGCAGCACGATTTGCTG
>JAHEKY010000085.1 GCA_024644465.1 Ilumatobacteraceae bacterium | reverse complement strand
CCGCTCTACCCCCAGTTCGGTCTCGAACCGAACGTGTACTACATCCCGCCGATCCACGTCGCCGACGACGACTTCCTGACGATGCTCTTCGGCCCCGGCGCACGGGCGGCCATCGAGACCTACCAGGCTGCAATGCAGGGCGATGACCCCGAACTGCTCGCGGCGCTGCTGCTGGCCGTCTCGACCGACCGCATCATCGACCGCTTCGAGGTCACCGGCGACACCGTCGCCGCGTGGGCCGAAGACGGCGAGGAAGTCGTCCGGATGCCGATCGTGGTTCCCACCGTCGAACGCGCACCGTTCGACCCCGAGCTGAACGTGTACCGCTACAACATCACCTGAATCGGAGCAGTCATGACCTCATCGTCATCGGTGTCACGCCGACAACTGATCACCGGCGGCGCAGCCGTGGCGGGCGCGACCGCGTTGGCCGGATGCGCCCCCGACTACCCCGATGCGCTCGGGCCCGGCGACGTCCGCGCCGTCCGCGTCCCGCGCGTGCCGGTCGACGAACCCGACTCCGACGTGTGGGGTCGCACCCCACCGAAGACCGTCGAACTCGCACCGCAACAGATCGCGCTGCCCCACAAGGCCCGGCCGAGCGTCGGGCAGATCGAGGTCCGCGCGATTCACGACGGCACCAGAATCGGGTTCCGTATCGACTGGGACGACTCCGACGTCCACGACCTGACCGTCCGGGTGGACGACTTCCGCGATGCGTGCGCCGTCCTGCTCGCTGCCGGCGGCGGCGACGAGACGGTCCGCACCATGGGCACGCCGGACTCGGCCGCGACACTGCTGCACTGGAAGGCCGACTGGCAGCGCGACCTCGACCGCGGCCGCGCGGGGCTCGATGACGCCTACCCGAACCGATCGGTGGACGTCTACCCGCCGCTGGTCGGCACGGCGCCGCAGGACGTCTCGATCGACGACTACGAGGCGGCCGGCGCCACCGAATGGCTGCCCGGAACGCACGTCGACAACCCGAACTCCGCCGCGACGCGCACGACTGCGGTCGAGAAGATCGTCGCCAACGGGTTCGGCACGTCCACGACGACCGCGACACAGAACGCGTCGGGTCGGGGCGTCCGCCACGGCACGACGTGGCGCGTCACCGTCGCCAAACCGCTCGCCGCCGACGACGACGGCGAAACGGCGATCACCCCCGGTTCGGTCGCCACCTGCGCATTCGCGATCTGGTCCGGTGCCGCCGGGGACGCCGGCGGCCGCAAGAGCCCGAGCGCCACCGTCTATCGCCTCGTGATCGATCCCTGACATGTCATCGACGATCGCGTACCCGATTCAACGCCTCCGGCAACGAGCGACCGCCTTTGCCCTGCTCGCGCGGATGCTCGGCCCCGACGTCCGCGCGCTCGTCGACGACGCGACGCTCGACGCCCTCCGCACGGTCCTCGTCGATGCCGGCGATCATGCGGCTCATCGACGCCTCGCCACGGCAACCGGGGATCCCGTCGATGTCGACGCGCTCGCCGGCACGTGGGTGCGATGGTTCGACTCGGGTCGGGTCGCCGCCTATGAGGGTTCCAACGTCCCCGCCAATGCAGCCGGCGTCACCCCCCGACTCGCCGACATCGCCGGCTTCTACTCGGCGTTCGGCTTCGCGGTACACGACGACCGGCCCGATCACATCGTCGCGGAACTCGAGTTCATGTCGCTGCTGTTGATCGCCGAGGCGGACGCCCGCTCGAGCGACCGAGCCGATCAGGCAGAGATCGCCGCCGACGCGGCCCGCGTGTTCCTGCGCGATCACCTCGGCACCTGGGTGACCGCCTGGGCAGCACGTGTCGGAGAGATCGACCAACTCGCGCCGTGGTTCCCCGTCGCGGCGGCAACCGCCGAACTCATCGGCTGTGAATGTCGCGATCGCCACGTGATCCCACTCCGACCGAACCCCGTCCTGCCGTCGGATCAGGGGGTCGACGTGCTGGGAACGGACCTCCCCGACTGCGGCGACTGACACGCCGGGCCTGACGCGCCGCGATCGACGCGGGGCATCGGAGGCTCGGTCGACGCGCGACAACCGCGCCGACGCGAGGCGTCGGTGCCGAAGCGCGTCAAGTGCGCGTCAACCGTGCTCGCGGTGGTCGTCGTCGAGCACGACGGCGCGATGCTGTTCGATCGCATCGACGACCGGGACCTCGAAGTCGGCGTCCAGCGGGATCGGCGGCTCATCGGCGACGTCGTCGTCGGCGAGATCGTCGTCGATCGGTTCCGCGCGGTCTGTTGGCTGGGGCTCGTTGTCCACGCTTCGAGTCTCGCGCGGCGTCGAAGGTCACCGACAGGGTACGAGGTCACCCCCGGCGATTCCGGTGCGCGACACCGACGGCACCCCTCGCTCGGAGGAGGATCGACTCGGGGGCCGCGACCCTCAGAAGTCCGGTGCGGGGAGCGGCCGCAGCCCGTGGCCGGTCCACACCGTGTTCTTGACCTTGTCCCAGCTGAAGATGTCCGGCGACCCGGCGTACGTGAACGCGATGCGGTTGAAGATGATCGCGACGTCGTTGGTCGGTCGGTCGTCGGCGTCGCCGCTCGTCGACCAGCTCTTGATGAAGCATCGCTCCAGCTTGTACTTGAGATAGACCATCGGCGCACGGTCACCGCCGCCACCGACTTCGACGAAGTCGATCTCGGCGGTCCCGCACGAGTTGCCGTTGATCGCGAACTGCGCGAGCAGCGGCGATGCGAGGTCCATCGATTTGGAGACCGTGCACTCCTGCAGCTCGCCGACACCGATGTTGATGTCCTCCGTGCCGCCCTTCCTGCCGCTCTCCTTCAGCTCCCGCTCGATGCCGAGCGAGAAGGAATCGGCGTGAAACCAGTTGCCGTCCTCGTAGCCACGGACCAGCACGTCGCCGCGCCCCTCGAGCCCTTGAATCTTCACGAAAATTGCCATCGTCGTCTCCTTGCTCCTCGATCAGGCGACGCCGGCACCGGGGCCGGCGAGGTCGAACGTGATCGTCGCCGTGCCCTCCGGGCGCGCGACGGTCGGGTTGTCGTCGAATGTGTACGCACCACGCGCCGCCGCATAGCGGCCGGTGCCGGCGATGATCGTGTACACGTTGGGCACGTCGTCCCTCGCGAACGTCGTCCCCATGCCGATCAGCGTGCCCTCGCGCAGATGGATGTTGTGCATCTCCATCCGGGCCGTGCGGGGCGAATCGTCGGTGACCGGCCCAGGCATCGTGAGGGCGCTGGCGAAGATCTCGCCGACCTCCTCACCGTCAGCCGTGCGCAGCACGCCACGCAGGACCGACTGATCGCCTCGCCCGCGTCTGCTGCTGTCCCCCGAGGAGAACGTGTACCGATCGAGGTGGAGCGTCGGCAGCGACGGCGCTGCGACGGCAGCCGCGCTCGCGTTGCCGAAGCGCGAAACCACGCCTGCACCCGTTGCCGCCAACGCCGCCCCGAACAGGGACCGGCGCGACGGCCGGCGAGTAGTTGACATCAGAATCCCTCCCGTCTCCTGTCAAGTCGTCACGACCACCGTACCCCAGCCGGTCGTTCCCGTCGCCCGCCTCCGCGCGGGTCACTTCGCCGTGGCGAATACCTCGTCGGCGACGAGGTGGGTGATCGGCAGCCAGCGGAACTCGTTGGCCATCCGCTTCGGCACATCGAACAACCACCACCGTGAAATGCCCTTCGGCAGGGTCGACAGGACGATCCCCGTGAACGCGTCCCGGCCTTCGCGCAGCAGCGTGTTGTTGACGGCGAACACCGGGTTGGCGTCTCCGACCTCGCCCGTGGCGCCGATCCGCATCGACGCCAGACGAGTCAGCATTTCATCGAGCACCTCCCGCGCTCGCGTCCGCGCGAGGTGATCGTCCCACCCGCTGAACGGGTGATGTTCGGGCACGACCAGATGGAACGTGCAGTACGGGTCCTCCTCACGCAGCAGGTGGAGGTGCTCCAGGAGATGGGCACCCCCGAGCGTCTTGTGGGCAACCACGATGTATCGGCGCATCGTCGCCTCCTTTCGGGGCCACGCCGTCAGGTGGGCCCCTGCAACGGATCTTCGCCATCGACGGTACTCCTCGCCGAGCGGATCGGCCAGGGGCGCCACGACGGCGTATCGTCGGGGGCATGGCAGACCGCCACGACACCCCGGTCGCGTGCACGCTCACGTCGAAGCAGGCCGCGCGGCAACTGCTCGAGTGGGCCGACGTCCGCCGGCGCGCCGAACACGTCACGCCGATCGACGGCGGCGTCCGCATGACGTTGCCCGCCACCATGAGTGCGGACGTCGCGGACCTCGCCCGCCGAGAAGGCGCCTGCTGCGCGTTCCTCACCATCACGACGGTGGTCGGCGACGGCGCACTGACACTCGACGTCACCTCTGAGAACCCGGACGGCCTGCCGGTGATCTCCATGCTCGCCGGCATCGCTCTGCCCTGACCGGCTGCTGCACATCGCGCGTCAGCCGTCGAATTCGACGGCCAGCCGAAGCACCTCGTCCTCGGGGAACGACGCGACCCAGCCGGCGATCGGCGTGCCGTTCCCGCCACCAGCCCCCGAACGCGCCGGGCGGACTGATCGTCGTCAGCCGCGACCGGCTGCGGCGGCGAGCAGGGGCAGAAAGTGGTTCCACCCCTCGGCGTGCTGGTCGCCTGCCCCGCCGGGGAGGCCCTCGTGGCGCAGCTCGACGACCGTGCCGTCACCGTCTGCGGTCAGCGTGATCGTGACCGTCGAGGAACCGGCGGGTACGGCCGTGCTGGCGTCCCACCCCCACGTGAACGCGACTCGGCCCGGCCGTTCGACCGTCAGGTACTCGCCGACTGCGATGTCGGTGCCGTTGACGTTCACCCAGAACCTTCCACCGGGGCGCGGGTCGAGTTCCGCCTTGGTGCCCATCCACCGCATCAACTTCTCCGGGTCGACGAAGAACTCGAACACAGCCTCAGGTGGGGCCCCGACCCGTTGCGTCATGACGAGCGCGTCGTCGGCCACCGTCTCGGTCACTGGTTGCTGTTCGCTCATCGGTTCCGGCGATCCTTCCGCTTGGTCCACTCGTCGCGTTCGACTTCGATGGCGAGCGCCTGGAGTGAGTTGGTCCAGAATCCCGTCATCCACTCGGTGAGCTCCGCCAGGCCCTCCGGACGCGCCCGGTAGTAGCGGCGCGTGCCCTCGTTGCGCACCGTCACCAACTCCGCGTCGGCCAACACCCGGAGATGCTGGCTGATCGCCGGACGGGTGACGTCGAAGTGCCGTGCGATGTCGGTGACGGTGTGTTCGTCGTCGCGCACGATGCGCAGGATCTCGCGGCGGGTCGGTTCGGCGACGGCCCGTGCTGCTGCATCCATCTCTGCTCCATGGGGTTGATCGAGTGCGTTAGTTGACGCTTACGTTCGAGAAAGCTTACACTTCGCGTATCGGCACGACAAGCACCGCGCCGGTACCGCACCAGAAACTTCATCGAGGAGAACCGCATCATGGAGCAAGCCGCCGCACTCGAAGCCGCACTGGCGAACACGACCCGTCTCGTCCAGGGCATCGGCGATGACCAGTGGGACAACCCCACCCCGTGCCAGAAGTGGAACGTCCGCCAGCTCGTCACCCACACCGCCGGCGTGATCGCCAATTTCCGCAACGGCGCGAAGAACGAACCGGTCGCCGGCAACCCGGACGACTTCGCCCTCGGCGCCGATCCCGGGGCGACGATGGCCACGCTGTCCGCGGAAACCGTGGCGGCGTGGCGCGAGCGCGGCGAGCTCGACTCGACCGTCAAGCTCGGCGACAACGAGTTCCCCGGTGTGGTCGGCATCTCGATCAACATGCTCGACGCCTACGTCCACGGATGGGACATCGCCCGGGCGACCGGCCAGGACGCCCGACTCGACGACGGCCTGTGCTCCGGCATCCTCGGGTTCGCCGAACAGGCCGTACCCGCCAGCCCCCGCGAGGGCGACAACTTCCACGCCGTCGTCCCGACCCCCGACGACGCTACGGCGCCCGACCGGCTGCTCGCCCACCTCGGCCGGCAGCCCTGAGGAGCAGCGCATGACGAACCCGAGGATCGTCGACCGCGACACCTGGCTCGAGGCCCGGCTCGCCCACCTGGCCGACGAGAAGGCCTTCACCCGTCGGCGCGACGAACTCAGCCGGCAACGGCGCGAACTGCCGTGGGTCGAAGTCGACGCCGGCTACCGCTTCGAGTCCGACGACGGCGCCCGCACCCTGGCCGATCTCTTCGACGGCCGCAGCCAACTGCTGATGTACCACTTCATGTTCGGCCCGGGATGGGATGAAGGCTGCCCGTCGTGTTCGTTCTGGGCCGACAACTACAACGGGACCGAGATGCACCTCGCCGCACGGGACACGACGCTCGTCGCGGTGTCGCGGGCGCCGCTCGACGAACTGAACGCGTACAAGGCGCGGATGGGTTGGACGTTCCCCTGGTATTCGTCAGCGGGCAGCACGTTCAACTTCGACATGGGCGTCAGCTTCTCCGAAGAGGACCTCGCCGCCGACAAGCGGTACAACTTCGGGACGCAACCCGCCTTCGGTGAGGAGACCCCCGGCGTCAGCGTGTTCAATCGCACCCACGACGGCCGGGTGTTCCTGAGCTACCAGGCGTTCTCGCGGGGCCTGGACATGCTGAACGCGACGTACCACCTGCTCGACCTGACGCCGAAGGGCCGTGACGAGGACGACCTCGAGTACACGATGGCGTGGCTGCGGCGCCACGACGCGTACGACGGCTGACGACGAGAGCGCCGGCCGTGAACGGGCGACCACTCAAGGCGGTCGCGCGCTGCCGTCGGTGGCGAAATCGGCGGTGCACCCGGACGGCCTTTCAAGAGTTGAGTAAAGGTCGCTCAAACGCTTGCACCCGGACAGACAGTTGCGGTTCACTCACAGGTCCTCCCGGAAGAAAGATTGGCATGGCGGTAGACAATCACTCATCGTGGCTGCGCGGCTTGCGACGCAGCGCCCTCATCGCATCCACTCTCGCGCTCGCGCTGGCGGGCGTCTCGGCCCCGGCAGAGGCCGAGACCGAACCGGCGCCGGACGTCTCGCTCGGTTCGCTGTACTCCGTGGTCGATCAGATCGGCGCGCGCTCGATGTGGGAGCGCGGGATCACCGGCAAGGGCATCAACGTCGCGCTGATCGACACCGGTGTTGCCAACGTCAGGCCCTTGCGCGGGAAGAAGAAGGTGATCGCCCTCGTCGACCTGTCGGCGGAAGCAGGCGTCGAGCAGGCGACGTACCTCGACACGTACGGCCACGGGACGCACATGGCCGGCATCATCGCCGGCCGCACGCCAGGCAAGAAGCCGGCGCTGGCCGGCGAGAACCCGGGCTGGTTCATGGGCGTCGCCCCCCACGCCCGCCTGATCTCGGTCAAGGTCGGCGACAACAGCGGTGCCGTCGACGTGTCCCAGGTGATCGCCGGCGTCGACTGGGTCGTCGAACATGCCGACGAACTCGACATCCGGGTGCTGAACCTGTCGTTCGGCAGCGACTCGCTCCACAGCTACCTGACCGATCCGATGACCTACGCCGTCGAGCGAGCCTGGAAGGCGGGCATCGTCGTCGTCGTCGCCGCCGGCAACGACGGCCTCGGCCAAGCGCGGCTCGGCGTTCCGGCGAACGACCCGTACATGATCAGCGTTGGCGGGCTCGAAGCGGTCGGTGGCGGACAGTTCGCCATCCCCGACTGGGCGACGAACGGCAACATCGTTCGCAACCCCGACATCGGCGCACCGGGCGCGAGCATCGAGAGCCTTCGCGCACCGGGCAGCCGGGCCGACCTCGAACATCCAGAAGCGCGGGTCGACCGCATCCGATTCCGGGGCAGCGGTTCGTCCCAGGCTGCCGCCGTCACGTCCGGTGCCGTCGCCTTGCTGCTGCAGGAGCAGCCGTGGCTGACACCCGACCAGGTCAAGGCGAAGCTCGTGCGCAGCGCCGACGCAGGCGCCGTTCCCGTCGGAACCGAGATGTTCCGCGGGGCAGGGCTGTTGCGAGTCGACCTCGCCTCGAGCGCGTCGACCCTGCTCTCCACCCAGCTCCACCCGCCGGCACTCGGCACCGGGACGTTGCAGGGCTCGAGGGGCTCCCTGACGATGGACGTCCTCGGCGTGCCGCTCCAGGGCGAAGTCACCGTGCTCGGCGACGAGTGGG
Organism: Ilumatobacteraceae bacterium; assembly: GCA_024644465.1. GTDB lineage: Bacteria > Actinomycetota > Acidimicrobiia > Acidimicrobiales > Ilumatobacteraceae > Ilumatobacter_A. Next base: position 6,301 of record JAHEKY010000085.1, on the reverse strand, counting down.
TCGGCGCGAGCTGGAACGGCGCCCGATGGACGACCGGCGAATGGGACGGTGCCCGCTGGACCGGCGCCGACTGGATGGGTGCCCGCTGGACCGACGCTGCATGGACCGGCGCCCGCTGGACCGGCGCCCGCTGGACCGGCGTCGAGTGGGCCGGCGCCCGCTGGACCGGCGCCGAGTGGAACGAAGCCTCCTGGACCGGCGCCCGCTGGACCGGCGCCCGCTGGACCGGCGCCCGCTGGACCGGATCGAGTTGGAGCAGCGCCGGCTGGTCGTGATGCCGTGACGACGGCGACGGCACCGCCGAGCGACGTCACCGACGCCGCGGGAACCGGCTCACCGAACGCGGACGCGCCGCTGTTGCAGCGACCGGTCACCCGCGTCGTCGCCATCTCGACCGTGCTGCTCGCCGCTGCGGCGACGCTGGTCGTCCTCCTCGACGAGCCGTTCGGCGCACAGCGCCCCGGCGCACCATGGATGCTGCTGTTCGTCGCCGCGGGGTTCGCACTCGCCGAGCGGTTCGTGTTCCACATCGAGTACCGGCGCGAGGCGTTGTCGTTCTCCCTCTCGGAGATGCCGACAGCGCTCGCGCTGATCTTCCTCAGCCCGTTCGCGGCAATCCTCGTCCGGCTGGTCTCGAGCGTGGCGGTGATCCGGCTCACGTGGAAGTCGCCGGCGTTCAAGCTCTACTTCAACGCCGCGCTCTTCAGCTTCGAGATGGCGTTCGCGTACCTGATCGTGCGGGCGTTCACCGTCTCGACGACCGACGACGTCCGCTTCTACTTCGTCGTCACCCTCGCCCTGGCCGTCTCCAGCTTCGTCGGCCCGCTGATCGTGTCGATGGTGATCTCCTGTTTCGAAGGCGACCCGCTCGGCCAGTTCGTCCAAGCAGCTCGCACGAGCGTCGTCCTCACGCCGATCGCCACGATGATCGCCGCGATCGGCGCGGCACCCACGCTCGTGCGCATCGAGCTCGTGGTGTTCGCCGTCGTCCCGGTGGCGGCCGCCTGGATGGTCGTGCAGCGCTACGGCCGGCTCGGCCAGAGCCACCGTGACCTCATCGCGGTCCACGGCTTCTCCGCGCTCGTGCAGAGTTCGTTGCACCTCGACGAGATCGCCCACGTCGCGGCACGCGAGTCGAGACGCCTGATCCGCGCCGAGAACGCCGCCGTGCTGGTCTTCGACGCCGACGGCTCGATCGCCGTGCAGGGCGACGAAGGTGGCCCGATCAGCGGGCTCCCGACCAATCGGCACGATCCGCGATGGGCGGCGGTGCTCGATGGAGAGCGCGCCGTCGCATACGACATCGGCGCCGACGGCACGGTCGACGTCGTCGGACCCGGCCGCAACGATCGGATCGCCGTGCCGATCCGCGACCGTGACGGCGAACTCGGCCTGCTGGTACTCACCGACCGCGCCGGAGCGGGCGGCTGCTTCGACGCCGCAGACGTCTCGCGGATGGCAACGCTGGCCGACCAGTTGGCGTCGAGCCTGCGCAATGCGGTTCTGCACGCCCGCATGGAACACACCGCACTCCACGACTCGTTGACCGGGTATCTCAACCGGCTCGCGTTCGAGCAGGCACTCGAGGAGCGCGCCGGCACTCCGAGTTCCGAGTACCGCGCGGTCCTGATGATGGACCTCAACCGCTTCAAGGAGGTCAACGACACGCTCGGACACCACGTCGGCGATCGCGTGCTGATCGAGTTCGCGAGCCGGATCAACGCCCAGCTCGAACCGGGCGACGTGCTCGCCCGCTTCGGTGGCGACGAGTTCGCAGTTCTGATCGAACGCCCCGCCCAGGCGCACGTCGTCGAACTCGCCGAAGACATCGCGACCGACTCGTTGCTGCCGATGAACCTCGACGATCTCGACGTGGTCGTCACGACGAGCATCGGCATCGCTCCCCTGTCTGACGACGAGGGGTCCGCGGCGGAGGTGCTGCGGATGGCCGACATCGCGATGTACCACGCGAAGAGCGAGCACACTTCGATCGAGTTCTACTGCGAGGAGATCGACCGCCGGACACCCGAGCGGCTGTCGCTGCTCACGGCGCTGCGCCGCGCCCTCGACCACGGCGACCTCGAAGTCCACTTCCAGCCGAAGGTCGACCTGATCACCTCGACGGTGATCGGCGCCGAGGCGCTCGTGCGGTGGCAACATCCCAGCCGGGGGTGGATCGCGCCGCCCGACTTCATCCAGGTGGCCGAGGACTCCGGCTTGATCAAACAGCTGACCGACCAGGTGCTGACCGCGGCGATCGAGACGGCTCGCTCGTGGCACCGGGCCGGCCACGATCTGTGCGTCGCGGTGAACCTGTCGCCGCACGACCTGCTCGACGTGCAACTCCCCCAGCGGATCAAGCGGATGCTCGACTTGCACAACATGCCCGCCGATCACCTGACGCTCGAGATCACCGAGTCCGCGCTGCTGGCCGACACGCCCCGCACGATGTCGACGATCGACAGCCTCGACCGACTCGGGGTCAAGCTCTCACTCGACGACTTCGGCACCGGATACTCATCGCTCGGCTACCTGCGTCGACTGCCCGTGTCCGAGTTGAAGGTCGACCAGAGCTTCGTGAAGAACATGCTGCTCGACGCCCAGGACGCCGTGATCGTGAAGTCGACGATCGACCTCGGCCACAACCTCGGTTTGCAGGTCGTCGCGGAGGGCATCGAGAACATGCCGGTGCTCAACCGGGCGCTCGAACTCGGCTGCGACATCGCCCAGGGCTACGGCATCTCCCGGCCGTTGACCCCCGAACTCTTCCGGGCCTGGTTGGCGACCACCGAGTACGACCTGCCGACGAAGTCCGTCGGCGCGCTGCTCCGATCACGACCCGCCGAGGTCGTTGAGAAGACGGACGGCGCGGTCGAGGTAGGCATCCATGTGCCGACGCGCCGCAAGTGAGAGCAACGACCGTGCCGTCGCATCGGCACGCTCGGCGTTGCCGGCGGACAGGCTCATCTCGGCGTCGTCGAGGAGAATCGCGGCGTGGATCGCCTCGTAGATGTCGATCTCGCGCACACACCGCTCGCGGGCCCGGGCGATCCAGTCGAGCGCAGTGTCGACGTCACCGCTCGCGTGGTGAGTCCGCGCGAGCAGGCGGGCGGTCGCACCTTCCCAGCACGGATCACCGAGTTGGCAGCTCAACGCAAACGTGTCTTCGAGGTCGGCGCGGATGCGTGACGGATCCTCGCCCCGCTCGAGTTCGAGCTCGGCACGGACGCCGAGCGGCCACGGCCGAAACGCAACCCATCTCAACTCGGCCACGAGATCGAGGCAGCCGTCCAGCCATTCGCGCGCGACGTCGTGCCGACCTGCATGCAACTGGCCCCAGCCTCCCAGGCCGAGCACCCAGGCTTCGCGCCGTCCGTTGCCGACGGAGCGGGCGAGGTCGAGCGCGACGTCGTAATGGGCCAGACCGTCGACCGGCCGCCCCCAGTCGACGAGGTTGAAGCCGATCACCGAGTGGATGCCGGCGAGCAGCTCAGGATCTCCATCGGCGACGGCGACTGCGCGATCGAGATGCCCCGCTGCTCGGGGCCGACGTCCCGCGAGCGCGTCGACGTAACCGAGCTCACGAAGCGCCGCGGCGGCGACGGAACAGTCGCCGGTCGCTTCGGCGAGGTCGACGGCGCGCCCCAGCAGCACGGCACCTTCGTCGTCGTAGCCGCGCACGGAGTGGACGAGCGCCGCCCCCAACTCGAACAGGCATTCAGCGTGCAACCGGTCGTCGGCCGCCCGCTCGGCCTCCGCAGTGGATCGCCGGAGGCAGTCGAGGCCGGCGTCGATCGCACCGGCCGCGAGCGCGGCCGAGCCCGCATCTCGCAGTGACCGTGCGACGGCCAGCGCCGGGACCCCTTCGGGCGGGTCCGCGACGTGCTCGCGAGCCGCGCCGGCCAACGCCGCCGAGGGGTCGATGCCGAGCTCGGCGCGGAACATCTCCTCGGTGTGCTCGACGTGATCGCGTGCGGCCTGCAACCGGCCGCTCGCAGCGAGGCTCTTGACGAGCAACACGTGCGCACTCTCGTCGAACGGTGACCTTCGAACCGCCCGCTCCGACAGGTCGACGGCGCGGTCGAGGTCGCCGACCCACAGCGCCCGCAGCGTCTGTTCGCGGAGCTGGCCGTCGATCAGCCCGGCGACTCGCTGGCGTCGCACGAGCAGCCAGGTCGCGAACTCGGGGCTCGACCGCGGGTTGATCCCGTCGAGCAACTCGCCGGTCCGGTCGACGTCGAACTCGCCCGCTTCGAGCGAGACGACGTCGACGGCCGTGTCGGCGGGCAGGTTCAGCCGGACTGGGTCACCGGAGAGCGCCTCCGGGCACTCGAGCGCCCGGCGCAGACCCGCAAGGCACCAGCGCAAGGACCCGAGCGGGTCGGCGGTGTCGGGGAACAACTCCATACTCAACTCCCGCCGGGTGAGTTCGCGCTCCGCCAGCAGCAGCCGGGCGAGCACCGCCCACGACTGGTAGCCACGCACCGTCCCCTCCCCACCGGATGGCTGCACGATCGTGGGAACGCCGATCAGCCGAATCTGCAGTGCCACATGACCCCTTCTCCGACCGCGGTTCGAACGACGACCCTACGTCATCGCGTCGAAGCCGCCCGCCGTGGGACGGATCGATGCTGCACCGGCACCGTGTGACCGGGCGTGGGACGGGCCGCAGCCACGTCGTGCCGCCGTCCGCGTCTCGGCCCACGGTGCGCGTCCACGATGGCCGCAACCGAACACCACCAAAGGAGCAACGCCATGCCGCAATTCATCGTCGAACGCAACATCCCGGGTGCCGACACCCTGACCGGACAGGAGCTCGCGGACATCGCGGGCAAGTCGAACGAGGTCGTCGCCGACCTCGGCGTCCCCTATACGTGGGTCACGAGCTACGTCGCGGGCGACAAGATCTACTGCGTCCACGAGGCACCGGACGCCGACACGATCCGCGAACACGCCCGGCGGGGCGGATTCCCGGCCGACTCCGTCGTCGAGGTGGCCGCGACGATCGGTCCGCAGACCGCCGACCTCGTCAGCTGACAGCGACGCCGCCCGCCCGGCTACACCGGGTCGAGCATCCAGTAGCCCTCGACCCGGACCAGCCGCCGCGACGCCGGAGCGGGCGGCGCGTCGTCGATCATCGTCGCGCGGACCTCGCCGATCCAGGTCGCGTGTTGGTACTCGTGGTCGATCACCGCGCGCAGCAACCGGTCCGCGACTCGCGCCAACTGTGCCGGAGCGCCGACGTCACCCGCTGCGATGCGTTCCACGACCGCACGCGTGCTCGCCGCGATCGCCTCGCGATACGCCACGATCTGCGCGAGCGGGGGCAGGGTCCCCCGCTCCGGCTCCGGCGTCGCCGAGTCGAAGAGCCGGTCGAGATCGGTGTCGAAGCTGGTCTCGGCGGCGGTGAGGTTGCGCACGAGGTAGTGGTTCACAGCGCCCTGATGGCCGAGGTGCCACCCGATCGCGCTGCTGTCGTCGTGCGGCCGCCACGCGATCTGGTCATCGGACAGACCGTCGACGAGGGCGAGGCTGTGGGACTGCGAGTGGGCGTACTCCTCGAGCAACTCCGGCAGCGTCGGTGCGCTCACGGCGCGACCTCGAGGTGTTGCGTCGCTGAGCCGTGTGTTCCGTCCGGTCGACATCTGCGGTGGCGGTCGGTCATGGGCGCATCCTTGCCTGCGAGGAGCTGGCTCGTCCACCGTCGCCGCGCGCCGACACCGATCCGGCGATCCGCGACACTGGGTCATGGCCCGCCGCCGCGACGACGACCTGCCGTTGCGATTCCATCCGCTGTCGAACGGTGAATACGTCCCGCAGCAGACGTCGCCGGTGGCACGCGAGGCGATCAGACGAACGCTCGACATCGCCGACGCCAACGCCCGCCGGCTCGGGCTGACGCGCCGCCAGTTCCTGCGCAGTGCGTCAGGCATGGCGGCCACGCTCTCCGCGCTCGCCGCGTGCAGCAGCGACCAGCGGCGGAGCGCCCCGACGACGGCGACGACGAGCGCACCGAGCACATCTGGCGCTCCGTCGGCGAGTACCAGCGAGGTCGGAGCGGGCGGAACGTTCGAACTGCCGCCGGAGTCCACGATCGACGAGGAAGCCGCTACGACCGTGCTCGGCGGCACGGACGGCGAGTTGATCGTCGACGTCCAGACCCACCTCCTCGAGTTCCCGCCCGGCACGACGCAGGGGTTCGGCTCAGGGTTCCCCCAGGCGAATTGCGGCGGCACGCTCGACGAGTGCTTCGGCACCGACGCCTGGCTCGACCTCGTGCTCGGCGGTAGCGACACGACCG
>JAHEKY010000175.1 GCA_024644465.1 Ilumatobacteraceae bacterium | reverse complement strand
AAACAACATCTGAGCAGGCTAAACGCCACCAAACGCCACAACACGCGATCTCGCAGGCCCGGAGTTCAAGTCCCCCCTCCGACACCAGCTGACCAGGGCAAACGCCCTGGTCATTGGCTTTTTCGGGAGCGGTGATCGACCCTCGCGATGCTGATCAAGCTGATCGAGGCGGGTCGGCTCAGCCCAGCCCGACCTCGCACACGACCTCGGCGACGATCTGGGCACCGTCGTCAGTCGTTCCGGAGAACGCGACGAGCGCGAGGTCCACTGCGCCGAACGGGGTTTGCGGGCCGACGTAGGAGATGCTGTCGATCGTCCCGGGTCCACCGATGCCGACCATGGAAAAGGCGGTCTCGCTCGTCATGATGAAGTTGGCGTCGACGGCCGGCGCCGAGGCCACGTTGTCGATCCCCACGACAACGGTCAACCCAGGCGTTGCGAGGTCACCGACCGGCACCGGGGCGTAGCTCTCGGGGTCGAGACCCCGATGGACGAAGCAGTCACCGGCGAAGCCGGGATACTCAACGCCATCGACGCGGACCAGCCCGGTCCCGCTGTCTTCCGTGGTGTAGCCGTCACCGCCGTCTGCGGGCGGGGCAACCTCGGTCGCGGCCGGCGTTGTGGCCTCCGCGGCATCGTCCGGGGCAGCACCCGCGTCGCTTGCCGAGGGCGCAACCTCGGGCGCACCGGAGGCGTCGCTGGCCGAGTCCGTCGACCCGCAGGCCGTCAAGACGATCACGAGCGATGTCAGGAACGCAATGCGGACGGGTCGATGATGTCGTTTCACCAGCGCAGAGTACCTGCAAGACTGGCCTATGCGCTCGATCAAGCTGGTTCCGCTCGTGTTCGCCGTCGTGGTCGCGAGTTGCAGCGGCGGTTCGTCGTCCGACGGTGCTCTGCCGACCCCGACGACCGGGGCACCCTCGTCTGCGCCCGCGACGGAACCCCCGATCGATTCGGTTGTCGACGAGGAGCGCCCGGTCGCCGAGGCGCCCGCCCGGTCGTACGCCGAGTTGGCCGACCGCGTGGCAGACGGCCTGGAGTCGAAGCTGACGCTCGCGTTGAGCGAATTCGCCGCACTCTATGACGTCCAGCTACCCGGCGCGGTGCCGTTGCTCGCCGACGATTCGCTCCCGCAACTCGGAACCGATGTCGTGTTCCAATTGGGTGTGCTCGACGCTGAACTCACGGACGAGCAGCGTTCGATCGTCACGGCGCGGCTCGACGAGGTCGACGCGGCCAGCGTGGAGGTGTACCACTCGCTCGACGACCCGCAGTATCTCGCCGTGGTCGAGGAGTCGGCCGAGGTCGGCGTCGTCGAAGCAGAGGGTTTCCGCGCGTCGGCCGGACTGCGCTCACCCGAACCCTCGAGCATGTCGTCACCGCCCAGCGATCGCCTCGAGGAGGTTCGGAGGGTCGCCATCGACGCGATCGCGGCCATCCAGCGGCGCCTCGGCGGTGTCGCGCTCGACGTCTACTACCGCGTCGGACCGTTGCCCGTGCTCGGCCAGACCGACTTCATCGATCTGTTCGAGGCGTGCATCGTCACGATCGACGAGGACTCGGAGGGGCTCACGGGTGACGTGCTCCGATCGATCGTGGCGCACGAGACGTTCCACTGTTGGCATGCGATCAACCAGCCGACGTCGTACGCCGCCGCCGAACGTTTCTTCCTCGAGGGCATGGCGACCTGGGTCGGGGAGGAGTTCGCCGATGGCACCAACTTCGGTGGCAACTGGTGGCTGGACTACGTCGCGCCGTCCACGGCCCGGCTTGGCCGGATGGACTACGAGGCCTATGGGTTCTGGCTCCAGGTCGAACAGATCCGCGGCGCGGATGCGATGTGGGCATTGATCCCCGGCCTCGCGGCGGTCGCCGACGACGCGGTCGCGCTCTGGGACAAGGCGTTCGCGGGCATCGGCGTCGAGGCGCAGGCCGGTCTTGCTGCACTCACCGTACGTCGCCCGGATTGGTCGCCTGCGTGGGACGTGAGTCTGGGTCAGCCCGCTGCGGGGCGGTCGGTCGGCGAGCGGGTGGTGACCCCGGGCGCGTCGGCGACTCACCGGATCGATCGAGCCGCGCAATCAGTGGTGACCTTCACGTTCGACGGTCTGTCCGGCGACACGTCGTACGTGCTGACCGAGGAGATCGGTGGGCTGGCGACCGCACGCTTCGACGGCGGCGGTGCTGACGATGACGTGATCACCGCGGCGATCACGACCGAATGGTGCTTGTCGGGGTCGTGCGAATGCCCCGATGGCGTGGTGCCGATCCCCGGCCTCCGGTTCGTGCCCGCCGGATCGATGTCGCGCACCGTCGCCCTGACGACCTCGTTCGCGTCGCCTTCGAACTTCGCCAGCGCGAGCATCAGCGACATTGCCGACCGCTGCGACGAGGAGGCATCCGGGCCGCCTGATGTCGGTACGCCCGGAGGCGGCTTCACCGGCCTGTGGCGTGCGAACCCCAACGCGATCGAGACGATGTTCGAGCAGGCGTCCGCGTTCGGCGCAGGAAGTGGCCAGGGGCTCGACGTCGCCGGTGTCACCGGTGATCTGCTGATGGAGTTCCGCGATGACGGGACGGGCAGGCTGACGTATGCCGGCGTCACGCTGTTCATCAACGACGCCGGCTTCGGCGATCTCACGCTGAACGGCTCCGGGTCGTTCGTCTGGGGGATCGTCGATGAGACGGTCCGGATCTCGGGCACCGATTACGAGATCGGGGTGTCGTCGTCGGCGCTCGGTGATCTCGTCACGATCACCGACGAGGACCTCCCGGCGGGCGGGCTGACCGTGCTCTCCGGGGCGGTCGCCGGCGACATGATGACGATCAGCGCGGCCGACGGCAGCGCGGGCGAGGTGTTCTTCCCGATCCTCTGGACCCGCGCATGAGTCGAGCACGGAAGGATCAGTGCTCGATCCGATCGGTCTCGTAGGCCCACATCGCGATCTCGACGCGGTAGGGCCACCGCCTCGCGCCCGTTCATCGCCTCGCCGACGACTTCGATCCCCGGCTGCGCGTCGAGCAGGGTGCGCAATCCGGCGCGGACGAGATCCTGATCGTCGGCGACGAGGACGGGGACCGGCGCACTGCTGTTCAGCCGGAGAGACGTCTGATCGGCACGCTCCGCGCATCTACGGTGGCTTCCGTGAGCGGCGTACGAGTTCCCGGTGGCGTGGTCCACGATCTCCCGCCCGACCTGCGCGCCTCGTTGCTCGCGAGCGACGACGCCCTCGGCGCATGGCAGGACATCACGCCGCTCGCCCGGAACGAGTTCGTGTGCTGGGTCGAAGACGCGAAGCAGCAAGCGACCCGCGAGCGCCGCATCCGCCGAACCGTCGAGGAGCTGGAGGACGGTCAACGCCGACCGTGTTGCTGGCCCGGCTGCACGCACCGCGAGCGCACCGGGCGGCCGTAGCGGGCGGCGAGCTGTCACGGGCTCAGTTCAGGCCGAACTTCGGGTAGTCGGGGACGACCATCGTGACGTACGCCCACACCCGGAAGTAGTAGTTCGAGAAGCGGACCAGGAAGTCGCGCATGCCGCTGGGCCAGACCCCGGTGAACAGCACGGCGAACCATGCCACGATGGCGACGGCGACGGCGCCGATCGCGTACACGA
>JAHEKY010000084.1 GCA_024644465.1 Ilumatobacteraceae bacterium | reverse complement strand
CCGGTTGCAGCCAGCGCATCCGGTCGAGCGGCAGGTCGTACTCGAGCCCGAGCCGCTCGACGATGAAGAAGTTGCAGATCAGCGTCGCGTTCCGGCACATCTCCAAGGCGTCGAGCAGGCCGCCGGTGTGGTCGCCGTCGTCGTGGGAGAGGAAGATCCAGCGCACGTCCTCGGGGTCGACCAGGGAGAACACCTTCTCCTTCCACAGCTCCTTGTGGATCGGGCAGCCCGTGTCGACGATCACCGGTTCGGCCCCCCGGATCAGCATCGTGTTGACGGCGATGAAGCCGTCGGGGCCGGCGGGATACATGTTCGGGATCAGCCAGGTTTCCGGCGCGATTTCCTGGGGGGTCGTGGTGGGGACTGCATCGTTCATGGTGGTACCTCCTCGTTGGCGCAAGACGTTGGGACAGCGCCATCTTCCACCTGCAACGGCGACGTTGACCATCCCGTTGTCGGGGGAAGTCCGCGGACGCCCCTCCCTCGTCTGAGGGGGTGGCGCGGCGGCCGCGATCGGCGTACCTTCGAAGCATGAAGACCCTCGTCGACGGGGATGCGGCGCTCCAGCGTGTGCAGGCGGCGTGCGACGAGGCGCGCGACGGACACGAACTGTTCGAGCAGCTCTCGGCGGAGATGCACGACCTCGTCCCGCACGACGGTGCGGTCTGGTTCGGGGCCGACCCGGCAACGCTCCTCGTCGCGTCACCGGTGCGCGTCGAGGCACTGGAGGAATCCTGCTGTGACACCTTCTGGCACAACGAGTTCCACGTGCACGACACCGCCCAGTTCGTCGATCTCGCGCGCAGCCAGACGCCCGCCGCGGCGCTGCAACTCTCCTTGAACGGGCGACCGGCGCGCAGTGCCCGGTTCCGCGACGTGCTCGAGCCGCAGGGCTACGCGGACGAACTGCGCGGCGTCCTGCGGTCCGGCGAGAACACCTGGGGGCTGATCGGGCTGTATCGCGAACGGGGCCGCAACGCCTTCACGGCGGACGACGTCCAGCTCGTCGCGCAGTGTTCGCCGGTGATCGCGAGGGCGTTGCGCGACCACGTCCGCAGGCGCAGCCCGTGGATCGACGCCACCAGCGCGCCGGGGCTCGTCGTGTTCGACGACGACTCGAACGTCGTGTCCGCGAACCCCGAGTCGCTCGACTGGCTGCAGAGCCTGCTCCCGGAGCGCCCCGACCGATCGGCGGGTGACGAGCCGATCGTCGGCGCGGTCGAGGCGCTGCTCGCCGCCGACCACGTCGCCCGCCACGCCAGCCCGCTGTGGGCGCTGCTGAATCGCGCTCGGGCGCTCGGCGGCGGCTTCGACGAGGGCGCGGCGCGCCTGCGAATGCGCGACCGTCGGGGGCGCTGGCTGGTGCTCCACGGGTCGCGACTGACCGGACGCCTCGACGAGCAGCAGGGGACGGTCGCCGTCGTCATCGAGCCGGCGAAGAGCTCGGAGATCGCGCCGATCATCGTCGAGGCGTACTCGCTCACCCAGCGCGAGCGCGACGTCGTCGGTGCGCTGGCCCGCGGCGAGTCGACATCGGAGATTGCCGAGCGGCTGTTCCTGTCGCAGCACACGGTGCGCGACCACATCAAGACGGTCTTCGAGAAGCTCGAGGTGTCGAGCCGGACCGAACTCGTCGCCAAGCTGTTCGCGGAGCACTACTCCGCACCGGCGCACGCAGACATGGTGCACTCGTAGCGACCCGCCGCGCCCGGCTCGAGGTTGTGACGACCGTTGTGCCACTAGGTCTCCGGGGGGTACCTTGTCGCCGTGTCGTTTACACCGATCGATCACGCCGCCCGCATCGCTGCGCTGGACGAACGCCTCCGATCGGGTGAGCTCCGATGCGACGCGCTGCTGTTCACCGATCTCATCGACATCCGCTGGCTGACCGGGTTCACCGGATCGAACGGGATCGCAGTGCTTCGCCCCGGCGCGCTCACCTTCGGGACCGACACGAGGTACGGCGAACGTGCGACGGCCGAGACGGCCGCATCGGGCGCAGAGGTGATCGCCATCCAGGACCGCTCCAGGTTGCGCGAGGCGATGGTCGACACGCTCGAGGGCGCGACGGAGGTCGGGCTGGACCCGACGACCACGCCCCATGCCACGTGGGAGCGTTTCGCCGACGACCTGCCGCTCGTCGCCGTGCCGTCGCCGGTCGCATCAGCCCGCCGCCACAAGGACGCAGCCGAGATCGAGCGGATCGAAGTCGCGGCGCGCGCCACGGACGCCGCGCTCGCCGAGGTCGAACCGATCCTCCTGGCAGCGGCCGACGCGCCGGTCACCGAGGCGGACATCCGCGACGAACTCGAATACCGCATGCGCCGTCACGGCGCCGACGATCGCAGCTACGACACGATCGTCGCGTCGGGTCCCGAGCACGCAGCTCGACCTCATCACGAGGTCTGCCGGCGCACGCTCGTCGAGGGCGACACCGTCGTCATCGACGTCGGCGCGCTCGTCGAGGGTTACCACTCCGACATGACACGGTCCTATGTGATCGGCACGCCGACCGCGCAGCAGTGCGAGGTGTACGAGCTGGTCCGAGTGGCCCAGTCCGCCGGCCTCGACGCGCTGCGCGACGGTGTCGCCGCAGCCGCTGTCGACGCAGCGTCGCGCGACGTGTTCGTCGACGCCGGCTACGGCGACTGGTACCTGCACGGCACCGGTCACGGCGTCGGCCTGCAGATCCACGAACCGCCGTTCCATGCTGCGACGTCCGACGAGACGATCATCGCCGGCGACGTCGTGACGATCGAGCCGGGTCTCTACCGGCTCGGGTTCGGCGGCATTCGTATCGAGGATCTCGCCGTGGTGACCGGCGACGGTCACCGCGTCCTCACCAACCACCCGAAGTCGCCGTTAGCCTGACGCCGCCCGTCGCGCTGCGCCGCCGACGCGGACCGAGCCGAGTGAACCGGGAGAATCCCCCATGCCGCAGATTTCCGTCAACGACTTGAAGAACGGCATCACGCTGGAACTCGACAACAACCTCTTCCAGGTCGTCGAGTTCCAACACGTCAAGCCCGGCAAGGGCGGCGCGTTCGTGCGCAGCAAGATCCGCAACGTCCGCACCGGCGCCGTGATCGACAAGACGTTCAACGCCGGCATCAAGGTCGAGCAGGCGATCGTCGAGCGCCAGGACATGCAGTACCTGTACCTCGACGGCGACGAGTACGTGTTCATGAACACCCAGACGTACGACCAGTTGCACGTGCCGAAGGCCGCGCTCGGTGATGCCGCCGACTACCTGACCGAGCAGATGATCGCCCAGATCGCGACATATCAGGGCGAGATCGTCGGCGTCGAGATCCCGGCCTCGGTCGAGCTGGAGATCGCCGTCACGGAGCCCGGCGTCCAGGGCGACCGGTCGAGTGGCGGCACGAAGCCGGCGACGCTCGAGACGGGCAAGTCGATCAAGGTGCCGCTGTTCGTGGAGACCGGCGATCGCGTGAAGGTCGACACCCGCACCGGCGAATACATGACCCGCGCCTGAGCGCCGTTCCGATGCCGGACATGTCGCGACCCGATGAGCGATCCGACGCGCGCGAGCGTGCGCTGTACCTGCTGTACGAAGCGCACTCGAAGGGGATCAGCCCCGCCGACGCGCTCAGCCTGCAGGTGCTCGAACCCGACGAGTTGACCGTGCTCCTCGTCAGCGGTGTCCACCACAACGTCGAACGGCTGGACACGGCGATCGCCGGCAAGGCCAAAGGGTGGACGCTCGCACGGATGCCCGTGCTCGACCTGAACGTGTTGCGGATCGGTGCCTTCGAGCTGGCGGAGCGGCCGGACGTGCCGGTTGCCGTCGTGCTCGACGAGGCGGTCGAGTTGGCGAAGCGCTTCTCGACCGATGACAGCGGCAAGTTCGTCAACGGCGTGCTGTCCGCGCTCGTGGGTGAGCTGCGCCCGGCCTGATCCGGCCCGCTGATCGGGTGGTGTCGCCGGTGCGCCGCCGATTCTTGCGACAATGGGCCGATGACGGAACTGCTGACCGCCGTCGAGCGCGCCGACGCGGCGCCCTCGGTGCCGTCGCGGCGGTCGGTCAACGGTTGGCTGCGGGACCGCACCGTCGCCGAGATCCTTGTCGCGGTCGCCGTCGTGCTGTACACCGCGTACTTCACCAAGCGCAGCATGGACATCCACCACGGGCTCGGCACCGCGTCGTACGACTCGGCGCTCTACGACCAGGGCATGTGGTTGCTGTCGCAGGGCGAGGCGCCGTTCGTGACGCTGATGGGCCGCAACATGTTCGGCGACCACACGTCGTTCGTCCTGCTGTTGCTCGTTCCCCTCTACTGGGTCGCACCCGGCGCATGGATCATGTTCTTCTCGCAGTCGGCGGCGATTGCGGCTGGCGCGATCCCGGTGTTCCTGTACGGGCGTCGTCGCCTCGGCTCGGAGTGGTTCGCGCTCGCCGGTGTCATGGCCTACCTGCTCCACCCGGCGGTCGGCTGGACGAACCTCGAGAACTTCCACCCCGATGCGTTCCTCGGTGTGTTCGTCGGCTGCGCGATCTACGGTGCGCTCGAACGCAAGTGGCGGGTCTACGCGGTGTTCGTCGTGCTCTCGCTGCTCGTCAAGGAGGACGTCTCGCTCGTCATCGTGCCGCTCGGCATCTGGGTCGCGTTGCGCCGCGACCGTCGGATCGGCCTCTTGACGATCGGTGGCGCGCTGTCCTTCATGTTCGTCGCGATGTTCGTCGTGATGCGCGGCTTGATCGGGGTGCCGACGCGGAACTCGTGGCGGATCCCGTTCGGCGGGCCACGCGGGGTGATCGACACCGCCCTCACGAACCCGACCGACCTCGTCGACCACCTCCGCTCGGAGAACCGGCCGTGGTACCTCTGGCAGATGACCGCGCCGTTCGCATGGTTGTTCCTGCGGTTGCCCAGCATCGCGATGATCAGCGCGGTGGTGCTGTTCACGAACATCCTGAGCACGTTCTGGTACCAGTACCAGGTCGAGTACCACTACGGCCTCGTGGCCGTCCCGGCATTGACGATCGGCACCGTGCATGCGATCGGCGCAATCCGCCGCCGCGTCGACGTGATGCAGCCCGCTGAACGTGAGCGGGACGCGGCCCCGGACGAGCGCGGCGACGGCCACCTGCGTCCGACGCAGTCGCTGTTCGTGCCGACGCGCGGGTTCGCCGTCGCGCTCCTGGTGCTGACCTCGTTGGTCACCGCGACGCTGTGGGCGCCCGTGCCGTGGGGGAGGACGCCGCTGTACTACGGGCGCCCGGGCAACGTCTATGCGACGACGATGCGCGCGCTGATCGCGCAGATCCCGGACGATGCCAGCGTCGCTGCGCACTACCGGGTCACGCCGCACGTCGCCTACCGGACCGAGATCTACCAATTCCCGACGCCGTTCCGCGTCGAGTTGTACGGCCCTGACAACACCCTGAACGGAACCCGTCTCGACGAACGCGCGGACGGCGTCGACTTCGTGATGCTGCCGACCAGCACCGACGAGGGGTTGACCGACGATTGGGCGGCTGTCGCGAGCGCGTTCGACGAGGTCGCCTCGAACCGGCACTGGGTGCTCTACGAACGCAATCGGTCGGTGCCGCTGCCGCCACCGCCGGGCGCGGTCCTGCCGGCACCGTCGGACTGACCGCCCTGGTCGCGGGGAATTTCACCGCTGTGGTTTGTGGTTCCGGGCTGCCCTGCTACGTTCCTCTCGAACCGTGAAGCGGGTCCTGTGAGGCTCGTACGGAAAGGACGACATGGCTGCCGACGAGCAGAACCGTGCCAAGCAGGTCCTCGGGCCTGACGACGTGCGGCGCGCGATCACCCGGATGGCGCACGAGATCATCGAGCGCAACCGTGGTTCCTCCGGTGTCGCCGTCGTCGGCATCCAGACCGGTGGCGTCTGGGTCGCGGCGGCACTCGCGGCCGAGATCGAGCGGATCGAATCGGAATCGCCGGAATTACGCGTCGGCTCGGTCGACGCATCGCTCTACCGCGACGACATCGGGCTGCGGCCGGTGTCACCCGGTGCGGTCAGCGAGCTCGCGTTCACGATCGACGACACGACCGTCGTACTCGTCGACGACGTGCTGTACACCGGCAGGACCGTGCGCGCCGCGCTCGATGCGATCGGCGACTACGGCCGGCCCCGCTCCGTGCAGCTCGCGGTGCTCGTCGATCGCGGGCACCGCGAGCTCCCGATCCGCCCCGACTACGTCGGCAAGAACCTGCCGACGAGCAGCGACGAGACGGTCGTGGTGACCCACGACGGCGTCGAGATCTCATGACCCGGTCGCTGCTGTCGATCTCCGAACTCGGCGAGGCCGGGATCCGGCGCATCCTCGACCTCGCCGACCACATGGCCGAGGTCAATCGCCGGCCGAACCCGAAGGTGCCGGCGTTGCGCGGCAAGACGGTCTGCAACCTGTTCTTCGAGGACTCGACGCGCACTCGGCTCAGCTTCGAGACCGCGGCCAAGCGGCTCTCCGCGGACACAATGACGTTCGCCGTCAGCCAATCGAGTCTCAACAAGGGTGAGAGCCTCCGCGACACGATCGAGACGATCGCCGCGATGGGCGTCGACGCGTTCGTCATCCGCCACGGATCGAGCGGCGCGCCCTGGCAGCTCGGGCAGTGGACGGACGCGAGCGTCGTCAACGCCGGCGACGGTTGGCATGCCCACCCGACCCAGGCGCTGCTCGACATGTACACGGTGCGCACCGCCCTGCATCGTCGTGAGGGGTTCGACGGCGTGCGCGTCGCGATCGTCGGCGACATCAAGCACAGCCGCGTCGCCCGCAGCACGTCGGCGGCGTTCCGCCTGCTCGGCGCCGACGTGACGTTCGTGTCGCCGCGCACCCTGCTGCCCCCCGTCCACGACGAGCCGAGCACGGCACGCCTCGACGACGTACTCGGCGACATCGACGTGCTCTACCTGCTGCGGATGCAGCGCGAACGGATGAACGAAGCACTCGTGCCGAGCCTGCGCGAGTACACGATGCGCTTCGGGCTGACGCCGGCCCGTGCGGCGCGGCTCGGCGAGCACGTCCTGGTGATGCACCCGGGGCCGATGAACCGCGGCGTCGAGATGGCTGTCGACCCCGCCGAGCTGCGCGGCAACGTCATCACCAAACAGGTGGCCAACGGCATCTCCGTGCGCATGGCGGTGTTGTTCGACCTGCTCGGGAGCGGCTCGGAATCATCACTCGCCGGAGGAATCGACGCATGAACCTGCTGATCAAGAACGGCCGTCTGCTCGACCAGGACGGAACGCGTGCCGGAGACGTGCGCATCGCCGACGGGCGAATCGCCGACGTCGGCGAATCGCTCGAGGGAGACGGCGCCGAGCAGGTGATCGACGCCACCGGCCTCGTGGTCTCGCCGGGCTTCGTCGACCTCCACGTCCACCTGCGCGAGCCGGGAAAGGAGGAAGCGGAGACGATCGAGACCGGCAGCCGTGCCGCGGCGCTCGGCGGATTCACGGCCGTCGTCGCGATGCCGAACACGGAGCCGACCCAGGACTGCGTCGAGGTGGTCGACTTCGTCCGCGAACAGGGGCGCCGCGCGGCGTTGTGCGACGTGCTGCCGGCGGCGTCGATCACGGTCGGGCGGGCCGGCACGCAGCTCTCGCCGTTCGGTGAACTCGCCGACGCGGGGGTGCGGATCTTCACCGACGACGGGGCCGGCGTGCAGGATCCGCTCCTGATGCGGCGGGCCTACGAGTACGCGAGCGATCTCGGGATCGTGATGGCGCAGCACTGTGAAGTCGCCCGCCTCACCGATGGCGCAGTGATGCACGAGGGGGCGTGCTGCAGCCACCTCGGCCTGCCCGGTTGGCCGTCGCTCGCGGAGGAGCTGATGGTCCATCGCGACATCGAACTCGTCCGGCTGACCGGTGGCCGCGCCCACCTCCTGCACCTCTCGACGGCCGGCAGCGTCGAGCTGGTCCGCCGGGCGAAAGCCGACGGCCTCGCCGTGACGGCCGAGGCGACGCCGCATCACATCAGCCTCACCGACGAGTTGCTCCGCAGCTACGACGCCGTCTACAAGGTCAACCCTCCGCTGCGGACCCGCGACGACATCGCCGCGGTGCGCGCCGGCCTCGCCGACGGCACGATCGACGCGCTCGCGACCGACCATGCCCCGCACGAATCGGCCACCAAGGAGCAGCCGCTGGACTCGGCACCGCCGGGGATGCTCGGCCTCGAGACCGCGCTCGGTGTGGCGATCGCGCACCTCGACGTCGAACTCGACGCGATCGTCGCGGCTCTCTCGTGGAAGCCCGCGGCGATCGCCGGCGTCGAGGACCGCCACGGCCGGCCGGTCCGGGCCGGCGAACCGGCGAACCTCGCCGTGTTCGACCCCGCCGTGGAGTGGGAGGTCGTCCCCGCCGAACTGGCGAGCAAGAGCCGCAACACGCCCTACGTCGGCATCGCGCTCACCGGGCGGGTCCGGCACACGATCTTCGGCGGGGAACTCGTCGTGAAGGACGGGACGGCACGACGATGAGACCGATGCGACTGCATGAACATCCGGTACAGTGCATGAACATGCAGACCGTTCGGCCAGGGGGATCACGATGACCGATCGCGAGGGCGCGCTCGTCCTGGCCGACGGCTCGGTGTTCGAAGGCGACCTGTTCGGCGCAGACGTGGCGGTCGCGACCGGCGAGGTCGTGTTCAACACGGTGCTCAGCGGGTACCAGGAGGTGATCACCGACCCGAGCTACGCCGGCCAGATCATCGCCTTCACGAACCCGCACATCGGCAACTACGGCGTCAACGCGGCCGACTTCGAGTCACGGGGGACGTTCTGTCGCGGCATCGTCGTCCGCGAGGTCGCCCGGCGGCACAGCAACTTCCGCGCCGAGCAGGACCTCGCGTCGATGCTCGCCGAGCACGGCGTGCCCGGCATCGCCGGAATCGACACCCGCCGGCTGACCCGCATCATCCGTGAGACCGGCGCCCTGCCCGGAGCATTCGGCACCGCGTCGGAGGCCGACCTCCTCGCGGCCGCGCTGGCGGAGCCGGGCACCGACGGTGTCGACCTCGTCAGCCAGGTGACGACACCGGCCGCCTACCACGTCGCCGCGCTCGACTCCGACTGTCGGACACGGATCGTCGCGATGGACTTCGGCATGAAACGCAACATCACTGCGAACCTCGCCAGGTACGGGGCGGTCGACGTCGTCCCGGCCCACACGTCGGCCTCCGACATCGCCGCCCTCGAACCGGATGGCGTCTTCCTCAGCAACGGCCCGGGTGACCCGGCGATGGTGGACTTCGCCGTCGACACGATCCGCCGACTCGTCGGTACGGTGCCGATCTTCGGGATCTGCCTCGGCCACCAACTGCTCGGCCGGGCGATCGGGGCCGGCACGGTGAAACTGCCCTTCGGCCATCACGGCGGCAACCACCCGGTCAAGAACCTGCTCGACGGGCGCGTCGAGATCACCAGCCAGAACCACAACTTCGCCGTCAGCCTCGACGCGGTCGGCGACGCCGCGACGATGACCCACGTCAACTTGAACGACGGGGTGTGCGAGGGCCTCCGGGTCACGGGGGAGCAGGCGTTCAGCGTCCAGCACCATCCCGAGGCGAACCCGGGTCCGCACGACTCGAACTACCTGTTCGGACAGTTCGCCGACATGCTCGCCGGCTTGCCCGACGGGACGGATGCCTGATGCCCCGCCGCACTGACATCGAATCGATCCTGATCATCGGCTCCGGCCCGATCGTGATCGGGCAGGCGTGCGAGTTCGACTACTCGGGCACCCAGGCCTGCCGTGTCCTCAAGGAGGAGGGATTCCGGGTCATCCTGGCGAACTCGAACCCGGCGACGATCATGACCGACCCCGACTTCGCCGACGCGACGTACATCGAACCGCTGACGTGGGAGGTGCTCGCCTCGATCATCGAACGCGAGCGCCCGGACGCAGTGCTGCCGACGCTCGGCGGCCAGACCGGGCTGAACGTCGCGATGGAGTTGTTCGAACGAGGCCTGATCGGCGTGCCGGGAACCCCGGAGATGATCGGGGCGAACGCCGAAGCGATCGCGACTGCCGAAGACCGTGAGCAGTTCAAGGTGGCGATGGCCGAGATCGGCCTCGACTCGTGCCGGTCCCGCACCGCCCACACGATCGAACAGGCCCGCGAGGCGCTCGACGAGATCGGGCTGCCGGTGATCATCCGGCCGGCCTACATCCTCGGCGGCCGGGGGACCGGCATCGCCACGACGGCCGAGGAGTTCGAGAAGGTCGCGGCGAACGGCATCGCGGCCAGCCCGATCGGGGAGATCCTCGTCGAGGAGTCGATCGTCGGGTGGAAGGAGTACGAGCTCGAGGTGATGCGTGATCACGCCGACAACTGCGTGATCATCTGCGGCATCGAGAACGTCGACCCGATGGGCGTGCACACCGGCGACTCGATCACGGTCGCACCGATCCAGACCCTGACCGACGTCGAGTACCAGCAGATGCGTGACGCCGCGATCGCGTGCATCCGACGCGTCGGCGTCGAGACCGGCGGCTCGAACGTGCAGTTCGCCGTCGACCCCGCCGACGGTCGTCAGGTCGTGATCGAGATGAACCCCCGCGTCTCGCGCTCGTCGGCGCTCGCCTCGAAGGCGACCGGCTTCCCGATCGCGAAGATCGCCGCCAAGCTCGCCGTCGGCTACACCCTCGACGAGATCCCCAACGACATCACCGTTCGCAACGCGGCCGGCGAAGCGCCTGGAGGCGCCGCCGTGCCGAACCGGGCGCTCACCCCTGAAGCACATGCCCCATTCGCGAATGCGACTCCTGCTGCGTTCGAACCGGTCATCGACTACGTCGTCACGAAGATTCCCCGCTGGGCGTTCGAGAAGCTGCCGGGTACGACCGGCATCCTCGGCACGCAGATGCAGTCGGTCGGCGAGGTGATGGCGATCGGCCGGACGTTCCCCGAGAGCCTGCAGAAGGCGCTGCGTTCGCTCGAGCAGGGACGGCTCGGCCTGAACTGCGACCCCGGCGAGGACGTCCACGATGCGCTGTCCGACGACGAGCTGCTGGCGCGAGCCGCCGTGGCGACACCCGACAGGATCCAGCAGGTGGGTGCGGCACTGCAACGCAAGATCCCGATCGAGACGATCCACGAATGGACGAGGATCGACCCGTGGTTCCTCGACCAGATGGCGCTGATCACCGAACATCGCGACGAACTCGCCCGCATCGGCTTCGATGCAATGACGCCGCGGGCGTGGCGCCGCGCAAAGCGCCTCGGCTACTCCGACGGCCAGCTCGCCCACCTGTGGGCGACCGACGAAGATGCCGTCCGCGACGCGCGCGAGGCGGCCGGCGTGCTGCCGACGTACAAGACGGTCGACACGTGCGCCGCCGAGTTCGCAGCGGAGACGCCGTACCACTACTCGACGTACGAGGACGAGAGCGAAGTACGCGCGTCCGACCGGCCGAAGGTCGTCATCCTCGGGTCGGGGCCGAACCGCATCGGCCAGGGGATCGAGTTCGACTACTGCTGCGTGCACGCGTCGTTCGCCCTCCGCGAGGCCGGGTACGAGACGATCATGGTCAACTGCAACCCGGAGACCGTCTCGACCGACTACGACACCTCCGACCGACTCTATTTCGAGCCGCTGACCAGGGAGGACGTGCTCAACGTGATCGCGGTCGAGCGGCCGCAGCAGGTCATCGTGTCCCTCGGTGGGCAGACCCCGTTGAAACTCGCGGGTGACATCCCGGGCGAACTCGTCGCGGGCACCTCGCCCGACTCGATCGACGCGGCCGAGGACCGGCAGCGGTGGAACGAGATCTGCGACGAGCTCGGCATCCCGCAGCCTCCCGGTGGGACGGCCGCGAACTTCGACGATGCCCTGGCCATTACCGACCGCATCGGCTTCCCCGTCCTCGTCCGGCCGAGTTACGTGCTCGGCGGCCGGGCGATGCAGATCGTCCACGACCCCGAGCACCTCGCGGAGGCGATGGACGAGCTCGCCGGTTTCGGCTCGCTCGGCAAGGAGGGCGGGCTCAGCGCGGAGCGCCCGGTGCTGATCGATCGGTTCCTCGCCGACGCGACCGAAGTCGACGTCGACGCGATCCGCGATCACACCGGCGCGGTGCTGATCGGCGGGGTGATGGAACACGTCGAGGAGGCCGGCGTCCATTCCGGCGACTCGGCCTGCGCGATCCCGCCCCAGACGTTGCCCCGGTGGGTGGTCGAGGTGATCGAGGCGTACACCGCCGCGATCGCCCGACACCTCGACGTGCGTGGCCTGATCAACGTCCAGTTCGCCGTCACCGGCACGACCGTCTACGTCATCGAGGCCAACCCGCGGGCGAGCCGCACCGTGCCGTTCGTCGCGAAGGCGACCGGCGTGCCCCTCGCGAAGGTCGCGACTCGCGTGATGCTCGGTGCGACGCTGGCCGAGCTGCGCGCGGAGGGCCTGCTGCCGGACGCGATCGGCGGCCACGTCGCCGTCAAGGAGGCGGTGCTGCCGTTCACCCGCTTCCCGGAGGTCGACCCTGCGCTCGGACCGGAAATGCGCTCGACCGGCGAGGTGATGGGCATCGCCGCCACGTTCGGGCGGGCGTTCTACAAGGCCGAACTCTCCGCCGGAACGATCCTGCCGCACAGCGGCACCGTGTTCCTCAGCCTCGCCGACCCCGACAAGCCCGCCGGGCTGATCGTCGCACAGCGGATGCGTTCGCTCGGCCTGCGGATCGCGGCGACGACCGGGACGGCGGCGTACCTCGCCCGCTTCGGCCTCGATGTCGAACTGGTCCTCGCGAAGGTGCAGGACAACGCGGGCACGACGGCGGTCGATCTGATCGCGGCAGGGGAGATCAGCTTCGTCGTCAACACGCCACGCGGCCTGATCGGACGCACCGACGGCGCGCACATCCGCAAGGCGGCGAGCCTGCATCGCGTCAGCTGCGTGACGACCGTCGACGCCGCGCTCGCGGCCGCGCAGGGCCTGGCCGAACGCCACGGGCACGAACTCCAGGTGCAGCCCCTCCAGGAGTACCATGCCAACGGTGTCGCCGCCCGCGCCGGGGTGGGCCCATGAGTGGCGACGGGGCGGTGCGGATCGGTTCGATCGAACTCGGTGCGCCGGTGATGCTCGCCTCGGGTACGGCGGGATACGGCACCGAGCTGGCGGCATATCTCGATCTGTCGTCGCTGGGGGCGATCGTCACCAAGTCGCTGTCGCCGGAGCCGTGGGCCGGCAACCCCGCCCCGCGGGTCCACCCGGCGACGCAGGGGATGATCAACGCGGTCGGTCTGCAGGGGCCCGGTATCGACCACTGGCTCGCCCGGGTGCTGCCCGACCTGCTCGCGACCGGCGCGACCGTCGTCGCGAGCATCTGGGGTCGTTCGGTCGAGGAGTACCGGCGTGGCGCCGAGATGCTCGCGGACGCGCCGCCCGGCGTCGTGGCGGTCGAGGTCAACCTGTCGTGTCCGAACCTGGAGGGCCGTGGCGCGATCTTCGCCCACGACGCCGACCTGTCCGCGGCCGTGATCGCGGCGACCGCCGCGTGCGGCCGGCCCCGCTGGGCGAAGTTGAGCGCGAACACCGACCGGATCATCGACGTCGCCGAAGCCGTGTCCACCGCGGGCGCCGAGGCGGTCACCTGTATCAACACGATGCTCGGGCTGGCCTACGATCCCGCCACGCTCGGCGCGACACTCGGCGCTGGGGGCGGTGGCTTGTCCGGTCGTGCGATCCATCCGATCGCGGTGCGCGCCGTCCATGATCTGCACGCCGCGCACCCTGACCTGCCCATCGTCGGCGTCGGCGGCATCGCGTCGGGCTGGGACGCGGCCGAGTTCTTCCTCGCCGGTGCGAGTGCAGTACAGGTCGGAACCGCTACGTTCGCCGACCCCCGTGCCGCCGCGAACATCCAGCGTGAGCTACGTGCGTGGGCCCGCGACCAGGGTGTCGTCACCT
The DNA here is from genome assembly GCA_024644465.1 of Ilumatobacteraceae bacterium. Taxonomy (GTDB): domain Bacteria; phylum Actinomycetota; class Acidimicrobiia; order Acidimicrobiales; family Ilumatobacteraceae; genus Ilumatobacter_A. The sequence goes on along the minus strand of JAHEKY010000084.1, from coordinate 786 downwards.
TGGGTTTGCCACGCGCGCTAGGTTGATGCTATGGCAACACCTCCACAGTTGACCCCAGAGCAGCGAGCCGCGGCCCTGGTCAAGGCCGCCGAGGCGCGGGCCGCCCGAGCCGAGATCAAGGCTCGCCTCAAGATGGGTTCGATGTCGCTCCGAGAGGCGCTCGAATCCGACGACGTCAACGTCGGCAAGTTGAAAGTCGTTTCGTTGATGCAATCACTTCCGGGCGTCGGCAAGGTCAAGGCCCGCCGGCTCATGGAAGAAATCGGCATCGCCGACAACCGACGTGTCCAGGGGCTCGGTGCGCAGCAGCGCAAAGCGCTCCTGGAAACGCTCGGCTGACGCTGCATGACCGAGACACGTTGATCATCGTCGTTTCCGGCCCGGGCGGGGTCGGCAAGGGCACGATCGTCGATGCGGTCGTCCGGCGCGACCCCAGGCTCTGGCTGAGCAGGTCGTGGACGACGCGCGGGCGCCGCCCGAACGAATCGGAGGACGCGTATGTCTTCGTGTCGGCCGAGGAGTTCGAGAACCGGATCGCCGCCGGCGGGTTCCTCGAATGGACCGAGTTCCTCGGCAACTACTACGGCACGCCGGTCCCCGAGGCGGGCGATGACCGCGACCTGGTGTTGGAGATCGAAGTCGACGGCGCGCAACAGGTCAAGCGCATCGAGCCCGACGCGTTGCTGCTGTTCGTCCTGCCGCCGTCGCGCGAGGAGCAGGCGCGCCGCTTGCGCAAGCGTGGTGACCCGAACGACAAGGTCCTCGCGCGCGTCAAGAAGGCCGACG
>JAHEKY010000083.1 GCA_024644465.1 Ilumatobacteraceae bacterium | reverse complement strand
ACCGCGGGCCGGCTCATCACGTTGGGGAGCGGCGGGACGTTGAGCAGTGTGCGTGGCGCGAACCCGAGCGGGTCGTCGAGGAGCTTCGGCGCGTGCACTTCGAGGTCGGCGAGCGACGCGTGATCACCGAGTTGCAGCACCGCGCGGCCGAGATGGGCGCCGGTCGCGACGAGGTCGACCCAGGCCACCGAGTACCGGTGGCTCGCGTCGCTGCGCTCCATTCGTTCGAGCAGTGCGTCCAGGTGCGGCACACGTTCGGTCTCGACCATGCACCGGCTCGTCTCGACGGGCAACAACCGGAACGTCACATCGGTGATGATCCCGGTCAGGCCCATCCCGCCGATCGTCGCCCACCACAGATCGGGATCCGACTCACGCGTGACGTCGACGTGACTGCCGTCGGCGAGCAGCAGGCCGAATCGCTCGACGTGGTGCCCGAACGACAGATCGGTGTGATGGTTCTTGCCGTGGATGTCGCTCGCGAGCGCACCGCCGACCGTGACGAAACGCGTCCCGGGTGTCACCGGCACGAACCACCCGTGAGGCACGACCCGGCGCAGCAGTTCGTCGAGGCTGACGCCGGCATCGGCGGTGACCGTCCCCGCCGCCTCGTCGACCCAGACCGGGTTCGCACTCGGGTGGAGACGCACCACCGTCCCGCCTCCGTTCTGGGCCGGGTCACCGTATGCCCGGCCGAGGCCGCGGGCGATCACGCCACGCGACGAGGACGTCACATCCGCCCAGTGGCCCGGTACGGCGAGTTCCGCGGCGGTCGTTTCGACCAGCCGAGCCGCGGAGGGAGCCGTGCGGCCCCACCCGGCGAGCTCGACGTGGTGCGCTTTCATGACGCCCCGAGGCTACCGATCAACGCCGGCGGCGGGCGCCGGCTCAGTACGGCCACTCGGGGGCGGTGCGACCGAGCTTCGTCGACAGGCGGCCGAGGCCGACGGTCAGCGCCACCTTCAATGCGACGTTCTTGGCGAACCACGGCAACTGCGCGAGCTGGCGGGCCGCGTTGGCGAGCCGACCACCGTCGAGGTCGGCGCGGTAGATCGTCATCGAACGGGACCGGCCGACGTACCGGAACGCGCGTCCCGGAACGAGGTGGCGCAGAATCGCGAGCGTGACGCCGATCGAGGAGAACGAGTCGTGGATCAGCATCGTGCCGCCGGGCGTGACGCGGTCGCCCCAGTTCCGGATGTCGTTCAGCGCCGGGGCGTAGCGGTGCGCGCCGTCGATGTACAGCACGTCGATCGGCGCGGTGACGTCGGCGAGCGCATCGTCGGAGAACTTGCGGACGTGGCGCACCCGGTCGGCGACACCGGCGGCGTCGAGGTTGGCGGTGAACACGTCGTGGTCGTCCGCAGCCTCCGCCGTGAACCCGTCGATCTCCTGCGGGCCGCGGTCGTTGCCGGCATGGGGGTCGATGGCGACGACGTCGGCGTCCGGCGGTGCCGCGCTCGCGAGCACGATCGTCGACCGGCCGCGGAAGCTGCCGATCTCGACGATCGTGCCACCGGCAGGACACTCGGCGGCCGCGCGGTACAGCGTTTCGGCCTGGCCCGGCGTCATCCAGCCCTCGACGTCGGCGACGCGCTCCAGCACGGTCTGCAGATCGGGGTGCGCGGGGTCGGTCATCGCATCAGGATGGGTTCACGCGGCGTAGACCGCAACCCCGTAGACGACGATCCAGCAGGCGCCGACCGCCTGCAGCACGCGGTCACTCGCGAACACGTCCTCGGGTGCCGCTCCGCCTCCGCGTTCGAGGACGAGCAGATAGCGGAACAGCGCGACGAGCATCGGCACGATCGACAGCTCGTAGTACGGCACGTCGGCCGTCGACTCGGCGCTCGTCTCGAACGCCCAGACGCAGTACGCCAGCAGCGCTGACCCGCAGCTGATCGACAGCAGCATGCGCAGATATCCGACGCTGTACGTGTTCAGCGTCGACCGTGTGCCGGCGCCGGCACCGAGCTGGTTCAGCTCGGCATACCGCTTGCCGACGACGATGAACAGCGAACCGAACGTCGTACAGAGGACGAACCAGCGCGACATCGGGACGTCGACCGCGACGGCGCCCGCGCCGGCCCGGAGTACGAACCCGGACGCGACGGCGACGAGGTCGAGGACCGGTACGTGCTTGACACCGAGGTTGTAGGCGAGGTTGACACCGAGGTACACGGCGACGACCGCCACGGTCTGCCACCGGCCGGTGATCGCGGCGACGGCGAGCGACGCGAGCGCGATCACGATGCTCGTGCTCCGTGCGACGGCGATCGACACCTCGCCGGCGGCGATCGGCCGCGAGCGCTTGACCGGGTGCTTGCGGTCGACGTCGACATCGAGCAGGTCGTTCCAGAAGTACACGCTGCTCGACGCGAGGCAGAACGCGACGAACGTGACGAGCGTGAGCCCGAGTTCCCGGCTCTGGTCGAGCACCCCGGCGGCGCCGGGCGCCGCGAACACCAGCACGTTCTTCAGCCACTGCTTGGGCCGTGCGGTTCGGATCAGTCCGGCGATCACTGCGCCGACGGTAGCTGTCGAGATGTCGTCAACGGTGGGACCATGGGGGCGCGCTCCCCCGCCCGAGCCACACGGCCTCGTCGGCGTCCTGCAGCAATTCCCGGTCGCCGGCGGAATCGCCGTACGCCGTCACGTGGACGGCGGCCCGGCCGCCGTGGCCGTCGAGCCACTCGTGGAGGCGCCGTACCTTCTCCGGCCCCCGGCAGTTCGGCCCGTCGAGTTCACCGGTGAATCCGCCGTTCCGATCGACGTCGAGGCGCGTGCCGAGGACGGCCGCGCCACCAAGCAGGTCGGCGAGCGGACGCAGGTACAGCTCGTACGAGGCCGAGACGAGCACGATCGCGTCCCCGGCCGCACGATGGCCGTCGAGCCGCTCGACCACGTCGGGGCGCATCCAGTCGGCGGCGACGTCCCGGGCGAAGCGCGTCGCATCGTCCCGCACGACCTCCGCATCGCGGCCTCGGAAGGCGGCTCGCGTCGCGATCGCCTTCAACCGGTCGCGGTCGCGTCGGGCGAGCGCCGGGAGGGTCCGGTGGCCGTCGAGCAGCACCCGCCCCGCGAACGCACCCGGCCCCCCGACGCGGCGCAGGAACGGCACGACACAGTCGCGCCGCGTGAGCGTCCCGTCGACGTCGAAGGCGGCGATCCGGCGCTGCGGGGTGGTCACAGGCCCCGCGCCGGGATCGCATCGAGCACGTCCCAGTAGGCCGGCCAGCTCTTCGAGACGACCTCCGGCTGTTCGACGACGATCCCGCTGACGACGAGGCCGAGCACGCCGAATGCCATCGCGAGCCGGTGGTCGTGGTGGGTGCCCAACTGGGCACCCTCGAGCAGGTCGGTGGGCACGATCAGCAGCCCGTCGTCCTCGACGGCCACCTTCGCTCCCGTCTTGGTCAGCTCGGCCGCGAGGTCGCCGAGCCGATCGCTCTCCTTCTTGCGGATGAAGCCGACACCGGTGATCCGCGTCGGGGTCACGGCCTGCGTGGCGACGACAGCCATCGTCGGGACGAGGTCGGACATGTCGGACATGTCGATGTCGATCCCGCGCAACGGCGTGTCCCTGCGCCGCATCACGACGGTGTCATGGCTGCTGACCGTCGCCGTGCAGCCCATCGACACGAGCACGTCGACGAAGCGGGCATCGCCCTGGAGGGCGTCGCGCCCGAGCCCCCTGATGCTCACCGCGCCGCCGGCGACGGCCGCCGCGGCGAGCGGGTAGCTCGCGGACGACGCGTCCGGCTCGACGCGGTACTCCGTCGGGAAGTAGCACCCGGGGCCGACGTGCACCCGCCGGCTCGTGATCTCGATGTCGGTCGCCCCGAACGCGTCCATCACCGACTTCGTGATCTCGACGTACGGGCGCGACACCATCTCCGTCGACAGCCCGAGCCGCAGACCACGGCGGATGTACGGGGCGATCAGCATGAGCGCCGACACGAACTGGCTCGACACGTTGCCGGGCATGACGACGGCATCGGCGCCGCGCACCGGACCGGACACCGTGACCGGTAGATGCCCCCACTCTTCGGCCGGCTCGAGCGTCGCCCCGAGCGCCGCCAGTGAATCGTGCAGCGGCCCCATCGGCCGCGCCCGCAGCGGCGGCGCGCCGTCGATCACATACGGGCCCTTGCCGAGGCAGGCGAGCGCGGTGACGAAGCGCGACGTCGTGCCGGCGAGCTTGGTCTGCAACGTCATCGGCCCGGGCGGCAACGACCCGCCACCGCCCATCACGATGCCGACGTGGTGGCCGTCCCGGCGGGTCAGCGCCACTGGCGCCGCGAGCTGTTCGAGGCATTCGAGCATCGCCGTCGTGTCGTCGCCCGGGGCGATCCCCGTGATCTCGCTCTCCCCGTCGGCGAGCGCGGCGCAGATCAGGGCGCGGTTGGCGATGCTCTTCGAGGGCGGCACCCGAACGTCGGCGACGACGGGGCCGTCGGTCCGCCGGATCACGCGGGTCGCGGTCATGACAGCGCCTGCACCGCGGGGCGGAACCCGCGTGCGATCAGCCCACCCTTGAAGATCTCGGCCTTCGTCTGATCGATCAGCATCACCGCGACACCGCGGTTGCTCTCCGCGACGTGGACGACTTCGAAGTTGGCGATGTTGACGCTGAGTTCCGCGGCGAGCGTGAAGACCTCGGCGGCCGCACCGGGACGGTCCGGGATCGGGATCCTGACCTCGGCGAGGTCCTCGGGGTGGAGGACCCTGGTCGGCAAGTTCGTCCGGGCCTCCCGAGCGGATTGGAGGCGGGCCAGCAGACCGTCGTGATCATCGGCCGAGATCACGTCGCGGACGTCGGTCAGACCCGCGATCAACGCGTCGAGCGCCTCGGTGATCGCGAGACGGTTCTCCGAACAGATGTCGATCCAGATGTCCGGCTGGCCGCTCGCCACGCGGGTCATGTCGCGGAAGCCTCCGGCGGCGAGACGCAGCAGTGCGGCGTGTTCCTCGGCCCGATTGCTCGCCATGCCCATCAGCGTCGCCGCGGTGAGATGCGGGACGTGGCTGACGATCGCGACCAGTTGGTCGTGTCGCTCCGGGGTCAGCGCGACCACGTCGGCGCCGAGCCCGGCGATGATGCCGTTGAGCTGGGCGAACGTGGCGTCGTCGCTGTCGTCGAGGGGCGTCAGCACCCAGACGACGCTGTTGAAGAGGTCGGCCTGCGCGCCGTCGAGGCCGTCGAGTTCGCTCCCGGCCATCGGGTGTCCGCCGATGAAGCGCCGGTCGGTGGTCGAACGGCACACGGGGGTCTTCACGCTGCCGACGTCGGTCACGATGCCGGTCGTCTCGACGAGTGCCCGCTTGACCTGATCGGCGACCGCGAACACGGGGACGGCGACGAACGTGATCTCGGCATCGGGGTCGAGTTCGACCGCGTCGACGACCTCGCTCGCGAGTGCCTGGGCACGCGTGTCATCACGGCTGTCGTCGCCGCACACCCGCCACCCGCGTTCCTTCAGCGCGAGCGCGATCGAACCGCCGATCAGGCCGAGGCCGATCACGTTCGCGGTTCGCGGCGAAGTCGTCACGGCGACGGATCGTAGTGCTGTCGGGTCTCGGCCACGGCCTCGGTGAGCGACCGCCGCTCCGCACTCGTCAGCTCGCGCCACGCTCCGGGCGCGAGCGACCGGTCGGAAAGCGGGCCGATCCGCGTCCGAACGAGGCGGGTCACGGGGTGACCGACCGCCGCGCACATCCGGCGGACCTGACGGTTGCGCCCCTCGTGGATCGTCAGCCGGAGCACACCGGGCTGCGGCTGGGACACCTTGGCCGGCGCCGTGCGCCCGTCGTCGAGTTCGACGCCGTCGCGCAGCGTACGCAGGCCGCCGGCGGACACGGGGCCGCCGGCGACCTCCACGAGATACTCCTTGTCGACACCGTGGGACGGATGGGCGATCCGGTTCGCCAGTTCGCCGTCGTTCGTGAGCAGCAACAGCCCCTCGGTGTCGGCGTCGAGTCGCCCGACCGAGAACACCCTGGGCTCGGTCGGCACGAGTTCGACCACCGTCGGGCGACCGTGAGTGTCCTTGCTGGTCGTGACGACGCCGCTCGGCTTGTTCAGCAGGTAGTACACGAGCCCGGGCCGCACGCCGATCGGTGCGCCGTCGACCTCGACACGGTCGCGCTCGGCGTCGACGCGTCGCCCGAGCACCGCGACGTCTCCGTTGACGGTGACGCGCCCGGCCGCGATCAGCTCCTCACACACCCGGCGGCTCCCCCACCCGGTTGCGGCGAGCACCTTCTGCAGTCGCACGCCCTGGTGGAGCTCGGCGCTCTGCTCCGCGAGCTGTTCCCAGAGCGGAGGCTCGAGACCGTCGTCGTGGCTCACGGACCGGGAGGCGCGGCCGACGGCTGCGCCCGCGACGACTCGCCGTCGGCCGGGTCGCCGCGGTCGGCGGTTCCGTACGTGACGCCCGTCGGGGTCACGGCGATCTCGGGGGTCACCCGCAGGCCGTGTTCGAGCAACTCGACCACGTCGGCGCTCGGGATGAACTCGGCGATCGGCGGGAGGTCGTCGAGCGAGTCGAGGCCGAGCTTCTCGAGGAACATGGGGGTCGTGCCGTAGAGGATCGCCTGGCCGGGCCCGTCGTCGCGGCCGATCTCGTCGACGTAGCCTCGGGCCTGCAGCGTGCGCAGCACGCCGTCCGGGTCGACGCCGCGGATCGCGCCGACCTGGGCGCGAGAGATCGGTTGCTTGTACGCGACGATCGCGAGCGTCTCCAGTGCGGCGCCCGACAACCGGGCCCGCTGGTCGTGCAGCAGGAACCGTTCGACATAGGGCGTCAGCTCGGCGGCGGTCTGGTAGCGGAATCCGCCGGCGACCCGTCGCAGCTCGAACCCGTGTCGCCCGTCGAGGTAGGCCTGGGCGAGTTCCTCGCACCACTGCTCGATCAGCGTCGTCGGTTGCTCGAGCAGTTGCGCCAGCAGCTCCGGCGGAACGGGGTCGTGCGCGACGAGCACGATCGACTCGATCGCCCGCTTGAAGTCGGCGATCCGGTCCGGCGCGGGCGTGATGAAGTCCGAGTTCGGGAAGTGGTCTGGTGTGTCGGTCATGTCAGCCCTCGTAGGCGTCGATCAGGATGGCCTCGCTGTCGAAGTCGTCGTTCATCGTCCAGACGACGTCGATGTCACCGAACCGTTCCGGCTGTTCGAGTTCGACCGCGCCCTGCTTGAACAGCTCGAGCAGCGCGAGGAACCGGACGATCACTTCGATCCGGTCGACGAAGTTCTCCGTCAGGCGGCGGAACGAGATGCGGCCCGCGCGGGGCAGTTCGTCGACGAGTTCGGCGACCGCGTCGGCGACGGTGATCTTGATCGGGTCGACGTGGTACAGGTCGACGTACGGCTGGACGCGGGGCGTCAGCGCCTTGATCGCTGCGTTCTGGAACCGCTTGAGGCTCGTGCCCTCGAGCATGTCCGGCACGACGTCGGCGAAGCGCTCGTCGGGGCCGACGATGCGCGGGAACGACTTGTCGGCGTCGTCGGCGAGCCGGGCGAACACCCCGGCGACGTCCTTGAAGGTCTTCGCCTCGAGCAGCCGGGCGAGCAGCATGTCGCGCTCTTCCCACAGCGCGAGTTCGTCGTCGAGATCGATGTCGTCGCTGTTCGGCAGCAGCCGCCGGGCCTTGAGGTCGACGAGCGTCGCCGCGATCAGCAGGAAGCTCGTGGCGACGTCGAGATCGAGGAACTGCATCCTGTCCAGCTCCGCAAGGTACCCGTCGACGATCGTCGACAGGTTGACCTCGTAGATGTCCACCTGATCCTTGAGGATCAGCTGCAGGAGCAGATCGAACGGCCCTTCGTAGACCGGAGTCGCCACATCAACCATCGTCGGACGAGGTTACCGAGCGATGCCCCCGGAAACGGGGCATTCGCGGCGGCGGTCCGCCGGCGCCTGGCACCGAAGACCGGGATCGGCCCCGTCCTGGCCGGTATCGTCCGCTCGGTGAGTGACGTGACGCGCGTGCTGTCGTGCATGCAACCGACCGGCGATGTCCATCTCGGCAGCTACCTGGGGGCGTTGCGCACCTGGGTCGCCGGTCAGCACACCTGCGACGCGTTCCACGGCATCGTCGACCTGCATGCGCTGACCGTGACCGACCAGCCGAACGTGATCGGCGACGAGACGGTCTCGCTCGCCGCGATGTTCTTCGCGATGGGCCTCGACCCCGACGTCGCGACGATCTTCGTGCAGAGCCACGTGCCCGAGCACAGCCAACTCGGGTGGGTGATGGAATGCACGATCAGCTACGGGGAACTGTCCCGGATGACCCAGTTCAAGGACAAGTCGGCCAAGCGCGAATCGCAGTTCATCGCCGCCGGCCTGTTCACGTACCCGGCGCTGCAGGCTGCGGACATCCTGATCTACGACGCGAACGAGGTGCCCGTCGGCGACGACCAGCGCCAGCACATCGAGATCACGAGGGACGCTGCGATCCGGTTCAATCACCGCTTCGGCGACACGTTCGTGATCCCGGAGGCGGTCACGCCGGCGGTCGGCGCCCGCGTGATGAGCCTCCAGGACCCGACCTCGAAGATGTCGAAGTCCGACGATTCCGACAGCGGCTGCATCTACGTCGTCGACGAGCCGGCGGTGATCATGAAGAAGTTCAAGCGGGCCGTGACCGATTCCGAGACCGGCCCCGAGGCCGTCCGCTTCGACCGCGAACGCAAGCCGGGCGTCAGCAACCTCCTCGAGATCCATGCGGCCGTCACGGGCCGCACGCCGCAGGAGGTCGCGGCCGACTACGAGCAGTACGGGGCATTGAAGGTCGCCACCGGCGAGGCGGTCGTCGCCGCCCTCGACCCGATCAGGGTGCGATATCACGAGCTGATGGACGACCGCGGCGAGCTGGCCCGGCTGTTGCGGGTCGGCGCCGACAAGGCCCGCACCGTCGCGGCCGCCACGGTCGATCGGGCGTACGACGCGATCGGCATGCTGCCGGCGTGAGCAGCCGGTGGCGCTGAACGACCTGGACCGGCGGGTCTTCGCGCTCGCCATCCCGGCCTTCGGCACGCTCGCCGCCGAGCCGCTGTACCGCCTCGTCGACACGGCGGTCGTCGGCCGGCTCGGAACCGACGAGCTCGGCGGCCTCGCGATCGCCGTGTCGGTGCTGTCCCTCGTGATCGCGAGCAGCAACTTCATCACCTACGGCACGACCGAACGCGTCGCCCGCCGGCTGGGCGCGGGCCGGCCCACCGACGCCGCGAACGTCGGGGTGCAGTCGCTGTGGCTCGCGGCGGTCGTCGGCATCGCCGCCGTGCCGCTGCTCGTCGGTACGGCCCGCCCGCTCGCGCGTGTGCTCGGCGCGGACGGCGCCGTTCTCGAGTTCGCGGTGACGTATCTGCGGATCGCCGCGCTGAGCGTTCCTTTCGTCGTCGTGTCCCTCGCCGCCCAGGGCGTGCAACGGGGTGCCTCCGACTACCGCACGCCGCTCGTCATCCTCGTGTGCTCCAACATCGTCAACGTCGTCGTCGAACTGGTCCTCGTGTTCGGATTCGACCTCGGTATCGCCGGCGCCGCATGGTCGACCGTCGTCGCCCAGACCGGTGCGGGCATCGCGTTCCTCGTCGTCGTGCGACATCGCGTCCGCGGTGCCACGATGCGCCGACCGAGCTGGGCGGAGATGGCGCCGCTCGTGTCGGCCGGCCGGCACCTCCTGCTGCGCGTCGGGTCGATCCTCGCGGTGTTCACCGGCGCGACGGCACTCGCCGCGCGGATCGACGACGCCACGCTGGCGGCGCACCAGATCACCGTCACGATGTTCCTGTTCCTCGCCCTGACGCTCGACGCGCTGGCCGTGCCCGCACAGACGCTGGTCGCCGAGGAACTCGGCCGCGACGAGCAGGCGAACGAGGCACTCGCGCTCGCGCGCCGGGTCGTGCGGCTGTCGGTGATCGTCGCCGGGGCGCTCGCTGTGCTCATCGCAGTCGGCGCCCGCCCGCTCGCCGCGGCGTTCACCGCAGACGGCGCGGTGATCGCCCGCACCGTCAGCGGCCTGCTGCTCCTCGCCGTGCTGCTGCTGCCCGGGGCGGTCGCCTTCGCCTATGACGGCATCCTCATCGGCTGCGGCGACTACCGCTTCATCGGCTGGGCGTCGTTCGCGTATCTCGTTGCGGTCGTCCCGATCGCGATCGCCGTGATCGCCGTGCCGTCACTCGGGATCGCGGGGATCTGGATCGGTCTGACGACGTGGATGGTGCTCCGAGCCGCCGTCAACCACCGCCGGACTGCGGTCGTGCTGCGGGATCCGGCGCTGCGTCAGGCGTGATCGGACGACCGCAGCGCCAGCGCGGCGGGGCCCCGGCCCCAGATCAGCGCGACGGTCGCCGGATCGGACCCGCACTCGTGGGCCATGTGCGCCCCGATCAGCTCGTGGCGGAAGTACGACTTGAACCGGGCGGTCCGCGGACCGACGACGGTCGCCACGACGCGACCGAACGTCCCGAGGCCGCACTCCAGCTTGCCGACGTCGTGGAGGATCGCGCCGGCGACCTCCTCGCGCGTCGCGTCGGGGCGCGCGTCGAGGAATCGGCGCGCCACCGTGACGGAGTGGCGCCGGTCCTGGTTGTTCATCTGCACCCACAGCGCGCGCTCACCGGGGAGCAGATGTTCGTCGACCCAGACCTCGTCGTCGACCGACGGGGGCGCCGGCGACAGTGACGTGAAGAACCGCGCCGAGAGGTGGGACCAGTTCACGGCTGCAGTGTGGCACGGGGATGCGCCGAGCGGTACACGTCCCACAGCCGTTCCTGGCTGACCTTGGTGTACAGCTGGGTCGTCGAGATCGAGGCGTGGCCGAGCATCTCCTGCACGACGCGCAGGTCGGCGCCGTGGTCGAGCAGATGCGTCGCACAGCTGTGGCGCAGCACGTGCGGCGACAACGATTCGGCGATGCCGGCACGTTCGGCGTACTTCTTCACGACCAACCACGCTCCCTGGCGGCTGAGCCGGCCGCCGCGGGCGTTCAGGAAGACTGCCTCCGCGTCACCGCGCCGCTTCCACCGGAGCGGTACCAGACGGGTGCGCCCGTGCGTGGAGAACCACAGGTCGAGGGCGCTCGCGGCGGCACCGCCGAACGGGACGATGCGTTCCTTGCCGCCCTTGCCGTACAGCCGCACGAGACGCTCGTCGAGGTCGATGTCGCCGATCGAGAGGCCGACCGCCTCGGAGATCCGCGCACCCGTGGCATAGAGCAGTTCGAGCAGCGCGCGGTCGCGGTGATCGGTCGGATCGTTGCCGACGACCGCGTCGAGCAGGCTCGTGACCTGCTGCTCCGAGATCGGCTTCGGGATGCCGGCCGGGACCCGCACACCCTCCAGGTCGGCGGACGGGTCGTCCGCCCGGGTCCCTTCGATCGCGAGGAATCGGTGCAGCATCCGCATCGCGGCGAGCTGGCGAGCGATCGATGACGTCGCCCCGCCACCGGCCCGCCGCTCGCCGACGAACTCGACGAGGTCACCGGCCGTGACGTCGAGAACCGTCCGTCCGTGGGCCGTGAGCCACGTGGCGTACGCCCCGAGGTCGCGCCGGTACGCCGCGAGCGTGTTCGCCGATCGCCCCTTCTCGGCGACCATCCACGACAGGAACTCCTCGACCTCGAGCGGTAGTTGCTGGCCCATGACCGACTGCTGTCACGGGGCGGCATCGGCGGCGCGGAGCCGCCGGTCGGTCGTCAGCAGGCCGACGACGGACTTCGCGTCGCGGATCTCACCCGCGTCGATCATCGCCAACGCGTCGGCGAGCGGCACGTTGAGGACCTCCATGTGCTCTTCCTCGGGGCCGTGCCGATCGAGGGCAGCCGGCGTGCAGTTCGTCGCGAGGTAGATGGCCGTGACGGAGTCGGTCATGCCCGGGGACGGGTAGATCTCGCCAAGCAACTCGAGGTTGCCGGGCCGCAGGCCGACTTCCTCGATCAGCTCGCGTTCCGCGACCGATGCCGTGTCCTCGCCGTCGACGTCGCGCATCCCCGCGGGGATCTCGATGATGAACTCGTCGTACGGCGGCCGGTACTGGCGCACGAGGACCACCGACGGGTTGCCCTCGGGGTCGAAGACGAGTGCCACGATGCCGACCGCACCGGGCGACCGGACGATGTCACGCTCGAAGCGCGCCCCGTCCGGCGCCTCGAAGTCGGCGACGGTGACGTGCCAGACGTGTCCCTCGTGGACCTTGGACTCGCCGAGCAGCCGGAAGCCGGGCATCGGTCAGGTGAGCGACGGTGCAGACGCCGAGGTGACCTCGGATGCCTGCGCGGTCGCCCCACCGTCGACCGATTCACCATCGGCGGCGGTGTCGCGATCCGTCGCGGCGCGCCGCTCGAGTGCCGCCGCGATCAGCTCGCGGAACAACGGGTGCGGGCGATCGGGCCGGCTCTTGAACTCGGGGTGCGCCTGCGTCGCGACCCAGAACGGATGACCCGGCAGCTCGATGAACTCGACGAGCCGGTTGTCCGGCGACGTGCCGGAACACCACAACCCGTGCTCTTCGAGCTGGCTGCGGTACTGGTCGTTGAATTCGTAGCGATGCCGGTGCCGCTCGCTGACGACGGGTTCGCCGTACGCCGCGGCGACCTGCGAACCGTTCGCGAGCACGGCGTAGTACGCGCCGAGCCGCATCGTGCCGCCCTTGTCCTCGATGCCGCGCTGGTCGAGCATCAGGTCGATCACCGGCGCGTGCGTCGTCGGGTCGAACTCGGTCGAGTTGGCGTCGGTCAGCCCGACGACGTTGCGGGCGAAGTCGATCGTCATCGCCTGCAGGCCGAGGCAGAGCCCCAGGCAGGGCACCTGTTCTTCGCGCGCGTACCCGGCAGCGGCGATCTTGCCTTCGACACCGCGGTAACCGAACCCGCCGGGGATCACGATGCCGTCGAGGTGGGCGAGCTGACCGGCTGCGAGCAGCCCCTCGACGTTCTCGGACTGGATCCACTCGATCTCGACGTCGGCGCCGTGGTGGAACCCCGCATGTTTCAGGCTCTCGACGACCGACAGGTACGCGTCGGGCAGTTGGATGTACTTGCCGATCAGGCCGATCCGCACCGGCGTGACGGCGGCTTCGACCTTCTCGACGAACTGCTGCCAGTAGCTGAGGTCCGGTTCGCCGTCGAGGCGGAGCACTTCGCAGACGAAGTCGTCGAGGCCCTCGTCGTGGAGGATCAGCGGCAACTCGTAGATGTTCTTGGCGTCGGCGGCGTTGACGACGGCGCGCTCTTCGACGTCGCACATGTGCGAGATCTTCCGCTTCAGGTCGTCGGAGAGCGGCTCGTCGCTGCGGCACACGATCACGTCCGGCTGGATGCCGCGGCTGCGCAGCTCGGTGACCGAGTGCTGGGTGGGCTTCGTCTTCTGCTCGCCGGCCGGCCCGATGAACGGCACGAGCGTGACGTGGATGTAGCAGACGCTGTCGCGCCCGACCATGTTGCGGAACTGGCGGATCGCCTCGAGGAACGGGAGGATCTCGATGTCGCCGACGGTGCCGCCGACCTCGGTGATCACGACGTCGACGTCGTTGCGGGCGACCCGCTCGACGCGGCGCTTGATCTCGTCGGTGATGTGCGGGATGACCTGCACGGTCTTGCCGAGGTAGTCGCCGCGCCGCTCGGCCGCGAGGACCGACTGGTAGATCGACCCGGTCGTGGCGTTGCTGTTGCGCGACAGGTTCTCGTCGATGAACCGCTCGTAGTGGCCCAGGTCGAGGTCGGTCTCGCCGCCGTCGTCGGTGACGAAGACCTCGCCGTGCTCGAACGGATTCATCGTGCCGGGGTCGATGTTGATGTACGGGTCGAGCTTCTGGAGCGTCACGCGCAGCCCGCGCAGCTTGAGCAGACGACCGAGCGAGGAAGCGGTCAGGCCCTTGCCGAGGGAGCTGGCAACGCCTCCTGTCACAAAAATGTGCTTGGGCATTTCGGACCTCCGTCAGACATCAACACGACGGGATCTCACCATACCGCGCAGTCGTCGCAGGCAGCGCGGATCGGACGGCAAATTCACGCGAGCAACTCCCGCGCGTGCTCACGGGCCGAGCTCGATGCGGTTCCGGACAGCATCCGGGCGATCTCGTCGACGCGTTCATCACCTTCGAGACGCCGGGCGGCGGCAAAGGTCGCGCCGTCGCGCACGGTTTTCGACACTGCGATCTGCCCGTCGGCGAGTGCGGCGACCTGCGCGAGGTGCGTGACGACGAGGACCTGGTGCCGGGTACCGACCGCGGCGAGCGCGGCGCCGACGGCGTGCGCAGCGGCGCCGCCGATCCCCGCGTCGACCTCGTCGAAGACGAGCGTCTCTCGCCGGCCCTCGCCGGCCGTCGCCGCCGACAGCACGAGCCGCAGCGCGAGCATCGCCCGCGCGAGTTCGCCGCCCGACGCGACTCTCGTGAGCGGGAGGAGCGGGGCGCCCGGGTTGGCGGCGAGCAGGAACTGGACGCGATCACCGGGGTCGTCGTTGGCGTGTTCGCCGACCTCGACGGCGACGGCCGCCCCCGGCATCGCCAGCTCGCGCAGACGTGCTTCGACGGCGGCGGCCAGCCCGGGCGCAGCCGCCCGGCGCGCGGTGCCGACGGCGCGTGCCGCGGCCCGTTCCGCCGCCATGGCCAGCTCGCGCTCGGCATCGAGTTCCGCTGCCCGTCGGTCGAACTGCTCGAGTTCGTGCAGCCGGTCCTGCGCCGTTGCGTGGAACGACATCACGGCCGCGAGATCGGCGCCGT
>JAHEKY010000082.1 GCA_024644465.1 Ilumatobacteraceae bacterium | reverse complement strand
GCCGATCTCGGCGCCGCCGCGGTGCTCGTGATCCCGCTCGTCGCGGTCGCGGCGGCGACGCGCACGCTCGACCGGCGGATCAAGGAGTACCGGGCCGCCGATCGCGCTGCGAGCGCCGACGTCAGCGGTCTACTGGGCGACGTCATGGCCGCCGCGACGACGGTGAAGGTCAACGACGCGGCCGACTCGCTGATCGCCCGGTTGGGCGTGCTCGTCGAGCGCCGCCGGGTGACGGCGGTCCGCGACCGTGTGCTCGACGAGAGCGTGCAGGCGTTCAGCCAGGGCGCGGCCGACGTCGGCCTGGGCCTCGTGCTGCTCGTGAGTGCGGGCGCGATCGCGTCCGGGGCGTTCGATGTCGGCCGGTTGGCACTGTTCGTCGCCTATCTCGGCTGGCTGAGCTTCCTCCCGCGGATGGTCGGCCGGTTGCTCGCCCGCCGCAAGCAGTCGGCGGTGGCATACGACCGGATGCGCGGGCTCGTCGCCGATCGGGCGGTCGAGAACGCCGTCCGGCCGCGGACGCTGCCGATCGACCCGTCCGACGTGCGAGTCCGTCCGGTCGCGCACCCTCCGCCGCGGGTTCGACTCGACCGGCTCGACGTCGTCGAGCTGGCGGCGACGTATCGCGGCAACGACCACGCCGTGGTCGGCCCGGTGTCGTTCACCGTCAGGCGTGGCGAGTTCGTCGTCGTCACCGGTGAAGTCGGCTCGGGCAAGAGCACGCTGCTGCGGGCGATGCTCGGACTCGCCTGGCAGGCCGACGTGACCGGCGTCGTGCGGTGGAACGGTGTCGACGTCGGAGATCGCGCTGCGTTCTTCGTGCCACCGAACGCGGCGTTCCTGCCGCAGGTCCCGCAGCTGATCTCGGACTCGGTCGCCGACAACGTCGGCCTCGGCCCCGTCGACCGGCATCAGCTGGCGACCGCGATCGACCTCGCCGAGCTCACCGCCGAGGTCGCGGAGATGCGCCGCGGCCTCGACACCCTGATCGGCCCGCGCGGCCTCCGGCTGTCCGGCGGCCAGCGCCAGCGGCTGGCGACGGCGCGCGCGCTCGTCCACTCGCCCGAGCTCGTCGTGCTCGACGACCTGTCGAGCGCGCTCGATGTCGAGACCGAGCTGCGCCTGTGGGCGAACCTGGCGGCGACGAACATGACCGTCATCGCGGTGTCGCATCGGGCGGTCGCACTCGAGCGCGCCGATCAGATCATCCGCCTCGGCTGATCGACCGGTCAGGTGCCGGAGCGGCGTTTGCGGCGTTGGCGGTGATCGGCGGTGTGAGTTCGGCTCGCACACCTCGGATCCGAGCAAAAGCGCCGAGACCCGTTACGTGTCGCATCGTAGAACAAGTGCTCGCAATCGGCCGCCCCGCAGCGGCCGAAGCGCGCCGTGCCGCGATCGCAGAGTTCCTGCGCGAGGGACATCAGCACGTCGGCGAGCACCTGATCGTCGAACGTCGCCGACGGCGGCGTCCAGTGGATGTGCAGCTCGGAGCCGTCGTGCGCACTGAGCGCAGGTGCGACGCGGACTTCGGTCAGTTCGGCGTTGATCCACTCCGTTGCTTCGTCCGCATCGCTGTCTGGCAGGGAAGCAAGCCGGGGGAGCAGGTCCCGGACGCGATCGGTCGTACGCCTGATCGCGGCCTCGGGGGCTGCCGCGGCGCGCGAGAACCCGTGCTCGTCGAGCAGCGCCCGGGCGTCGACGTCGGCACCCTCCGGCTCGGCGTCCGCATCGGCGAGCGCGTTGGCCAACTCGACGAGCGTTTCGAGCGTGTGCTGCACCTCGGTGTCGATGCCGGACGTCACATACACACCAGTCAGCGTACTGCCCAATTGAGATGTAAGGTACGAAAGCTGAATAAGACCTTACGTAGGATCACACTGAGAAGGAGGCGAGAAATGAACATCACACTGACGATCGTGGCCGTGGCGGCGAGCGTGCTCGGTTCGGGAATGGCGCTGCCCCAGGCGCTGCGACTCTTCCGGACCGGACGGACCGAGGGGGTCTCGCCGGCCTGGATCGGTGTGAGCACCGCGATCAACGGATGGTGGGTCGCGTACGCACTCGCCGTGTCGCTGTGGTCGTTGCTGCCCGTCGCCTCGCTGTCGTTCCTGCTCTACGTGTGGATCGGTGTCGTGTACGTACGGGCGACGTCGATGCGGGCACTCACGGGCATCGGCGTCGGCGCGTTCGGCCTCGGCATGGCACCGCTGCCGGCACTGCTCGCGGGCGGGTGGGAGATCGCTGGCATCGCGGTCGGGCTCAGCTACGGCGCCCAACTCGCACCGGCGGTCGTGGCGGCATACCGCGCCAGCGTGCTGGACGGCATCTCGCCGGCGACATGGGTGATCTCGTTCACCGAGGCGGCGCTCTGGCTGGCATACGGATTCGGCATCGGTGACCGGGCGCTCGTCGCCGGTGGCGCGATGGGTGTGGTGATGGCCGGAGCGATCGTCGCCCGCTTGCTGGTCTGTGACGTTCGCGCGGCCGCGGTGGGTTCTGCGGCGCGGCTCATTAGGGTGGGCGGTGCAACATGAGTCAACAGTGGCTCAGAACACAATAAGGAGCCGCAATGGCAACCACGGGTACCGTCAAGTTCTTCAATGACGAGAAGGGCTTCGGCTTCATCTCTCGCGATGATGGCGATGACGTCTTCGTTCACTACTCCAACATCGCCGGAACCGGCCGCCGTTCACTGAACGACGGCGACACGGTCGAGTTCGACATCGCACCCGGCCGCAAGGGCCCGGAGGCCGTCGACGTCAAAGTCGTCTGAGGAGGCGATCTGATTGGCCTCCAGCCCACAGTCGTACCAGAAGCGCCAGCGCGAGCTCCGCAAGAAGGAGAAGAAGGCCGAAAAGCAGGCCATTCGCCACGGAAAGACCGCTGCGAAGAAGGAAGACGACAAGGACGACGGTCCCGACGAGGACGCGCTGCTCGAAGAGTTCCGCGTGCTCAACGAGACCTTCGCCGAGGGTGGGGTCAGCCAGGACGACTTCGACTACCGCAAGGCCGAGATCTTCGCGGCGATGGGTCTGGGGGATCCCCCGGAACCTCGTGAAGATGCCGCCGACGCCACTGACGGCGCGGCTCCGTCGGCCGACTGAACGTCGGTACAGATCTTCGTGCACTGCCCCGGCTCGACCGGGGCAGTGTTCGTTTTCGCCCCGGATCCGGTCACGCCGGTTCCGGGGTCGGGCTCGGGCGCGACCATTCAGTCGCGCTGGAGGTCGAGCGAACCGCGGGTCAGCAGCTCCGGTCCATCCGGTGTCACGAGGACCTGGTTCTCCAGCTTGACCCCTTCGCCGCCCTGCCGCGAACCGACGAACGCCTCGACGGTCAGCACCATCCCCGGTTCGAGCGCGCCGTCGAAACCCCACTCGTCCCAGATCTCCGGGAAGTAGATCTCCGGGTACTCGTCGCACTGACCGACGCCGTGGTACAGGCACGAGTAGTGGCGGTAGTCCTCGACCGGCGGGTGCCACGCGTCGAACGTCAGCTCGCGAAACGTCCGGCCCGGTGTCAGCAACTCGATGTTGCGCGCGAGTTGCTCGCAGGCGAGGCCGTGGATCTCGCGCTGCTGTGGCGTCGGGCCCCCACCCGCTCCCCGGCCGTCGCCGCAGATCCACGTGCGGCTGATGTCGACCATCATCCCGTACGCCCCGACGAGGTCGGTGTCGTAGGCCACGATGTCGCCGGGTTCGATGACCCGGCTCGACGCTTCCTGCATCCACGGGTTCGTGCGCTGACCCGACGCGATGATCTGCGTCTCGATCCACTCGCCGGCGCGGCGGATGTTGCCCGCGTGGAGCATCGACCACAGTTCGCGTTCCGTCATCCCGGGGGCCATCGCGGCGTACATCTCGTCGATCGTCGTCTCACACGCGTTGACCGCACAGCGCATCGCGAGGATCTCGTCGGGGCCCTTGATCGAGCGGGCGAGCTCCATCACCTCCTGGCCGAACCCCAGCTCGACGCCGGCGGACGCGAGCCGCGAATACCCGTCGTGGTGACACTGGTCGATAGCGATACGCGGCGTGATGCCGGCGCGCTCGCGGATCACGCAGAGCATCTCGTCGCTCCAGCGCTCGGCCTGCTCGCGGTGGCGAGGCCCGGCGAGGAAGTAGGTCGAGCCGATCGCCGGGCGGACCTCGTCGACGACCTCGCTGTGTGCGGCGAGGAACTCGCACCCGTAGTAGTCCCAGAGGATCACGTAGCCGTCCGCACCGACCCACGCGTAGCGGGCACCGTTGTGCATCACCCAGATCTGCATGTTCGTCGCGTCGGTCGCGTACCGGATGTTCATCGGGTCCATCACGATGATGCCGTCGTAGCCCCGTGCCGCCAGTTGGTCAGTGATTCGCCCGAGCCGATACCGGCGCATCGCCGCGAGGTCGGGCAACGTCAGCCCGGCGGCGGCCCATTCGTCGAGCGCGGGTTGGCCTGGCCCGATGACGAGATGGTGTCCGTCGCCTGCTGCGTGACGAACCTCGGTTGCCGCCTGCTGGAGGGCAGCGGCGATCTTTCCCGGCATTGCGTTCCCCCGATGACGTCTGAGCGACGTGTTCCATCCGGTGCCTGGCACCAGATGTGACACGGCGGGTGTCTGGCGTCATCATGACAGTTCGGCGGTCGCCGGTGTGTTGACAGCGGCGGGCACGGCTGACACCGTGGCGAGATGCCGGATGGGGTCGCGCGGGACGTCGACTGGACGTCGCCGGAGGTGTGGTCGGGCACCCGCGCGCCGCTGACCGCCGCAACCGGCCTCGCTCCTGCCGCGTACGCCGGCCAGTCGTTCTTCGACATCGAGCAACAGCACGTGTTCGACCGGGCGTGGGTGTGCGTCGGCGTCGCGGACGAGATCGCGGGACGGGGCCGGATGCTCGTCCGCCGGCTCGGCTCCCGATCGATCGTCGTCACCCGCAACAGCGACGGCGAACTGCGCGGGTTCCTCAACTCGTGCCGGCACCGCGGCACCGAACTCGCCGAGGCCGACTGCGACGTCGCGAACACGATCCGGTGTCCCTACCACCGCTGGGGGTACTCCCTCGACGGTGAGCTGATCGCGACGCCCGGCTTCGAGGACGTGCCCCGCGACGGGTTCGACCGTGCTGCGCATGGCCTGCACCCCGTGCGCGTGGACACGTGGGGTGTGCTGCTGTTCGCGTGCCTCGCCGAGGACACACCGCCGCTGCTCGAGTGGCTGGGCGACCTGCCGCAGCGGATGGCCGGCTACGGCCTCGACGGCTGGGTCAGCCGCGACGAGCAGACGCTCGACATCGACGCCAACTGGAAACTGATCAGCGAGAACTTCCAGGAGTACTACCACCTCCGTTGGGTCCACCCTGAGCTCGCGAAGGTGTCCCGGGTGCCGGACCACTACCGCTACCAGGGCCCGGGGATGTACTGCGGTCAGACGACCACGCCCGTGTCCGGTGACGCCCGCGACGAGTGGCTGGCGCTGCCACCGGCGCCGGAACTCGACTCGTCCGACCTCGTCAGCGGGCGGTTCGTGGCGATCTTCCCGAACGTGTTGCTGTCGGTGTTGCCGAACCACGTCTGGACGATGCGCCTCGACCCGGTGGCACCCGGGCGGACCCGCGAAACCTGCACGCTGTTGTTGCCGGAGGCGACGGGCGCGACGACCGACGAGGCAGTCGGCCCCACTCGCGACTTCTGGGTCGCGGTCAACGGCGAGGACGTCGACATCGTGCAACGCAGCCAACGCGGGCTGACCCTCGGCGCAGTCCCGGCCGGGCCGCTGGCGCCGCGATTCGAGGAACCGCTGCACCGGTTCCACAACATGCTCGCCGACTGCATGACGTCGGCGTCGCTGGCGGGACTGGAGGTCCCGCGTGGGGATCGCATCGGCGTGGAGGCCGACCGCTGGGGGTCCGGCGTCAACCCGAACCCGCCGACGATCGAGCTGACCGAACTCGTCGAGGGGTGACGCCCGCCGCGACGGGGTTGCCGGCGCCCGGATCTGGAAGGATTGGCCGCGATGGGTGATCGTGCACCGCAGTTCGACGCCGTCGCCATCGGGTTCGATCCGCACAGGTCGATGTCGGTGCGCGGCTGAACCCGAGGAGGGACATGGTTTCGACGGACGAATCGACCGGCGCGGCGCTGTACGACCTCGTGATCGTCGGCGCGTCCGCGGGTGGGCTGTCGACCGCGATCTCGTCGCTGCGGTCCGGGCTCGAACGGATCCGGATCATCGAGGCGTCGGACCATGTCGCGTTCCCGGATCTCGTCGGGCCGAACCAGCTCGACATCGGCTTCGGCGAGCACGCCACGTCGATCGGGCTGTTCGGCGAGGACCTCGTCGTCGACACCAACCGGCTGAGTTATCGCACGCGCGCCGTGCTCGTCGCGGATCGGCACGACGACCGGTCGTGGGAACCCGGCATCGCCCTGCCCGACAGCGACCGGATCCACCTCGACCGGTTCGACGTCGGCCATGACCACGACGTGCTCGTCGTCGGCGCGTCGGACCATGCCGTCGAACTGACCGCGCAACTCGCCGCCGGCGGCAATCGCGTCGTGCTCGCGGCGAGCGGGATGGACCCGTCGAAGCTGTCACCCGCCGGCGCCAGCGTGCTCCGCCGGTTGGAACGCGACCGGCAGGCGACGCTGCTGTACCGGGCGACGCCACAGCACATCACGCTCGTCGACGGCTACCCGATGGCGGACTTCGGCGATCGGAGGACACCGGACCTGCAGTTCGACCATGTCTTCTTCGCGCCGCCGCGTGTGATGTTCACGCCGACCGACGTCGGTGTCACCGGCGACGCGCTCGCCTCGGGCCGGGTGTGGTTCATCGGCGATCCGGCGCCGGACCGTCCGTCGACCACCGCGCCCGGCTGGCAGGTCGGCGTGTTGCTCGCGGAGGCGTGCTTCCCGGAACTCGACGTCGCGCCCGTGCCGTCGCCGCTCGAGCGACGCACGAAGCACGTCGGGGCGATCGAAGAGCTGCGCGCCGAGCACTACAACGCGACGATCACCCTGTTCGAGCCGACGCACTCCGACCTGTGGGTGCTGCGCGTCGAGCCCGACAGCGGCGACACGTCGTACCTGCCCGGCCAGTACGCGTCGCTCGGCCTCGGCTTCTGGGAGGAGCGCATCGACGACGCACCGGACCCGGACGCCGAACATCGGTGGGACAAGTTGATCCGGCGGTCGTATTCGATCTCCAGCCGGATGTTCGACGAGTACGGCTACCTGACCGACGACAACGGCGTCGGTGAGCTCGAGTTCTACATCGTGCTGGTGCCACCGACCGAGGACAACACGCCCGCGTTGACCCCGCGACTCGCGCTCAAGCGGGTCGGCGACCGGATCTACCTCGGCCCGAAGGTGGCCGGGCGGTACACGCTGAACGCGGTGAGGGATCCGGCGGCGGCGATCGTGTTCTTCTCGACTGGTACGGGCGAGGCCCCGCACAACGGCATGGTCGTCGAGCTGTTGCGCAAGGGCCACACCGGCCCGATCGTCTCCGCGGTGACCGTGCGGAACTCCGCCGACCTCGGCTACGCGGACAAGCACCGCGAGCTCGAACGGCGGTACCCGAACTACCACTACCTCGCGATGCCGACGCGCGAGCCCGGCGTTCCCAAGCGGTACCTCCAGGATCTGCTTCGCGATGGCGACTTCGACGCGTTGGGGGTGCCGCTGTCGCCGGAGTCGAGCCATGTCTTCCTGTGCGGCAACCCGGCGATGATCGGCCTGCCGAAGGAGGTCGACGGGGAACCGGTCTTCCCGGCGCCGGTCGGGGTGGTGCAACTGCTCACGGAACGGGGCTTCACGATCGACCGCCGCAACGCCCCCGGCAACATCCACTACGAGGAATACTGGTGAGCCGCCCTCCGCGCGGGCGTCGGTAGGTTGGATCTGTGAAGATCAGCATCACCTACTGCGTGCCTTGAAACTACTGGCCACACGTCGTGCGCGTGTCCAGTGAGATCATGTCCAACTACCAGCACGTCATCGACGAGTTGGTGCTCGTCACCGGCAGCAAGGGTGTGTTCGACGTCGTCGTCGACGGTGAGCGGATCTACTCCAAGGGCGAGACCGGTCGCCACGCGGACGACGGCGAGGTCCTCGCCGCGCTCGAGCGGTTGCTCCCCGACGGCACGCCGCGCTACGCCAGCTGAGTCGCACGTCAAAGTTGTGTCAGACACAACTTTGACGGTCGCCGCCGTGACGGGCACGACTACAACTCGGCTCGCGGTGGTCCGGTCGAGGCGAGTTCGCGGAATCGCGCGGCGACGGGGCGGGCACGACGATCGGTGTCGAACAGCCCGACCTCGGTGACCGCACCGACCGGGTTCGTCAGGGCGGTCTGCCAGTCGAACTGATCGCCCCGGCTGTACCAGCACAACCCGCGTGCGGGGCGATCATTCTCGCGGAGGTGAGCGAGAGCTGCGCTGAACGAGTCGAGCCACGGGATCTGCTGATCGACCGGCAGTGTGAGGTTCGACGTCTCGGCGATCCAGAACGGGTGGCCATAACGATCGTGCCAGCGCTCGATCTCCGCGACCGCATGGCCGACGAGTTCGTCAGTCGACCAGTCGGGCCGGTCACCGCCCACCGCTGCAACCGACGTCGGGTAGATGTCGAGGCCGGCGACGAGTCGATCCTCGACGGCCAGTGTGCCGATCCGGTCGAGGATGCTCGGCTCGACGCGATCGAGGTAACCGTCGAGGCTCGGCGGTGGCGTCCGGCCGAGATGCAGGTCCCACACCAACCAGCCGAGCGCGCGACGATCGTCGGCATCGGCGATCGCGGATTCGGAGATCGCAACCGGGACGTCGAACCCCTCCGAACCGATCCACCAGCCGCCGCGATCGGCACGGATGCGGGCGATCGCTTCGAGGTTCGCGAGCGCGACGTTCGCCAGCGCCGTCGCGTGCGCCTCCGCGGTGGCGAGACGGTCGTTCCACATCCCGAAGCGGGCCGACATCAGCGCGGTGATCCCCGGTTCGTTGACCGGGGTGAACCACTGCGGGTCGTGGTAGCGGGCGAGGAACGCCTCGACGTAGCGGCAGAATCCGTCGATCCACGACGTGTCGACGAAGCCGGGATAGTGGTCGGGTAGGCCGAAATGCAGGAACTCGACGATCGGTTCGAGACCGGCGTCGGCGCACGCGCGGAGGGCGCGATCCCAGTGCGACCAGTCGTATTGGCCGGGCTCGGGCTCTGCGAGCCGCCACGGCGTGCCGTACCGGACGACGCTGACGCCGAGCGCGGCGATGTCGGAGAGGTCGCGCTCCATCGCGTCGTCGTGGCCGGACTGCGCGAACTGGTCCTGACGGTACGGCACCCCGTCGCGCAGCACGATCGGATCGGATCCCTCCTCGCCGACCGACCACACGAAGTCGGGAAACGCCCGAGTCGTCGGTGTGCCTGGCACGACTACGACCGCATCCGGGAGCCGGTCGGGTCGAACGGCGGCTCGGCGAGCATCGTGGCTCGACGCCGTACACCGACGACCTCGACCTCCCACTCGTCGTCGCCGGCGGCGAACTCGATCGGGACGTAGCCGAGCCCGATCGACAGTGCGCTGTGGTGGGCGTAGGCACCCGACGTGATCCAGCCGACGACGCTCCACTCGCCGTCGGCTGACGACCGATGCCAGATCGGCTCGTTGCCGACGCAGTCGGCTGCATCGTCACCCGTTCCGGGATCGATCGCGAACCCCACCATCCGGCGCTGGGGTCCCGCCTGCTTGACCGCCGCCGCGGCGTCGCGGCCGATGAACTCCTTGTCGAGGCGGACCATCCACCCGAGGTTCGCCTCGTACGGGTCGTAGATGTTGCGGTACTCGGTTCCCCACGCGCCCCACAGTTTGTCGAAGCGCATCGAGTCGAGCGCCCGCAGCCCGAACGGCCGCAGCCCGTACGGCTCGCCCGCCTCGACGAACGCGTCGAACAGCTGCCGCTGGTACCCGGCGTCGCACCACAGCTCGTAGCCGAGGTCGCCGGTGAACGTCATCCGCCCGAGGGTCACCGGTACCGCGCCGACCCACATCTCGCGGATGTCGAGGAACGGCAGCGCGTCGTTCGAGACGTCGACGTCGGTCAGTTCTGCGAGCACGTCCCGCGCCCGGGGCCCGGCGATCGACAGGCCGGTCAGCTCGGGACCGCACACCCGGACGTCGACGGCGGCGCGGTCGAGCCCGGCGCTGTACAGCTGCTGGCGGAACCAGCGCTCGTGGTACCGCTGGGCGGGCCCCGATCCGACGACCAGCAGCCGCTCGTCGTCGAGGGTGCCGACCGTGAAGTCACCGATCAGGTTGCCGTGGTCGTCGAGCATCGGCGAGAGCGCCAGCCGCCCGGGCGGCGGGATGTGGTTCGTGAGGATCGAGTCGAGGAAGGCGCGCGCCCCCGGACCGGTGAACTCGTACTTCGCGTACATCGTCGTCTCGAACATCCCGACGCCGCTGCGGACCGCGGCGACCTCCTCGGCGACGAGGTCGAACGCGTTCGACCGATGGAACGTCACCGTCTCCTCGGGGGGCTCGCCCGGACGCTGGAACCACAGCGCGTGCTCCAGGCCGTACGACGCGCCGAACACCGCGTTGCGCGCCGCGAGGCGGTCGTGGATCGGTGACGTGATGTGGTTGCGTGCCGCCGGCAGCTCCTCGTTCGGGAACGTGATTCGGAACCTGCGGGCGTAGTTCTCGCGGACCTTCTCGTTCGTGTACTGCGGCGTCGCCCACGCGCCGAAGCGGGCGTTGTCCATCGCCCACACGTCGAAGCCCGGGTCGCCGGTCGTCATCCAGTTGGCCATCGCCAGGCCGACGCCGCCGCCCTGGCTCAACCCGGCCATCACGCCGCACGCGAGCCAGGCGCCGGGCTGTCCGCAGACGGGCCCGATCAGCGGGTTGCCGTCGGGGGCGAACGTGAAGGGGCCGTTGATCGTCTGCTTGATGCCGACCTCGTTGAAGATCGGGAAGTGCCGGAAGCCGACCTCCAGGTTGTCCGCGATCCGGTCGAGGTCCGGGGCGAGCAGCTGGGCGCCGAAGTCCCACGGCGTGGTCTGGGGCGACCACGGCACGCCGCCGCGTTCGTAGGTGCCGAGCAGCAGCCCGTCGCCCTCCTCGCGCATGTAGATCTCGCCGCCGAGGTCCATTACGTGGAAGCCGCGCAGCGACGACTGTTCGCGCCACTCGGCGAGTTGCGGTACCGCCTCGGTCAGCAGGTACATGTGCTCCATCGCGAGCACCGGCAGTTCCAGGCCGGTCATCCGCCCCACCTCGCGCGCCCACAGGCCGCCGGCGTTGACGAAGTGCTCGCAGTGGATGCTGCCGAGATCGCCACCGTTGTCGGGGCCCTCGCGGGTGTCGTGGACGTGGATGTCCCAGCCGCCGTCGGCGGCGCGGGTGATGTCGTGCGCCCACACGAACCGGTTGACCTCGGCGCCGCGCTGCTTGGCGGCCTCGGCGTAGGCGTGGGTGACGCCGGACGGGTCGACGTGGCCCTCGTGCTGGTCGACCATCGCGCCGACGAAGTACTGCGGGTCGAGGAACGGGACCATCGCGTGCGCTTCGGCGGGCGAGATCAACTCGGTCTCCATGCCGAGGTAGCGGCCGCGGGCGTGGGCCATCCGCAGGAAGTCCATCCGCTCGGGCGAATCGGCGAGGACCAGCCCGCCGGTGAGGTGGATGCCGCAGTCCCGGCCGGACTCGGCCTCGATCTTCTTGTACAGGTCGACGGTGTAGCGCTGCAGCGCGGCGACGTTCGGGTCGCCGTTGAGCGTGTGCATCCCGCCCGCCGAGTGCCATGTGGAGCCGTGGGTCAGCTCGCGGCGCTCGACCATCATCACGTCGGTCCAACCGGCGAGCGTCAGGTGGTACAGCACCGACGCCCCGACGACCCCGCCGCCGATCACGACCACCTGTGCCTGCGTTTTCATTGCTGTCTCCGGTTCGGTGGTCTGGGCGACAAAGTTGTGTCTGACACAACTTTGTCAGAAGTCGGTCTCGACGCCGCCTTCGGCGATCCTGCGGTCGACGAAGTCGCGGAGCTCGGATTCGATCGCGTCGTCGATCGGCGGCCGCTCGTAGTGGGCCAGGATGTCGCGGGCGAGCGCGTTGGCACGCGTCCGGGCGTCGGGGGAGCTCGCCTCGGCCCACGTCTCCCAGTTCCGCCAGTCGCTGACCATCGGCTCGTAGAACTCGGTCGTGTACCGCGACTGCGTGTGCGCCTCACCGAAGAAATGGCCGGCGGGGCCGACGCCCGCGATCGCGTCGACGGCGAGCGCGTCGTCCGAGAGATCGAGCGGTTCGAGGAACGTGCTGACCATGTGCAGGAGGTCGGCGTCGATCACCATCTTCTCGTAGCTCGCGTGGAGGCCGCCCTCCATCCACCCGGCGCCGTGCATCACGAAGTTGGCACCTCCCATGATCGCCCCCCACAGCGCCCATGTCGTCTCGTAGCCGGCCTGGGCATCGACGGCGTTCGACGCGCTGACCGCCGACGACCGGTAGGGCAGGCGATACCGGCGGGCGAGCTGTCCGCCGATCAGGCACGCCTTCGCGTATTCGGGTGTGCCGAACGCGGGCGCGCCGGTGCGCATGTCGACGTTCGACGTGAAACCGCCGTAGACCGCCGGCGCGCCGGGCCGCACGACCTGGGTCAGCACCAAGCCGGCGAGGGCCTCCGCGTTCTGTTGCACGAGCGCACCCGCGAGCGTGATCGGTGCCATCGCACCCGCGAGCGTGAACGGCGTGATGATGATCACCTGGTTGCGGGCCGACATCTGCAGGATGCCCTCGATCATCGGGTGGTCGTAGCGCAGCGGGGAACTGGCGTTGATGATCGAGTACAGGCTCGGCTCGCGCTCGAGGGTCTCGTCGTCGATGCCGCGGGAGATCCGGGCCATCTCGATCGCGTCGAGATTGCGCTGCTTGCCGAGGCTGTACACGTGGAACGACCGGTCGGTCAGGGTGTGCGCGTCGTAGGCCGCTTCGAGGTGGCGAATCGATGCGTGCAGGTCGATCGGCTCGACCGGGAACCCGCCGATCGTGTGAATCGACGTGAGCATCTGGGCGAGGCGGAGGAAGTCCTGGAAGCCCGCCCGGTCGCCGGTGCGGCGGTCGCCGTCGAGGCTGACGTAGTTCGGCGCGCTCGCCACCGAGGAGTACGCCACCCACTCGCCACCGATCTGCAGATCGCGTTCCGGGAGCCGCCCGTGGAGCGTGAACTCGGCGGGGATCATCGCGAGGTACTCCGCGACCATTTCGGGGTCGAGGCGGACGCGTTCGCCGTCGACGCGGGCGCCGGCCGCACCGAGCAACCGGCACGCATCCGGATGGAGCATGTCGATCCCGGTCTCGGCGAGGACGCGCAGCGACGAGCCGTGGATCGCTTCCAGCTCGTCCGCGGACACGATGTCGGTTGCCGGCAGCCGGCGCTGCGGTTGCCGGAACGGCGGCTGGTCACCGACGACGCTGCGCGTGCGCTTCGTCCCGCGGGCCCGTCGACCGGTCGTCACGCCGTCAACGTAGTTCGTCGCGGATCCAGCCCGCGTCGGCGGCGGCACGGCCGGCCGCGTTGCGGCCGCGCTCGGTCAGGACGTCGTGTGGGCGACGAGCACGTTGCAGGGCGACTGCCGGAGCACGTCGGCCGCGACGGATCCGAGCACCCGCGCCGCGCCCTGCGTCCGCCGGCTCCCGACGACGATCATCTCGGCGCCGAGGCGCTGGGCCTCATCGCAGATCACCGACGCAGGATCACCGACTGCGGCCACCGACGTGATGCGGTCGTGGGGCAGTTCGGCGGCCAGTTCCTCCAGGAAACTCCGATCGTCGGCGTCGCCCGAAGACTTGGAGCACGTGATCATGTGCAGTGTGGCGTCCGTGCTCGCCGCCAGTTCGGCGGCTCGTCGTGCGGCCTCGCGTGCCGTGTCGGATCGATCGACGCCGACCAGGATGAGTTCCATGATGTCCCCTCTCGCCCCGCTCGGTGACGCCGGGTCAAAGCATGGTAGCGCGCCTCGTCGAGGTGGGTTCCGGAACGGACTGGGCAGGTGGTCAGCGACGTCGCGCGGTCAGCCAGAAGCCGGTGCCGGCCCGAGCGGTCCGCCCGAGCCACCGCCCAGGCAGTGCGTTCAGCACGTCCTCGGCGGGGAGGTGGATCGGTGTCTGGTCGCCCATCGTGTTGACCCACAGCACCACCCCGCCGGACCGCAGCACCCGATCGACCTCGTGCGGGAACAACAGCATGTTGATCATCAGGAGCGCGTCGAACGAACCCGCCGGGAACGGCAGCGTGGCGGCGTCCGCCTGGACCCGTGGCGCCAGCTCGCCCGGGGCGTGCGACAGCATCTGGAACGAGAGGTCGGTGGTGATCAGCGAGCCGACGCGACCTGACAGGACACGGGCCCCGGCGCCGGTTCCGGCGCCGAGTTCCAACCACTCGCCGGCGAGCGGCACGTCACCGCGCTCGAGGCCGTCGTCGACCGGTGCCCGCTTGACCGGGTCGACGTGCTTCGCCGACCAGTCCGCGGCCATCCCGTCGAACAGTTCGGTGACCGAGTCGGCGTTCGCCGCCGTCCACGCATCGCCGTCGGCAACCGCGCGCGTGAGCCGGCGCATCGGGTTGTCGGGTCCCGCGAACCGTTCTGGGGCCCGCGCGCTCGGATGGTCGGGCAGGTGTTCCAGCACGGAACGATCCTCCCAGCTCGTCAACGTGGCCGTCCGATCGCCGCGAACGTGATCGCAGCCGCGTGGCCGACGTTGAGCGA
>JAHEKY010000174.1 GCA_024644465.1 Ilumatobacteraceae bacterium | reverse complement strand
TTCCGCCAAACCGGTCGGCCGCAGGCTCGACACATCACACGGTCTCGTAGCTCAGTTGGCAGAGCGCTCGCCTGAAAAGTGAGAGGTCACCGGATCGACGCCGGTCGAGACCACCCGTCAAAGTCGTGTCAGACACAACGTTGACGTCCGGCATCGCCATCGGGTCGTCGCACCCGCGCCCGAAGCGCGAACGTGGTGTCATGAGCGATGCGAGCGACCCCTCCGGGACCGAGCTGCACTGGCGGTCGGCGATCGAACTGGCGACGGCGATCCGCGCCGGCGAGGTGACGTCAGCGGAAGCCCTGGAGCACTTCGTCGCGCGCATCGAGCGCCTCGACGGGCCGATCAACGCCGTCGTGCAGTGGGACCTCGACCGTGCCCGGGCCGACGCCGCGGCCGCCGACGCGGCGCTCGCCGCCGGTGGTCGGGTCGGGCCGCTGCACGGCGTGCCGATGACGATCAAGGACTCGTTCCAGACCGCGGGCTGCATCACGACGTCCGGTGCACCCGAGTTGGCCGATCACGTCCCGACGGAGGACGCCTGGCCGGTCGCTCGGCTGCGGGAGGCGGGCGCGATCGTGTTCGCCAAGACGAACCTGCCGCTGTTCGCCGGTGACATCCAGAGCTACAACGACGTCTACGGCACGACGAACAACCCGCACGACGTCGAGCGCACACCCGGCGGCTCGTCCGGTGGTTCGGCGGCCGCGTTGGCGATGGGATTCACGCCGATCGAGCTCGGCAGCGACATCGGCGGTTCGATCCGGGTGCCGGCGCACTACTCGGGCGTGATGGGGCACAAGCCCAGCTACGGGATCCTCCCGAGCCACGGCCAGATCCCGGGAATGCCGGGCACGCTGTCGCAGGCCGACCTCGCGGTGTCGGGCCCGATGGCGCGCACGGTCGACGACCTCGAACTCGGCCTCGACGTGCTGGCCGGACCGGACCGGTGGATGACACCCGCCTGGCACCTCGACCTGCCACCCGCGCGGGCGACCGCGCTGACCGACCTGCGGATCGCGGCGTGGATCGACGACGATCACTGTCCGATCGACGCCGACACCAATGCTGCGTTCGAGACGACGTTCGCCGCGATCGTCGCTGCCGGCGGTTCGGTCGACACCGAGGCACGTCCGGGCTTCGCCTTGCAGAAGGCCGACGACGTGTTCAGCGCCCTGCTGTTCGCCGCACTGTCAGGCGGCCACCCGCGCGACAAGATCGAACACATGGCCGCCGATGCGAGCGACACGCCGCTCGGGCGCGTCAAGCGTCTCACCGCGGCGCGCCACCGCGACTGGCTGGCGAACCACGAGCGGCACCTCCAGATCCGCGAACGCTGGGCGGAATTCTTCGCCGACTTCGATGCAGTCCTGCTGCCGGTCCAGCCCCGCCCCGCGATTCCCCACGACCACAGCGAGCCGCAGTGGGGCCGCACCGTCGAGATCGGCGGCACCGAGGCGTCGTACATGGATCTGTTCTCCTGGATCGCGCCGGCGGGCGTCGGCTACCTCCCGGCGACGGTCGTGCCGATCGGGGTGTCGGGGGACGGCCTCCCGATCGGCGTGCAGATCGTCGGGCCGTACCTCCACGACCGCACGACGCTGCAGGTCGCCCGCCACATCAGCTTCCTCCGCGGCGGCTGCCCCCGCCCCGCTCTCGCCGGCTGACACGCCGAAGGTGTCAGACACGTGTCTGACGCCTGTCGACGCCGGCGAGGGCGTCGTCGAGGTGGCGGAGGGCGAGAACGTGCAGCAGCCAGGCGACCGCCCCGATGCCCGCTGCGGCGAGGTTGGCGACCCGGACGTCGGTCGCCTGGGTCACCACACCGCCGACGAGTGCGCCGATCGGCGCCGCACCCATCCCGACCATGCGGAACGTCGCGGTGGCACGACCGAGCAGCGGTTCCGGCGTGACCGCCTGGCGGATCGACTGCCCCGGCACGTTGAAGCACACGATCGCAAAACTCCCGACGAAGAACGAAGCCGCGACCATCCACGGGGCGACGGCGACGGCGTTGACGAGGAAGGACGCCATCAACGGGCCCGGGAGCGCTCGCATCATGGCCTTGCGGCCGAACCGCGACGTCAGGCGGGCAGCGACCAGCGAGCCGAGCACGCCACCGACGGCACCGACGCCGAGCACCAGTCCGAACGTCGCCTCATTCGCTCCGAGTTCATCGACCACCAGCAGGACGAAAACGCCGAACCCCACGTTGATGGCGAGGTTCGACGTCGCGACCGCCGCCATCACCCCACGCAGAAACCGATGCCGAAACAGGAACCGGGCGCCTTCGACGATGTCCGATCGCACGGTCGTCGTCGCCTTGCGAGGGCCCTGGAGCGGCCGCCGCACCGTCGCGAGCAGCGCAGCGCCGACGAGGAACGTGGCCGCGTCGACGGCGAACGGCAATCCGGCGGCGACAGCGAACAACGTCGCACCGAGTGCCACGCCCGCCACCTGATCGAGCACCGTGATCGCCGCGATCAGCTGTCCGTTCGCACGTTCCAACTGATCGGCCGCGACCAGATGCGGCACCGCCGCCTGGGCCGACGAGTCGACGATCACCTCGCCCACCCCGAGGCCGAACGCGATGACGACGACCCACCAGATCGTCGCCGTATCGGTGGCGAGCATCACCGCCAGGGTCGTCACGATCGCGCCTCGACCGAGCTGCCCCCAGATCATCAGCACCCGGCGATCGCTGCGGTCGACGATCGCCCCACCGAGCGGGCCGAACACCAGCCACGGCACCATCGTCGCTGCACTGACGAGCGCGATCAGTCGGGCGTCGTCGGTCAGCGACAGTGCGAGCAGCGGGAGCGCACCGAGCCGGATGCCGTCGCCGAGGTTCGACGACGCCGACGCCAGCCAGAACCGCCGAAACTCACCGCCCAGCGCTCGGTCAGGGCCATTCATCGGACGTCAGACAACGTCAAAGTTGTGTCTGACACAACTTTGACGTGAATCTCAGGTGGCGTGGGTGTGGAGGGCGCCGCCGGATTCGGCGAGGGAGGCGAGCAGCGGTGACAGCTCCCAGTGCTTGCCGCCGAGCGACTCCCGGTAGCCGTTGATCTTCTCGACGATCTCGCCGAGGCCGACCTGATCCGCCCAGTACATCGGCCCACCGCGGTACACCGGCCAGCCGTAGCCGTTGACCCACACGACGTCGATGTCGCTGCCCCGGATCGCGATGCCCTCCTCGAGGATCTTCGCCCCCTCGTTGACCATCGGGTACAGCAGGCGTTCGAGCACCTCCTGGTCGGTGACCTCGCGCTGCTCGATGCCCTTGCCGACGGCGAAGTCCTTGATCAGCTGTTCGACCTCCGGGTCCGGTGTCGACGCTCGCGTCTCCGGGTCGTACGTGTAGTAGCCCCGACCGTTCTTCTGCCCGCGCCGGCCGTTCTCGCACAGCACTTCCCGGACCGTCGACGACGACGAGGTTTCTTCCTTCCAGCCGATGTCGAGCCCGGCGAGGTCGCTCATCGCGAACGGGCCCATCGGGAAGCCGAACTCGTACAGCACGTTGTCCACCTGCGCCGGTGTCGCGCCTTCGAGGATCATCCGCTCCGCCTCCGCGCCGCGCATGAACAGCATCCGGTTGCCGACGAAGCCGGGGCACACCCCGACCATCACGGCGACCTTGCCGATCCGCTTGCCGATCGCCATCGTCGTGGCGACGACCGAGTCACTCGACG
>JAHEKY010000173.1 GCA_024644465.1 Ilumatobacteraceae bacterium | reverse complement strand
GCGCTCGAGGTCGCGTCGATCCGCGGGCTGCTCCACCGTGCCGGTCGAACGTGGGAACCGATCGACGTCGCCCGCTTCGGTCAGCGCATCGAGAACGAGGTCGTCGGTCTTCCGAGCGGCATCATGGATCAGTTCATCTCAGCCGGCGCCGTCGCCGGGCATGCCAGCCTGATGGATTGCCGCGCGTTGACACTGACCCCCACCCCGCTGCCCGACGGCGTGGTCATCGCGATCATGGATACCGGCACCCGGCGCGTGCTGGCCGAGGCCGCCTACGGCGAACGGCGCGCCGCGTGCGAGCGCGTCGTCGCCGAGCTCGGCGTGCGCGCGCTCCGCGATGCCACGCTCGAGCACGTCGCCACCATCGCCGACCCGGTCGATCGACGTCGCGCCCACCACGTCGTTGCCGAAAACCAGCGCACGCTCGACGCGGCGACGGCGATGCGCGACGGCGACGTCGCCGAACTGGGCCGGTTGATGAGCGCCAGCCACGAGAGCCTCCGTGACGACTACGAGGTCTCGGGGCCGGGCCTCGACGCGATCGTCGCGGTCGCACAGACCGCGCCCGGATGTCTCGGCGCCCGGATGACCGGCGGTGGCTTCGCCGGATGCGCGGTCGCATTGGTGCAGACCGACGACGTCGCCGCGTTCGAGCGAGCCGTCGTCGACGGCTACGCCTACGGCGAACATCGGGCCCGCATCTGGATCTGCGCGCCCGCCGCCGGCGCATCGATCATCTCCGGCTGACCAGCCGCCCGATGTGTGACACCGGCTGCGGCCGGGAATGATCCGACCGTGCACGGCGATCGCGAACACGTCCTGGAGCGGGTCAGAGCGTTCACCCGCTACGGCTGGCTCAGCAAAGGCTTCGTGTTCGTGATCATCGGCGTGCTGGCACTGCGGATCGCGACCCGGTCGTGGCCCGACGGCCGCCGCCAGGCCGACCAGCAGGGCGCTCTGCGAACGCTGGCCGATCAACCGCTCGGATCGATACTCCTCGCGGCGACGGCCGTCGGCCTCATCGTCTTCATGCTGTGGAACATCACCCAGGCAGTGATCCCGGGCAGTACCGAGCTCGACGCGTTCGGTGTCGCCAAGCGCATCGGGTGGTTCGGTCTCGGCCTCTTCTACGGTGCGCTCGCCGTCGCCGGGTTTCGCCTGGCGTGGGCCAGCGGGTCACCGGACGAGAATGCGGCGGGATCGACGGTCGGCGGCTCCGATACCGAACCGGCCGCGCTGACGGCACGCTTGCTCGCACAGCCCGGCGGGCGGTGGGTCGCCATCGTCGCCGCGATCGTGATCGTGGCGGTCGCGCTGTACCACGGCTACAAGGGCGTCACGTACGGCTTCGTCGACGACATCGACACGTCCGATCTCGACGACGACACGGAGCGCTGGATCGGGCGACTCGGCGTGGCGGGGTTCCTCGCCCGCGGACTGGTGCTCGGCCTGGTCGGTGCCCTGCTGCTGGAGGCCGCGATCCAGTTCGATCCGGACGACGCCGTCGGCCTCGACGGGGCCCTGCGCGAGCTCGCGACCGTGGCCTATGGCCGCGTCCTGCTCGGCATCGTCGGGTTCGGGTTGATCGTTGCCGGCAGCTACGACATGGTCACGTTCCGCCGCCAGAAGCTGCGCTGATCAGCGACACGCGATACGCGAACTCGTACCGGCCGGCGGCGAGGCGGTACTGGGGCAACACGTCCGGACCGCAGCTCGCCGTGCCCAGCCCGCGATGGGCGACGTCGAGGCAGACGACGAGCTCCTCGTGGGGACGGAGCTCGAGTGCGTTTGCCGCTGCGAAGAGATCGGACGCGTCGTACCGCGTCGCGGAGACGTGCATCGCCGACGGATCGAGCACGTCGATCCGCACGACCTGCTCACGATCCGGATCGATCGCCTCGAACCAACGGCAGTCGGTGCGCAGCCCGAACTCCTGGGGAACCAGATAGGGCGACTCGTCGGGCGGTCCGCGCCAGATGCCGAGCATCGAGCCGCGATTGCGATCGGGGTAGTTCTCGGCTGGACCGCGCCCGTACCAGCGCAGCTCGTCGAACCGCCGGGGCAGCGCGAACCGCACGCCGACGCGCGGGAGGTCGCCGAGCGACGTCGGCACGTCGACGACGTGCCGATAGGTCGTGCCGTACTCGTCGCGTTCGACCTCGACGTGATGATCGACGAGCGACTCCGAGTCGAGCCGATCGAGACCGACGTCCTGCCAGTTCCGCAGCGCGACGTTCGGCGCGCGCCGCCGCGGGCGATCCGGCATCAGCTTGAAGCCGTCGTTGTCGGTCGCGGCGCGCCAGAGGTTGAGCTGCGGCGCGACGAGGGCGTCCGCCGACCCGCCCGACGCTCGCGACCCTCCCGACGACCCGTCGATCTCGCGGCGCCGGCGGCGACGTCGAGCCACCACGATCTGGTCCCAGGCAACGAGATGCCCGGCCGATGCGAACCAGGTGTCTCGACGCGTGTGCCACCGAACGGTCAAATGGACGTCGCCTCCGGTCTCGGGCCGTACGCAGGGCAGCGGCACGAACGCGACGGAGTGCGGTGCGACGTGCGGCACCCGCAGCACGCCGCGCCGGACGACCTCACCGTCGACCAGGAGCTCCCAGGTGGGCCGGAGCCAGCCCAGATCGATGAACGACTGCCGATTCCCGATCCGAAGCCCGGCCCGAGCGCGCTCGACCGTCACCGGCCGATGGACCCAGGCCACTTCGTTCATCGCGGGGTGTGGCTCGAGGTCGGCCGAAGCGAGTCCGTCGGCGACGAAGTTCCCGTCGTTGGGAGTGTCACCGAACTGGCCGCCGTACGCGAGCCGGACCCGACCGTCGGCAAGTCGCTGCCGGAGCCCGTGATCCTTCCACTCCCAGATGAACCCGCCCTGGAGCCCGGGCGTCGACGTGATGACATCCCAATAGTCGGCGAGCGAGCCGTTGCTGTTCCCCATCGCGTGGCTGTACTCGCTCATGATCAACGGGCGCTCCCCGCTGTCGGATTCGCCGTACTCGCGAATCGCGTCGATCGTCGGGTACATCGGGCACACGATGTCGCTCACGGTCATCCCCTCCCCCACCCAGCCCCGGTGCAGGATCTCGCCCTCGAAGTGGATCGGACGCGAGGGGTCGATCGAGCGGATCCAGGCGGCGAGCGCATCGTGGTTCACACCGTGGCCGCTCTCGTTGCCGAGACTCCAGGAGATGATGCACGGATGGTTTCGATCTCGGCCCACCATCCGGGCCCCGCGCTCGAGGAAGGTGACGCGGTACGACGGGTCGTCGCACAGGCTCGTGTTGTAGGCGTGACTCTCGATGTTGGCCTCGTCGATCACGTAGAACCCGAGCTCGTCGCACAGGTCGTAGAAGGCGCTGTCGTTGGGATAATGCGACGTGCGAATGGACGTGATGCTGTGCGCGCGCATCAGCTGCAGATCGGCACGTAGGTCGTCGACGGTGACCGCCTTGCCGCGGTCGGGGTGATGGTCGTGGCGGTTGACGCCGAAGACCCAGATCGGCCGGCCGTTGACGAGCAGCTGCCGGTCGCGGATCTCGACGCTGCGGATTCCGACGTGCTGGATCTCGGTCTGTCGGACGACGCCGCGCGGATCGATCAGCTCGACGGTGACCGAGTAGCGGTGGGGGGTCTCGGCGCTCCAGGCCTTCGCCCGACGCACATCCCATCGACTCGTGACCTCGAACCCCTCGAACACGTACGGCCGCTCGGCAACAT
>JAHEKY010000172.1 GCA_024644465.1 Ilumatobacteraceae bacterium | reverse complement strand
CTTTGCCTGCGAAGTACGGCGGCGACGTCACGACGAGCGAGACGGTCGCATCGGGCACGTCGGTCATCGTGCGCGCGTCCCCCGTGTGGATGACGTCGACCCGACCGGGTGTGCCGACGACATCGTCGTCGCTGATCTCCGGCGGAGCGAACCGGCTGTAGAAGTCCGACGAGTCGTGTGACTCGCGTTTGCTCACGCCGAACGACGACGTCGAAGTCCCCATCGGCCGACTCCTACCGCTGTCCGCCGCGCGCGCAGACGTCCCCAACACGTACCATCCCGCGAATCTAGACGACCTGCTCGCGCCCAGCGTGGCATTGCTCGCGCGGTCAGCGTCCCCAGTCGTGAGGGTGGGGATCTCCTCGTCGCCGACGGCGTCGCTGGCCAGGGCCCGGGGCGGCGCAGTCCGCTACCGTTTTCGGCGACATGGCCTCCCGATACCTGTGGACCCCACTCCGGCTCGGCCCTGTCGAAACGCGGAATCGGATCGTGTTCTCGGCGCACCTCACGAACTACGCCCGCGACGGCCTGCCGACCGACCAGCACGCGGCGTACTACGCCACTCGAGCGGCGGGCGGCACCGGGCTGATCATCACCGAGGAGCACTCGACCCATCCGACCGACTGGCCGTACGAGAAGCTGATCCACG
This sequence comes from Ilumatobacteraceae bacterium, assembly GCA_024644465.1. Taxonomy (GTDB): domain Bacteria; phylum Actinomycetota; class Acidimicrobiia; order Acidimicrobiales; family Ilumatobacteraceae; genus Ilumatobacter_A. The sequence goes on along the minus strand of JAHEKY010000172.1, from coordinate 3,079 downwards.
GGTTCCATCGCGACGTGATCCCTGGTTACCGGCGAATCACCGAGGCGGTCCACCGCCACCGGACGCCGATCTTCGCCCAGATCAACCACAACGGGGGGCAGGCGTCGTCGATGTACTCCCGGTTGCCGGTCTGGGCGCCGTCGGCGGTGGCCGATCCGCTGTTCCGCGAAGTGCCGAAGGCGGTGTCGCTGGCGGAGATCGACGAGATCGTCGCGGGGTACGCGACCGTCGCCGAACACTGTGCCGAGGGCGGCTTCGACGGCATCGAGCTGCAGTGCTCGCACTCCTCGATCGTCAGAGGTTTCCTGTCCCCCGCCACGAACCGGCGGACCGACGACTACGGCGGCTCGCTCGCGAATCGGACCCGTCTGCTCGTCGAACTCGTGGCCGCCGTGCGCGCCGTGATCGGCACCCGACTCGCGCTCGGCGTGCGGATCTGCGGCGACGAGCTGATCGACAACGGCACGACGATCGACGACGCGGTGCACGTCGCGGAGATCGTCGAAGCGACCGGTCAGGTCGACTACATCAACACGTCGATCGGGGTGGCAACGGCGAGCCTGTTCATGATCGAGGCGTCGATGCACATCCCGCCCGGCTATGCGATGTTCATCCCGTCGGCGATCCGCAAGGCGGTCGAGCTGCCGGTCGTCGGCGTGGGGCGGTTCAAGGACCCGCTCCAGGCGGAGCGGGCGCTCGCCGAGGGCCACTGCGACCTCGTCGGCGTCGTCCGCGGCCAGATCGCCGACGCCGACTTCGCGGCGAAGGCCCGCGCGGGCGCCACCGATGAGACCCGCCTGTGCCTGTCGTGCAACCAGGAGTGCGTCGGGCGGATGGGCCTCAACCGGTGGCTCGGATGCATCGAGAACCCCCGCACCGGCCGGGAGTCGCTCGGTGTCGGCGCGATCCGGCCGACCCGCGGGCCTCGGCGGGTGATCGTCGTCGGCGCGGGCCCCGCCGGGTTACAGGCGGCGATCGCCGCTCGTCGCAACGGGCACGAGGTCACCGTGTACGAGAAGGAGCCCCAGGCCGGCGGGCAGGTGCGGATCGCGGCGTCGGTGCCGAACCGCGCCGAGTTCGGGGACATGATCCGCAACCAGCTCACCGAGTGCAGGCGGCTCGGCGTCGAGTTCGTCTACGGCGTCGGTGTCTGGCCCGGGCTGATCGAGGAGCAGCGACCCGACCACGTGATCGTCGCGACCGGCGCCGAGCCGACGCGCCCGTACTGGGTGCCGAACGACGCCGACAACGTCGCAGACGTCCGGGAGGTGCTCGACGGGACCGTGGAACCGTTCGGCGACGTCGTCGTGATCGACGAGATCGGGTTCCACCACGCCACCTCGACCGCCGAGGTGCTCGCCGACCGCGGGTGCAGCGTCGAGATCATCACACCGGGGATGGTCGTCGGGCAGGACCTCGGCATCACGCTCGACATGGAGACCTGGTGGATCCGGGCCGGCGAGAAGGCGATCGTCCAGACGACCGACCTCGTCCCGATGGCGCTCGAGGGCACGACACTGTCGCTGCTGCACCACCCGACCGGCATCACCGAGACGCGTCGGCCGGACTGGATCGTGCTGGCGGTCCACGGCAACCCCGTCGAGTGGCTGTACCACGATCTGCTGGCCGCGGGCGTCAGCGTCGAGCGGGTCGGCGACTGCGTCGCGCCACGTCGCGCCCACAGCGCGGTGATCGAAGGCGAGCGGGCGGGCGCGGCGGTCTGAGGAACCGCCGGCACGGCGGCGGGATCTCACAGCTCGTCTGGCAGGATCTCCCCCGTGATCGACATCGACGCCGCCCTCGGCGCCCTCACCCTGACCGAGAAGTGCCGTCTGCTCGCCGGACGCACGACGTGGCGCACCGTCGGGTTCCCCGAGGCCGGCGTACCGGTCGTCAAGATGTCGGACGGCCCGAACGGGGTCCGCGGCGAGGGACACGGGGGCGGCGGCACGCCCGGCGTGGTCGTTCCCGCCGGCATCACGCTGGGCGCGACGTGGGACCCCGATCTCGTCGGCGAGATCGGCGCGCTCGTCGGCATCGAGAGCCGCCGCAAGGGTGCCCACGTCCTGCTCGGGCCGACCGTCAACCTGCATCGCACGCCGGTCGGCGGGCGGACGTTCGAGTGCTACAGCGAAGACCCCGAACTCTCCGGCGCGCTCGGCGCGGCATACGTCCGCGGCGTGCAGTCCCACGACGTCGCGGTCACCGTGAAGCACTTCGTCTGCAACGACACCGAGATCGAGCGCCTCACGGTCGATGTCGACGTCGACGAGCGGACGCTGCGCGAGCTGTACCTGCGACCGTTCGAGCGGATCGTCGCCGAGGCCAGCCCGTGGGGGGTGATGAGCGCGTACAACAAGCTCGACGGTGAGCACTGTGCGGAGAATCGGCGTCTCCTGACCGGCATCCTCCGCGACGAGTGGGGCTTCGACGGATTCGTCGTGTCCGACTGGTTCGGTGTCCATCACACCGCGCCGGCGGCCAACGCCGGCCTCAACATCGAGATGCCCGCGCCCGTGCGGGTGTACGGCGAGCACCTCGAATCGGCGGTCGCCGACGGCCGCGTCGACGCGGCGCAGGTCGACCGGCTCGTACGCGACGTGCTCGTCCTGATCAACCGCGTGCGGGCCGACGAGCGCGACGCCGGCAAGGCGGAGGAGTCCGTCGACGACCCGGCCGAGCGGGCACTCACCCGGCGGGCGGCGATCGCCGGCACCGTTCTGCTGCGGAACGAGCCGGTCGACGGAAGCCCGGTGCTGCCGCTGGCCGATGCTGCGCTCGGACGAGTCGCCGTTCTCGGTCCGAACGCCGCGCTCGACCGGTCGATGGGCGGCGGTTCGGCGAGCCTCGTGCCGTTCGGCCACCGGTCGCTGCTCGATGCGCTCACGGATCGGATCGGGCCGGGCACCGCGACCGATGCCGTCGTCACACACGAGGTCGGCGTACGGATCGACCGGCTGACACCGGTCGTGCGCAAGCACCAACTCCGCCAGCCCGACGGGACGCCCGGCCTGCGCGTCTCGTTCGTCAACGGTGACGACTGGGATGCGGACGCACTGCTCGTGCAGGACGCCCCGAC
>JAHEKY010000171.1 GCA_024644465.1 Ilumatobacteraceae bacterium | reverse complement strand
CAGCTGGCGACGGCGGCCGCGGTCGCGCTCGGCGCGCTGGCCGTCGTCGTGCTGCTCGTGCACCGCATCGTGCGGGTGCGCGTCGAGGACGTCCTGCGAGTGGACGGGGCCGGATGACGACCGCTGACCTACGATGCGGGCACGGCGCGACGCCGAGGACACCACGATGACCGCAGCCCTGTCTCTCTCGAAGCAGACCGTCGGCGACGCGGACGGCCGCATCCACTGTGAGGGTCTCGTCCGCATCTACAAGACGTCGGAGATCGAGGTGCTCGCACTCCAGGGTCTGGACTTCCACGTCGAGCCGGGCGAGTTGATCACGGTCGTCGGGGCATCTGGCTCCGGCAAGTCGACGCTGCTGAACGTGCTCGGCGGCCTCGACCAGCCGACGGCCGGCGTCGCTCGCGTCGGCGGTCACGATCTGATGACGATGAACGCCGTACAGCGGAACACGTACCGGCGCGACACCGTCGGCTTCGTGTGGCAGCAGACGGCGAAGAATCTCCAGCCGTACCTCGATGCTCGTGGCAACGTCGAGTTCCCGCTCGCGATCGCCGGTCACCCGCGCCGGGCCAGGCGGATCCGCGCCGAGCAGCTGCTCGACCTCGTGGGGCTGCTCGACCGGGCGCGCCATCGGCCGTCCGAACTCTCGGGTGGTGAGCAGCAGCGAGTCGCGATCGCGGTGGCACTCGCCAACGAGCCGCGCATCCTGCTCGCCGACGAGCCGACCGGTGAGCTCGACACCGCCACGGCCATCGAGGTCTTCGACGTGCTGCGCGCGGTCAATGCCGAACTCGGCGTCACCGGCGTCGTCGTGACGCACGATCCGCTCGTGTCCCAGCAGGTCGACCGCACGGTCGCGATCCGCGACGGCCGGATCAGCTCGGAGATCGTTCGAGAGGGCGCCGGTCTGGACTCGAGCCGCGTCATCGCCCGCGAGTACGCGGTGCTCGACTCGGCGGGACGGATGCAATTGCCCGAAAGCTACGTGGAGGCGTTGGAGCTGAAACGGCGAGTGCGACTCGAGCTCGAGCCGGACCACATCGGCGTCTGGCCCGAATTCGAACACGAGGAGAGCCGGTGGGAACGCCCCGAGGCGCACGGGTTCGGGGAAGAGCCGTGAGCGTGATCGTCGAGCTGCACGGCGTGACCAAGGACTACCCGGCCGCGCGCGAGGTCGTCCACGCACTGCGTTCGGTCGATCTGACCGTCGAGCAGGGGACACTCGTGGCGGTCCACGGGCGCTCCGGTTCCGGCAAGACGACGTTGTTGAACGTGATCGGTGGCCTCGACCGCGCGGACAGCGGCGAGGCGCTGGTCTGCGGCCTCGACCTGTTCCGCGCATCCGATCGGGAGCTCGCCGAACTCCGACGGACCCGCGTCGCGTTCGTGTTCCAGGCGTTCGGGCTGCTGCCGGTGCTCAGCGCGGCCGAGAACATCGAAGTTCCGCTGCGCCTCCAGGGGATGCGACGCGATGCACGAGCGGGCCGCGTCGCCGAACTGCTCGACCTCGTCGGGTTGGCGCCGCGTGCGGCTCACCGCCCGTCCGAGCTGTCCGGTGGCGAGCAGCAGCGAGTCGCGATCGCGCGTTCGCTTGCGGCCTCGCCGTCGTTGCTGATCGCCGACGAACCGACCGGGCAGCTCGACTCGCGGACCGGTGCCGAGATCATGGCGCTGATCCACCGTGTCGTCGCCGAACGCGACGTCGCGGCGATCGTCGCGACGCACGACGTGTCGATCATCGACGTCGCGCATTCGCACGTCGAACTCCGCGACGGGGCGATCGTCCACACCGAAGTGGTGCACGCCGCGCCAGTCGTGTCAGCGCCGGCCGATTGGGCCCGTCGGGATCCGGACTGAGCGGTCGGCCGGCCGACGGCTAGCGCGGCGAGTTGCGGGACGACTCCTGTTCGCTCGTGTCCGGCAACCGGAACCCGGCCCGGCGCAGGACGTCGAGCGGTACCCGCACGGCCATCCACGTCTCCACATCGATGTGGTGGCGACGGCCGTACGCGAGGGCGACTTCGGTGAACGCCACCTCGGCGTCGGCCCGTGTCGCGTCGTCGACAGCCTCCGGGCGCCCCGCATCGCCACCACCGCGGAGCAACTCCAGATACTGGCGTACGAGCTCCTGCTGGTCGTGGAGTGCGTTCATCACCTGCGCCTTGCAGCGGTGCGATCGATGGCGCTCGGGCCGGCGCGCGGGCCACCGCCCGTATCCGTCCGCTTCTGCGAACTCCCTCATCGCCCAATCCGACACGAGTCGCCTCCGATCTCCTCACCGACTGACGGACGTCTTCCCTCCCGTCTATAGGAGAAGATGTCCGGGGCGCCGGGTTTCTTACACCGGCTCGGACGTTTTCTGCGCCGCCCGTTCGGAGATCATCGACAGTGCCCCGATCGACGCGATCAGCGCGAAGGAGAGGCCGGCGAGCTGAGGGATCGAGAACACGTCGAACCCCTTCACCCACGTCGCGCTGCAGGGGTTGTCGAACTCGCAGAAGTTGCTCTGCTCGGGGAACCACTGGATCCACACGTGGTATGCCGACACCGCGAACCCGAGCAGGGACAGCGGCACGACATAACGCATGATCGTGCGGTCGCGCCAGATCGAGGCGAGCACGAGCACCGGCGCGAGCGGGTACATCGCAATCCGCTGGAACCAGCACAGCTTGCACGGCACGAAGTCGGCGACCTCGGAGAAGTAGAGGCTGCCCAGCATCGCAGCGGTCGCGACGGTCGCCGCCAGCGGAAGTGCGGCAGTGATCACGAGGGCGCGCACCCGCGGGACGGCGGCGGCGACCGCGACGCCGGCAAGGCCGAGGAGCAGCGCGAGCGCGAAGAGGTCGGCAACGGTCGTCGGCTGCATGGGTGCGAGTGTGCCAGCGGGGCAGTGGCGATCCCCAGGGCCGAACGTCACCTCGGTTCGGCCGGACTGCCCGACGGTTGTCACACTGGGCCGATGAGCGACGCCTTGATCATCGACGCCTGCCGCACGCCCCGGGGCATCGGCAAGCCGGGCAAGGGCGCGCTCGCGCACCTCCACCCGCAGCATCTCGCGGCGACGGTGCTGAAGGCGCTCGTCGAACGCAACGGATTCGACACTGCCGACGTCGACGACGTCGTCTGGGGGACGAGTTCACAGGTGATGGAGCAGGGCGGGGACCTGGGCCGGATGGCGGCGCTCGACGCGGGCTACGACATCACCGCGAGCGGCGCGACCCTCGATCGGTTCTGCGGGTCCGGGATCACCAGCGCGAGCTTCGCGGCCCACTCGGTGATGGCCGGGATGGAGGACCTCGTCGTGTCGGGCGGGACCGAGATGATGTCGCTTCCGAAGCACGGGCTGCTGCCGATCGGGGCGAACAATGCACACCTCGAGGAGACCCATCCCCAGTCGCACCAGGGCGTCTGTGCAGACGCGATCGCGACGATGGAGGGAATCGGGCGCGAGGCGCTCGACGCGCACGCCGCGGAGTCTCAGGCGCGCGCCGCGCGAGCGATCAAGGAAGGTCGCTTCGAGCGCAGCCTCGTCCCCGTGTTCGACCCCGACGGGTCGGTCGCCCTCGACCGCGAGGAGTACCCGCGTCCCGGCACGACCGTCGAGACGTTGGCGTCGCTCGCGCCGAGCTTCGAACGGGTCGCGGACCATCGCCGTACCGATGATTCGAAGACGTTCCGCGAGCTGATCAATCAGAAGTACCCGGACCTCGCGATCGAGCACGTCCACCACGC
>JAHEKY010000170.1 GCA_024644465.1 Ilumatobacteraceae bacterium | reverse complement strand
GCGAAGGTGGGCGCCAACGGCAAGGTCTGCCTGTACACCGAGGCTGCCGCCCACATCATCGTCGACGTCAACGGCTTCTTCCCCGCGGGGTCCGACTTCTCGGCGTTGTCGCCGGCCCGGTTGCTGGAGACCCGAGTTGGTGAGTTGTCGACCGTGGACGGGTTGTTCTGGCAGATCGGTCTCCGTGCGGCTGGTTCGGTCACTCAACTGACCGTGACCGGACGTGGCGGTGTGGCTCCCGATGCCGAAGCCGTCGTGATGAACATCGCGGTGACCGGCACGCTGGGTCACGGCTACGTCACGGCCTACCCGTGTGGCGCCCCGCGTCCGACGGCGTCGAATCTCAACTACGGCCCGGGCGACACGATCTCCAACGCGGTCACCGCGAAGGTGGGCGCCAACGGCAAGGTCTGCCTGTACACCGAGGCTGCCGCCCACATCATCGTCGACGTCAACGGCTTCCACGCATCGACATAGCTCGCAGCAACGCTGACGGGTGCCGGTGTCAGGCGTCGGGGTCGGGGCGGCCGTCGCGGATCCACTGCACGACGTCGTCGGCGAGCGGGAACCAGAGTTCGGTGCAGGCGCCCGTGAGGGCGAGGCCCCGATTGCTGACGATCGTGCCGATCTCGTAGGCGGCAGGGCTGCACACCGCTTCGTAGTCGGCCGGGTGGACCGCTTGCAGGTAGTCGGCGTAGGCGCGGTTGCCCTCGCCGAAGTCCGCGCCCTCGTACGGCAGCCATCGGATCTTGCCGTCGGTGATCCGCACCGGCGTGACGAGGTCGTTGACACCGAGCTCGACCCAGACGGGGTCGTTGATGACGATGTCGCAGCGGACCACGACGGACCCGGTGTTGCTCGTCGCCGTGCAGTCGCCGATCGTCGCCGATTCTTCGGGGCCGACCATCGCCGCCCACATCTCGGCGACGTGGCGGTCGGCTTGCGGGTCGCCGACGGAGTCCGTGACCGCCATCACGGCGTCGACATCACCACCGAGCAGCGCGGCATGGTACCGACGGGCGACCGCGATCGCCTCCGCCTCGGTCAGTTCGGCGGGGGCGGACGGCGCCGTGACCGGCACGGTCGTGAGTTGGGTCGCCGGTTCGACCGGGTCGGGTTCGTCGCGGGCGAAGAGGATCACGGCGACGGCCGCGATCGCGATCACGGCCGCGGCGGCGGCCATCATCCAGCGCTGTGGCTTCGGTGGACGTGTCTCGGATTCGGTTGGTCGTGTTGCGGTGAGTTGCATGGTGTTGCTCCCTGTCGGGTCGGGGTGCAGACGTTCGAGTACCGGCGTGATCGACCTGCTGTCGGGGACCGGGTTGGCCTCGGCCAGCAGCGTGTAGACGGCGTCGGGGTTCATCTGTCTCCACCTCCTCTCGGGGCGCGCACTGGAGATCTGGTGTCGAGGGTTCGCGTTGGGGTGTGCATGGTGCTGAGGGCTTCGTACTGGCGGGCGAGGCGGACCTTCGCGCGGGCGATTCGCTTGTCGACGGCGGCGCGTGAGCAGCCGATCGTGTCGGCGATCTCGGCGTGGGTGAGGCCCTCCCAGGCCGACAGCAGCAGCGCTTCGCGGTCGGCCTCGCCGAGGCGCATCACGGCGTCGCGCACGAGTTGGTGGTCGGCGTGGGCGAGCGTCTCGGTGGCGGGGCCGGGCGGTGGCACGGTGCGCAGTGACCCGGCCCGCAGGGCGAGGCGGCGGGCCCGGCCGGTGCTGCGGTACTGGTGCGACACGACGCGGCGGGCGACGCCGTACAGCCAGGGCAGCTCCCGGTCGCCCTCGGGCACGTCACCGCTGCGGCGCCAGGCGACCGCGAACACCTCGGCGGTTGCGTCTGCGGCGTCGTCGCGGCCGATGCGCCGCACGCAGTACGCGGCGATCCGGCGGTGGTGACGCTCGTAGAAGCGTTCGAACCAGGCGTCGTCTCGTGGCACGGATTCCTCTCTTCCCCTATGTGCCCACCAACGGCCCCGCGCGGACAAGTCCCGGCAAGTTTCTGCGTGACGTTGTCCGCAGACGGTCGGTGCCGGGCACAGAGCACATGCCGGCCGCCATCGGCCGGTGGCGCACACTGGAGACGGGCCCGACGGGGGTTTCCTCGTCGGGCCCGTCGACGTCGTGGGCTGGGGCCAGTGTCAGGGGGTGATGTCCGCGCGGTCGCTGGCGGCGATCGGCAGGCCATCGGCGTCGAGGGCGACGACGGTCCACGTCATCGGTTCGAACAGGATCGCGGTCTGCCCGCCGCCGTCGGGTGCGCCGCCGAAGCGGACCTCGGTGTTCTCGCCGAGCCATGCCCAGTAGGGCGAGCCGTCCGACGTCAGCACGGTGACGCGGTACGCGGCCGCGCCGTCGACCGGCGCCCACGCGAGCAGCGGATGCGGTTCGCCACCCGCCGCGGCGAGTTCGACGGTGCCCAGTCCGGCGGCCTCGGCGAACGATGCAGCATCGGCGGGTGCGTCCGTGGCCGGTGGGTCCGTCGCCGGCGGGTCGGTCGCCGGTGGGTCGGTCGTGGGTGGGTCGGTCGCCGGTGGGTCGGTCGCCGGGGGAGCGTCGGTGGCGGGTGCGCTGGTCGTCAGCGGGTCGGTCGTGATGGTGTCGCCGTCGTCGTCGGATCCGCAGGCGACGAGTGCGAGTGTCAGCACGACACCGGTTGCGATCACCCGGCTCATGATCCGCCTCCCGCTGCGAAGATCCGGTCGACGACGTCGTCGAACCCGACCGAGTGTGCCAACCACGCGAGTTGCAGGAGTGCGACCTCGTCGCCGGCGGCGATCGCCTCGTCGACGCGCCGCAGGAACTCCTCGGTGATGGCGACCTCGAAGTCGAGCGCGTCGGCGTCGGCGGCGCCCGGCCCCCACGCTCCGGCTTGCAGGGCGAGCAGCACGAGGTCGGCGAACTCGGCGGCATTCGCGAGCCGGGGATCTTCGATCACGGCCTCGAGCAGGAGCTGGACCTGCGAGGCGATCAGGCTGCGGAAGTGGAACGCCTGGCACTCGGGTGTGCGGTCGACCTGGGCGAGGAGCACGATCGCCTCCCCGCCGAGCCGGTTGATCTCGGTGATGAGGTCGAGCACCGGGCGGGTCCCGAGGTCGCCGACGAGGTTGATCGCGTCGACCCGCAGCGCCCGGAGGTCGTCGAAGAACGTCCCGGCGGCGAGCGGCTCACTCGCGCGGATCGCGAACCACTCGATGTCGCTGATCTGCGCCGCGGTCGTGATGTTCTCGCCGGTGCCCTCGATGCTCTCGCAGGTGACGTTGGTGAGCACGATGTTGCCGCTGCCGGTCGCGTCGGGGATCGGCGTACCACCGCTGGTCCCTCCCGTGAGGTTGAACAGGGGCGACGTGGTGTCGCCGGTGACCTCGCCGACGATCGTGACTGCCACGTCACCCACGGCGTCCGTGTCGACGATGCCCTGCCAGTCGAAGTCGCCCGACGCGGCGCCGCTGGCGGCCTGTAGCCGGAACGATCCCTCGAAGTCGCCCCTGGCGGTGCCGGTGTCACCGAAGAACGTGATGATGCCGGCCCACTCGCCGTTGGGGATCGCCCGGTGACTGCTTGCGCTGGTCGTGGACGTGGCCGCGACGGTCGATGCGGCGACCGTGGCCGCCAGTGCTGCGGCGACCACTCGGCGCGTCCGGATGTGCATGCCCATCCATGAAAGCACATGGCGACAGGGTGCGGTCACAGCGGTCGGTACTGTCGGAGGGCATGGAGCGAGAACAGCGGATGCGGACCGAAGAGGGG
>JAHEKY010000169.1 GCA_024644465.1 Ilumatobacteraceae bacterium | reverse complement strand
CGTCGCTCGCGCCGAGCTTCGAACGGGTCGCGGACCATCGCCGTACCGATGATTCGAAGACGTTCCGCGAGCTGATCAATCAGAAGTACCCGGACCTCGCGATCGAGCACGTCCACCACGCCGGCAACTCATCGGGCGTCGTCGACGGTGCCGCGGCGCTGCTGTTCGCGAGCGAGGACTACGCCCGCTCACACGGCCTGTCCGCCCGAGCGCGAGTCGTCGCGACCGCCAACATGGGTGACGACCCGACGCTGATGTTGAACGCGCCCGTTCCGGCGGCGCGCAAGGTGCTCTCGCGCGCCGGGATGACGATCTCCGACATCGATCTGTTCGAGGTCAACGAGGCGTTCGCTGTCGTGTCGGAGAAGTTCCAGCGTGACCTCGATCTCGACCGCGATCGTGTCAACGTCAACGGGGGAGCGATGGCGCTCGGGCACCCGATCGGCGCGACCGGGGCGATCCTGATCGGCACCGTGCTCGACGAACTGGAGCGGCGTGACCTCCAGGTCGGCCTCGTCACGATGTGCGCGGCGGGTGGCATGGCCCCGGCGATCATCATCGAGCGGGTCTGACCCGCCGGCCGTCAGCTCGCGACGACGGCCGGGCTCTTCGCCCGGATGAAGCGTGCGCCGCGGATCAGTGCCGCGTTCGCCTCGGGCATGAAACCGACGAAACCCTGGTACACGTGCCACATGCCCTCATGCAGGTCGAGCTCGTTCTCGACGCCGGCGGCCGAAGCCCGTTCGGCGAGCCGCTCGGAGTCCGACAGCAGCACTTCGTCGGTACCGGTCTGGATCAGCAGCGGCGGCAGGCCATTCAGGTCGGCGAACAACGGCGAGATGCCCGGGTCGTCGAGCGGGCGATCACCGGCGTACATCTTCGCCGTGAACGTGATCAGTTCACCGTCGATCATCGGGTCGACGGCGTTCTTGGTCGTGACGGACTCCCCGGAACCGGTGAGGTCGGTCCACGGTGAGAGCAGGTACGCGCACGCGGGAAGCGGCTCGCCGGCATCGCGCAGCGCACACATGGTGGCCAGCGCGGCCCCGCCACCGGCGGAGTCGCCCGCGATCGTGATCAGCGCCGGGTCGACACGCGCCGCCAGGTCCCGGTACGCGGCGACGCAGTCGTCGATCGCCGCGGGATAGACGTGTTCGGGTGCGAGGCGGTAGTCGATCACGGTGGCGACGGCACCGGCGTACTTCGCCAGGCGGGCGCCGAGCCGGATGTGGCTCTGAGCGGAACCGAGCATGTACCCGCCGCCGTGGAGGTAGAGGATGTGGCGATCCGGCTCGACTGCGGTGGGCGTCGCGACGATCGCGGGGACGCCACCGACGGTCGTCTCCGCGTAGTCGACCCGACGCGGCTTCGGCAACTTGCCCGCACGGTCCATGGCGACGCGCCGCTGCGGCAGCGGCACTTGCTCGTCCTGAACGAAATGGCCCAGCAACCTCCGCATGAGGCGGGCGCGCCTGCTGATCTTCATGCGACGAGCCTAGAGACGTCAGCCGGAGTTGCGGATGCCGGTCGCGATCGCGTTGATCGTGAGCTGGATGCCGCGCCGGACGAGCTCGTCGTGGTCGCCGTCCCGGTACCGCCGCAGCAGGTCGACCTGCATGACGTGCAGCGGATCGAGGTACGGGTAGCGGTTGCGCAGGCTGCGCGCGAGGAGCGGGTTGTCGGCGAGCGGGTCGGGTGATCCGGTGATGCGCGCGTGCCATGTGCGCGTCAGCGCGTGCTCCGCTTCGATCCGTCCGAAGATGTCGGTGCGCATCGCCTCGTCCTCGACGAGCACGGCGGCGTACCGGCGGCCGATGTCGATGTCGGCCTTGGCGAGCACCATGCCCATGTTGTTGACGATCGACCGGAAGAACGGCCAGTCCGTGTACATCCGCGCGAGCATCTCGGCGCGACCGGTGTCGTCGCCGGCAAACCGCTCGAACGCCGAGCCGGCGCCGTACCACGCAGGGATCATCAAGCGGCATTGCGTCCACCCGAACACCCACGGGATCGCCCGCAGATCCTCGATCCGCGACGAGGCGGTGCGCGACGCGGGCCGGCTGCCGACATTCAGACTCGCGATCTCGTTCGTCGGGGTGATCGAGCGGAAGAAGTCGACGAAGCGTTCGTCGCCGTAGACGAGCGCGCGGTACGCGTCGAACGCCGAGCTTGCGAGCGTCTGCATCGCGTCGACGAACGCCGACGCGGGTGCGCCCAGGTCGCCCGCATCGAGGCACGACGTCTCCAGCGTCGCGGCGAGCAGTGTCTCGAGGTTGCGGCGGGCGAGGGCGGGGTGACTGTACTTCGCAGCGACCATCTCACCCTGCTCGGTCAAGCGGATCGCCCGGTCGACCGACCCCGGCGGTTGCGCCAGGATCGCCTGATACGCGGGGCCCCCGCCGCGACCCACCGTGCCGCCGCGCCCGTGGAACAGGCGCAACTGGACACCGGACGCGCCTGCGGCGTCGACCAGTGAGGCCTGCGCGGCGAACAGGTTCCACTGAGACGACAGATACCCGCCGTCCTTGTTCGAGTCGGAGTAGCCGATCATCACCTCCTGCGTCGCCCCGCGGGAGTCGACCAGCTGTCGGTAGACCTCGTTCGTCAACATCGCGCCGAGCGTGTCCGCCGATCCCGCGAGGTCCTGGATCGTCTCGAACAACGGCACGATGTCGAGCCGGGACGACGCCGGGCGATCGTCGGACGCCGGGACGACGAGGCCGACCTCCTTGAGCAGGACGGCGACTTCGAGGACATCGCTGACGCTCGTCGCCATCGAGATCACGTAGTGGGGCATCACGCGGGGCCCGACGCGCGCGATTCCTTCTGCCGCCGCGTCGAGCACGCCCAGTTCGGCGGCCGTGCGTTCGCCGTAGACGGCGCCGGGATGCCGCAGCAGACGCGGTGAGCCGAGCTCGTTGGTCAGCACGTCGACGCGGGCCGCTTCATCGAGCGCGAGGTAGTCGGCGCAGACACCGGCATTGGCGAACAGGTCGGCGATCACCGTTTCGTGCACGGCTGAGTTCTGGCGCATGTCGAGCCCGCACAGGTGGGCGCCGAAGATCGCAACGGCGCGCCGGGCGGGCTGGACCTTCGCGTCGGCCAACTCGGCCGCACCGTGGGATCGCAGCGACGCATCGACGATGTCGAAGTCGGCGAGCAGTTCGTCGATCGATGCGTATGGATCGCGCGGCGTCGTCGGAGCGTCGCCGAGTGAGTTGTCGATCACCGAGTCGATCACCGTCTCGGCGAACGCATACAGCCGGGCGTGCATGCCCCGCATCGCCCGCCGGTACGGCTCGTCGGCGCGGAACGGTGAGGCGTCGGCGGACGAGTCCGCCAGCGCGGCGAGTTCGGGGGTCGGCGTGATCAACCGTGCCGACATCGACAGCTGCCGCTCGAGCCGCAGCAAGGTCGCGAGATGGTGGGCGAGGGCGACCTGGCTCTGCCGGCCGATCGCGAACCGCATCACGTCGGCCGTGACGAACGGGTTGCCGTCGCGGTCGCCGCCGATCCACGAGCCCATGCTGACCGCGCGTGTCGTGTCGGGCTGCTGTGCCGCGAACCGCTGCTCGGCGATCGCCTCGAGGTCGCGGGAAAGGGCCGGGATCGTGGCGAACAGACTGGCGGGGTAGTAGCGCAACGCCTCGTTGATCTCGTCACGCACCCGCAGCTTCGACAGCCGCAGGATCGCCGTCTGCCAGAGGGTGAGGATGTGCAGCCGCAGCTCGGCGTCGATGTCGGCGATCCCCGGGTCGTTGTCG
>JAHEKY010000081.1 GCA_024644465.1 Ilumatobacteraceae bacterium | reverse complement strand
CCTTCTCAGACAACGTCTTCGAGATCGCCGCCGTCAACGTCGTCTTCCCATGATCAATATGACCCATGGTCCCAATATTCACATGCGGCTTGTTCCGCTCAAACTTCTCTTTGCTCATAGCCTTCTTTGCTCCTGGAGTGTTCTTTCTGGACGGTGGATTCTGGTAGCGGCGGTCGGACTTGAACCGACGACCTTCCGATTATGAGCCGGATGCTCTGACCAACTGAGCTACGCCGCCAAACCTGTGCGATGTCCTGGTGTTGCTGGCACGCGAACGAGTTTCCTCGACCACTTGGTCGAGCCCTCTGTGGGAATCGAACCCACGACACCAGCCTTACCATGGCTGTGCTCTACCGACTGAGCTAAGAGGGCGTCACTGGCAGGTGTCTGTCCGCACCGACGCTCGCTCGCGATGGTGTTTCGAGGCACCCAGCGGCCACGGCAGGAGCCGCAGCCAGCGCACGAGTGTACCGCCCGCGCCGGCACAACCACCCTTCCCGGGCCGCCGTCGGAAGCCCGGGATCGGTCCCGCCCGAGCGCTACTGTCGGGCCCACATGTCGAGTCAACGCCCCGCCGTCGAAATTCGGCTCGCGACGCTCGACGACGCGCCGGCGATCCGAGCGATCTACAACTTCGAAGTCGAGAACCACACGACGACGTTCGATCTCGTGCCGCGGACGCTCGAGGGCCAGCGCACCTGGCTCGCCGAGCGCTCCGGGGCGTTCGCGGCGGTCGTGGCGACGCTCCCCTCCGGTGCGGCCGACGGCACCCGCCAAGTGGTCGGGTTCGCCTCGCTGTCGCCGTACAAGGAACGGGCCGCCTATCGGCCGACCGTCGAGAACTCCGTCTACGTCTCGCGCGACCACGCCGGCAACGGGATCGGCCGCGCGCTGATGGAACACCTGATCAAGGTCGCCCGCGACAGCGGCTTCCACTCGATGATCGCCCGCATCGAGGCGTCGAGCGAGGCGTCGCTCGCCCTCCACCGGGCGTGTGAGTTCCGGCTGATCGGTGTCGAGCACGAGGTCGGGCGCAAATTCAACCGCTGGTTGAGCACTGCGTCGATGCAGTTGATGCTGTGAGCCCGCTCAGTCGGTGCGTGGCGCCACGCGGAAGCTGAGATCGCCGGCGAACCGGTCGTCGACTTCGACCTGGAGGTCGTACTCGCCGGGTTCCGGGAACGTGACCGCCGCCAACGGCACGACGATCGGGACCTGGCGACCCTCGCCTGGCTGCAACCCCGGAGGTGGCGGGGTCTCGTGCATCGCGACATTGATCGTGGCGATCAGCGTCGCAGTCGCCGCGGACTTCACCTTCATCAGGATCTGGTGCGCACTGCCTGCCTCGTCCGGCGGCAGCCACACGAGCGCGGCGACGTGGCACCCGAACTTCGCGGGGAACGTCGGCGCCGCGAGGCGGGTCAGCCCGCCGGACTGGACGAACAGCAGACCCTCCCGGATCTGCGCGAAGTCGCACAGGATCAGGGACTTCAGCTCGGCGGTCATGGCCTCGACCCTATGCGCTGCGCGGTCGAGGCGACGTCGCGTCCGACGACTCGATCTCGACGCGGACGACCACGACGTGAAAACCACGACTTCCGGACCCGCAGGTCCGGAAGTTTCCGATCTCTCGCGAGATCACATGGTGGGCCGGGAAGGATTCGAACCTTCGAAGGCTACGCCGGCAGGTTTACAGCCTGCTCCCTTTGGCCGCTCGGGCACCGACCCATTGTGTTCGCCCGCCGTGGCGACCTGACGGTCCGACGAGGCGGTCGAATCGTATCGTCAGGAGCGCCGAGGCGCACCCCGGTACCCTTGCCGGCATGCCGAGCTTTGACGTCGTTTCCGAAGTCGATCACCAGGAAGTGCGCAACGCGGTCGATCAGGCCCAGCGCGAAGTGGCGAACCGCTTCGATTTCAAGAACACGAATTCGACCATCGAGCAGAACGACCTGATCATCACCATGCACACCGTGAGCGAGGATCGTCTCAACGCGCTGCGGACCGTCCTCGAAGAGAAGCTCGTCAAGCGCGGTGTGTCACTGCGCGGCGTCGACTACGGCGACGTGCAGGAAGCGACGCAGAACACCGTGCGGCAGGTCGTCACGATCAAGGTGGGCATCTCGTCGGACACGGCCAAGCAGATCAACCGCACGATCAAGGAGAAGGGCCCGAAGGGTGTGTCGAGTCAGACCCAGGGCGATTCGATCCGCGTCACCGCGAAGAAGCGCGACGCGCTCCAGGACGTGATCGCGATGCTGAAGGCCGAAGACGTCGGCATCCCGCTGCAGTTCCAGAACTTCCGGGACTGACATTCGGTCGGTCCGCAGGTTCAGTCGGCGGGCTCGACGATCTCCTCCGGCTGACTGCCCTCGACCTGCTCGCCGGGTTGCTCCGCCGGCGCGGTCGCCGCGGGCGGCACGAGCTGGCGAGCTGCCGTCGCGAGGTCAGCCGCTGTCGTGTCGAACGGCAGCCCCATCAGCGCGATCGCCACCTGGGACTCGCGGACCTGGGCGACCGCAGCAGCACGATCGGCGGCCGTGCCGGTCACCGGGTCGACGCTCTCGATCGCAGCCAGTTCGACGAGGCGCCACCGAGCGAGCTCGCTCGCGATCCCGAAGCGGGCCCCCGCGCTGACCGCCGCACCCGGATCGCAGGTCGACAGCTGGAGCGTGCCGTCGGCGAGCACGGTGGATGCAGCCGTCATCTCGGCGGGAGCGTTGGCGACCCACTGTTGCAGCACGCCGGTCACCCGCTCGGTCCCGGCGACATCGGTACCGGAGAACGTGCCGTACGAGCAGACCGTCCCGGCCCGATCCACGGATGCGAGCGACGCCTCGACGAGCGCATTGCTCGCGGCGTAGGCCGTCGGGCCGTCGGTGTAGGCGGCGAAGACCGTGTACCAGAAACCGCGATCCATCTGCTGCTGCGGTGCGACGATCGTCCCACCGGCGACGAGTTCCGGCTCCAGCGAGAGCGGCAACGCAACGGTCGCCGCGACGTCGGCCAGGTCTCCGCTGGGAACGACCTCGGCGAACACGTACGGCGCATTCACCCGGTACGACAGGATCGGCGGCAGAAACTCGGCCTTGTCCGGCCGACGCTCGGACAGCGCCGGCCCGAAGCTCGATGCGGCCGCGACGTCGGCAGCGGCTGCGATGACCTGGGCACGGGTGAGCGCCGATTGGTCGAGTGTCGCATCGTCGAGACCGGTGGACCATCCGTTGCGCTGGTCGAGATCGGCCGCGGCCATCGCGGCGACGATCGCACCATCGACGGCGGCGGGCGTCAGCGCATCGTTGACGAAGACATCGCCGACGGAGGGCGAGTAGAACGCAGGCGTCCACCCATCGAGTGTCTCGCGGAGCACCGCCGTATCGACCGCTCCGTCGACGAGACCGAAGGAACGCCACATCGGGACCTGTTCCTCCCAGCCCTGGACGAGTTCGTCGGCCATCGCCACCGAGTAGGTGCCCTCCGCATGACGCATCACGGCGACCGCTTCGCCGAACGGTTCACCGGAGACCGCTTCGACCGCTTCGCCGTACGGGCGAGACGCAGCGTCCCAGTCGTCGGGGAACAGGTACGGCTGCCCGAAGATGATCGCGGCGACGATCAGGCCGACGAGCACGAGCAGCGTGAAGAACAGGGCGAACCCGCCGCGGCCGGAGGACTGCTTGTTCGCCGCCTTGAGTTGGTGCTGCTTCTGCTTCTGCTGCTTCTTGCGTTCCTTCTTCGACAGCGTCGCCGGCTCGGCGACGACCGTCGCCGCGTTCGGGTGCAGACGCGGTCCCGCCGCTTGGTTGGGCTGGTGATTCGGGATGCTCGGGCTGGCCGCCGGCGTCGCGCCGGGCAGTGCCGGGGACGCCGCCTGAGAAGGCTGCGTGGTCGGGATCAGGGTCGTGGCGTCGTGCTGTTCGACGACCGCCGGCGCACCAGCTCCCCCGTCGGTCGACGCGTCGACCGTCGCCGCCGCGCCGGTCGGCGACGAGTCGGGCACGTCGAGCGGGGAGATCCGCACCTCGCGCTCGCCGGCGTCGTCCTGGATGTCATCGTCATCGTCATCGTCATCGTCGACGTCGACATCGGCGTCGGGGACCGGCACGGCCGGCGGGCGCGGCGCATAGCCGCCACCGGTGGTCGAGATCGTCGGTTCGTAGCTGTCGCCACCGGCGACCGGCTCGGACACTGCCGGAGGTGCGGCCGGCGCGGGCACGGACGGCACAGCGGCGTCGGCCGGCGGCGTCGGCTCGACCGGTGCGGGGGGTGCGACCGGCGGGGGTGCCGTCTGCGTCGGGGTGACCGGTGCGACGAGCGGTTCGGGCGGCGACGGCGCCATGATCGGCGGCTCGTCGTCGGCGATCGAGGGGAGGCCGACGTGCAGATCACCGAGCAACGGCGGTGTCGGCTCGATCGACTCCTCGCGGGTCGGTGATTCCGGAACCGGCGGAAGTGGCTCCAGTGACAGTGGCGCGATCGTGAGCGAGATCGGGGCGAGCGCGGTCGCGTCGATGTCGTCGGTGGTCGATTCCTCACCTGTGTCGTCGCCCCCGACGACCGACTCCCAGGAGAAGGCCGGTTTCTGCGCGCTCTGATCTGGATCCGGCGGACTCATACACGAATCATCGGCACGTCCGTTCGGCACCTTGAGAGTTCCCTGACGATTCCGGGAACGGTCGACATTCACGGCGCGGGCGTCGCCGCCGGCCGGCTCGTTCAGTCCTCGGTGGCAGCGGCGGCCTTCGCCTGCAGCTCGGCGAACATCGATGCGTCGGCGAGCGTCGTCGTGTCACCGATGTTGCGACCCTCGGCGACGTCGCGCAGCAGGCGCCGCATGATCTTGCCGGAACGGGTCTTCGGCAGTTCCGGCGTGATGTAGACGTGCTTCGGCCGGGCGATCGCACCGATCTCCTGCGCGACGTGGGCGCGCAGGGCCTCGCCGTCGACATCCTCGCCGCCGCGCAGGATCACGTACGCGATCACGGCCTGACCCGTGGTCGCGTCGTTCGCACCGACGACGGCGGCTTCGGCGACGGCGGGGTGGGACACGAGCGCGGATTCGACCTCGGTCGTCGAGATCCGGTGCCCGGAGACGTTCATCACGTCGTCGACTCGGCCCAGCAGCCAGAGGTAGCCGTCGTCATCCAGCTTCGCGCCGTCGCCGGCGAAGTAGCGGCCGGGGAACCGTGACCAGTACGTCTCCTGGTACCGATCGGCGTCACCCCAGATGCCGCGCAGCATGCCAGGCCACGGTCGGGTCAGGGTGAGGTAGCCGCCGCCGACGTCGACCCGGTTCGCGTCGTCGTCGACGACCTCGGCAGAGATCCCCGGCAGCGGGAAGGTCGCCGAACCCGGCTTGGTCGTCGTCGCGCCCGGCAGCGGGCTGATCATGATCCCGCCGGTCTCGGTCTGCCACCACGTGTCGACGATCGGGCAGCGCCCGCCGCCGATGTTCTCGTGGTACCACATCCACGCCTCCGGGTTGATCGGCTCACCGACCGTGCCGAGCAACCGCAGCGAGGAGAGGTCGTGCTTCGCGGGTTCGTCCGCGCCCCACTTCATGAACGTGCGGATCGCGGTCGGTGCCGTGTAGAAGATCGTGACGCCGTACTTCTCGACGAGTTCCCAGAAGCGGTCGTTGCCGGGGTGGTTGGGGACACCCTCGTACATCACCTGCGTGCATCCGTTCGACAGTGGGCCGTACACGATGTAGCTGTGCCCGGTGATCCAGCCGACGTCGGCGGTGCACCAGAACACATCGGTGTCGGGATGCAGATCGAAGACGTACCGGTGGGTGAACGTGGTGTGCGTCAGGTACCCGCCGGTCGTGTGCATGATGCCCTTCGGCTTGCCGGTCGTCCCCGACGTGTACAGGAGGAACAGGAGGTGTTCGGCCTCCATCGGCTCGGCCGGGCAGTCGGTCGAGGCGCCGTCCATCAACTCGTGGTACCAGTGGTCGCGACCGTCGACCATCGTCACGTCGTTGCCGCCGCGCTTGACGACGACCACGTGTTCGATGGTCGGTGACGCGTCGCATGCCTCGTCGGCCGCAGGCTTCAGCGCGAAGACCTCGCCGCGGCGGTATCCGCCATCTGCGGTGATCAGCACCTTCGCCTCGGCGTCGTTGATCCGGTCGGCGAGCGACTGGCTGGAAAAGCCGCCGAAGACGACGCTGTGCGGCGCGCCGATCCGGGCGCAGGCGAGCATCGCGACGGCGGCCTCGGGGATCATCGGCAGATAGATGTTGACCCGGTCGCCCTTCTCCACGCCGAGACCCTTCAACACGTTCGCGAACTGCGACACCTCGTCGAGCAGTTGGCGGTACGTGATCGTCCGGGTGTCACCGGGTTCACCCTCCCAGTGGAACGCCACCTTGTCGCCCTTGCCGGCGAGCACGTGACGGTCGAGGCAGTTGTGGGCGACGTTGAGCGTCCCACCGTCGAACCATTTCGCGTACGGCAGATCCCAGTCGAGGATCGTGTCCCATGGCTGCGCCCAGTCGACGAGTTCGGCAGCCTGGCGGGCCCAGAAGCCCTCGTCGTCCTCCGCGGCCTCGTCGTACATGAACGTGCCGGCGACGAGCGCCTGGTCCTTGAAGGCCTCCGACGGTGGGAACGTGCGCTGTTCATCCAGCAGCGCGTCGATCGTGTCGTGTGCCTCACCGGGTCCCGTGTCGCTCATGGCGCCGAATCTATGCGATCGCGAGCCCGGCCTCGACGGCGGTCCGGGGCGCGGGTCGTCGTCGGTCCGCTACGTTCGATGGGCATGCGACGATTCGGTGTCCTGCTCGTGGCCTCCCTCCTGGTCGGTGCCGCTTGCGGAGACGATGACGACGAGTCGCCGGCTGCGACCGACGTCATGCCGACGACGACCGAGGACATGCCGACGACGACCGAACCGACCCCGGCCACGACCGAGGTGCCGTCGCCGACGACGACCGAGGCACCTCCCGACGACCCGCCGATGGAGGATGACGCGCTGGGGCCGATCCCGACCGGCGACCCCGACTCGACGTGGTGCACCCGCGCGACCGAGGTCCAGATGGCACTGGACGATCTCGACACGATCGACTTCAGCGACCCGGACGTGCTCGAGTCGACGTATCGCCGCGCCCGCATCCTGATGGAAGACGCGCGCGGGGAAGCGCCGCCCGAGCTGGCCGATGCGGTCGACACGAGCATCGACGGGATCGACATCGTCATCGACGAACTCGAGAAGGTGAACTGGTCCTTCTTCGATCTCGATCTCTCCGCGCTCTCCGACGACCTCGTCGTTCTCGAGGGGTCCGGCAGGTCGATCGACCGCTACAACTTCTACGTCTGTGGCATCGACAACGAGTACGACCCCAGCGAGACATTCGACGACGCGGTGTTCGGGGACGACGGCGACGGCACGCTCCGCGAGCAGGCGGTCGACGAACTCGTCACCCAGGGATACACCCTCGCCGAGGCCGAGTGCTTGTTCGACAACCTCGACCGCCTGGCATCAGCCCAGCAAGAAGAGCTGCTCGCCGTGTACCGGGAGTGCGGGATCGACAACGAGCGGCTCGCCGAACTGGCCGGCTGAGCCAACGTCGGCGCCGTCGCTCAGACCACCCACTCGGCGACGACGAAGCCGCCGAGGCCGGTGGGGTCGAGCAACGCTTCAGACTCGCTGACGCGGCTGCGCATCCGCAGCGCCGCGACGTCGGGGGCCGCGGCGCGCTCGCGCCAGACCCGCTTGCCCTCCTCGACGAGTTCGTCGATTCCCCATCTCCGGAGGAAGTCGGCCTGCGTCGAGACATCGTCCGGCGTCGGCAGCTGATCGAACGGCACGTCGGTGGTGATGTCCTGCGAGCCGGAGTCGGCGAGGTAGTGACCACCTCGCTCGTTGCGGTGATACGTCCGCAGCCAGTCGCGCCACGGCCGCGCCGCCAGCTCGGCGGTGGTCGCCACGCCGTAGTCGAACACGACGAGCGACCCGTTGCGCAGCCGGGAGCGGGCGGCGCCGACGAACTCGGCTGCACGATCGACGAGCGGTGCTCGCGCGCCGTGGCGCGCAGCCGGCGGCAGCTGCGCGGGCAGCGGATCGAACGGTGCCGACAACACCTCGACGGGGTCACCGCCTGGGCCGGTGGTCACAAGAGCCTCTCGCCACGCTCCGTCGAACACCGCGAGCCGGAACGGAAGGTTGTCGAGCAACTCATTGGCGACGATCACGCCATCGATCGGTCCGTCGGGAAGACGGGCGACGGACTCGACGCCGGCCGGATGGCGCTCTCGCTGTACGGGCGACAACTCGGCGGCGACGTAGTCCAGCGCGGCACGACACGCCAGGTCGGCGGCGAGGACCGACCGTGCCAGCGATCCCGGGCCGGCCCCGGCGTCGACGACGGTGAATCGATCCGGCGCTCCCAGGCGCAGCCACTCGGCGTCGAGATACCGGGCGATGACCGCGCCGAACAGTGGCCCCACTTCGGGTGACGTCAGGAAATCGCCGCGCCGGCCCGCGACCCCGCCGCGCATGTAGAACCCGTCCGGCCCGTACAGCGCCCGTTCCATGTACTGCTCGAACGGAGTGGCAGCACCGGGAGTCGTCGCGTCAGTCACGACGACGACGTCGGAGTCGATGGCGGGAGCACGGCGCCATCATCGCAGCATCGACGACGTGCGGGGTCGCCGGACATCGCGGGTCGCCATCGGCCAAGCTGGGGAGATGCGCCACCTTCGCCGTGCAACCCTCCCCGTCGCAGCCGCGGTGCTGCTCGTCGCGTGCGGCAACGATGCGGCTCGCGGCGTCGCCGTGCCCGGTGCACCCGGCGCCGTGACCACGGTGCCGCCGCCGACGAGCACGACGTCGACGACGCTCCCGACGACGACCGCCGTCCCCACCACGCTCGCCCCGACGACGATCCCCGAGACGACGACATCGGCACCGGCACCGACGACGACCGGCGTCGCGCCGACGACCGAGCCGCCTGCCGAGTCGACGACGACGGCCCCCGGGCCGACGACGACCGAACTCGTCTACGTCGCCGAGCCACCGACCGGGACGCTGCGGTTCGGCATGGAGGGGCCTCGTTCGCTCCAACTCCAGCGCGATCTGATCCAGCTCGGGTTCCTCCCCGCCGGCGCGGACGACGGGTTGTACGGTCCCGGGACGGCGGGCGGCGTCCGGCGGTTCCAGGAGTCCGCAGGGCTGGTCATCGATGGCGTCGCCGGGCCGATCACCCAGGCAGCGCTCGCCGATGCGATCGCCGCGGCGGCCGCCGAAGAACCACCCGCCGACGAATGACGGGGCCACGACGAAGTTGTGTCTGACACGACGTTGTCGTGATCAGGGGACGATCGCGCCGGTCAGGTCCTTCAGCTCGGCAAACCGCGTGATCGCGTTCGGGTAGACGCCGACGACGAGCGTGCCGATCACGGTGATGCCGAGCGCCGCGACGATCGGCGCCGGCGTGACGACGGGGCTGGTGTCACCGTCGGGCGCATCGTCCATCCAGACCGACCGCAGCACCCGCATGTAGTACGCCGCCGAGACGACCGTGTTGACCGCCGCGATCGCGGCGAGGACGTACGCCGGGTTCGTCTCCGCCTGGAGTACGGCCCGGAAGGCGTTGAACTTCGCAAACCAGCCGCCGAGCGGTGGGATGCCGGCGAGCGACGCGAAGAACACCGTCATCGCGACCGCGAGACCGGGGGCATATCCGAACAGACCGCCGAAACTGGAGATCTCACCGCTGCGCGTCTTGCGCGACACGGCGATCACGATCGCGAACGCACCGAGGTTCATGAAGCCGTAAACGAGCAGGTACACGACGACCGCGTTCAGCGCCGAGCCGCCGGCGTTCGAGTTGCCGGCGAACGCGAGCGGCATCAGGATGAACCCGCCCTGGCTGACCGAGGAGTACGCGAGCATCCGCACGATGTTCGTCTGCCGCAGTGCGAGCACGTTGCCGACCGTCATCGTCAGCGCGGCCAGCGTCCAGATCAGCGGCTCGTACACGTCGGACGCGTTCGGGAACGCGAGGAAGATGATCGACACCAGCGCGACGAAGCCGGCCGCCTTCGACGCCACCGACAAGAACGCGGTGACCGGCGTCGGCGCACCCTCGTACGTGTCCGGTGCCCAGGTGTGGAACGGCACGGCGGAGATCTTGAACGCGAAGCCGCAGATCACGAACACGACGCCGACGACTTCGAGGCCGTTCAGATCGCCGTCGGTCAGCGCCGCACCGATGTCGGTCAGCAGCGTCGAGTTCGTCGCGCCGAACAGGAAGCTCATCCCGTAGAGCATCACGCCGGACGCGAACACGCCGAGCAGGTAGTACTTCACGCCCGCCTCGTTCGACTTGACGTCGCGCTTGCGCCACGCCGCCAACATGTAGGCGGGGATCGACAGCAGTTCGAGAGCGACGAAGATCGAGATCAGGTCGCGCGCCGAACTCATCATCACCATGCCGAGCACCGAGCAGAGCATCAAGACGTAGAACTCGCCCTGGTAGTACCCGCCCTCCTCGAGCTCGGTCTGGCTCATCAGGATCACGACGTACGCGACGAGCAGGAAGAACGCCTTGAGGATCAGCGCGTACTCGTCGATCACGTACCGCCCGTCGAACAGGGACCTCGAATCGTCGCCGATCACCGCCAGGGTGACGACCGGCAGCAGCGCGCCGAGCATCACGAAGCCCGTCAGCGTCGCGAGCACCCACTTCTTCGCGTCGGAGATGTTGAGGTCGATCAACAGCACGATGTTGATGCCCGCGACGAGCACGAGTTCGGGCGCGACCGCATGCCAGTCGATGACCGGCGTGATCCAGTCAGACGCTTGGGCGACGAGGAACGCGAACATCAGCCGAGTGATGCTCCGAGGCGCTCGACCATCTGGGTCACGGCCGGGTCCATGACCTTGAACATCAGTTGCGGATACACGCCGAACACGACGATCGCGACGAGGAACGGCGTCCACGACAGCCACTCGGTGAGCTGCACGTCGTGGATGTCCTCGTGGGCGTCGTCACCGTCGTGCGCGTGGTCGTTGGCCGCCGCGCTGAGCGAGTGGGCGACACCATGGCCTCGGTCGGCCGCGTCGTGTTCGGCATCGGAGTGCCCCTTGAACTCGTCACTCGGCTCGCCGAACGCGGTTCGCTGGTACAGCCACAGCAGGTAGGACGCGGCGAGCACCGTGCCGACCGCGGCCACGACCATCAGCGTTCGGAACAGCGGCTCGCTCAGCCCGAAGCCCGGCTGGTACGCCGAGAGGATCGCCGGGAACTCACCCCAGAACCCCGCGAGTCCTGGGAGTCCGAGCGAGGCCATCGCACAGAACCCGAGGATCCAGCCCATCCTCGGCATCTGGATCAGCATCCCGGACAGGCGCTGGATCTCGAGGGTGTGGTAGCGGTGCTTCACCGAACCGGCGACGAAGAAGAGCATGCCGGTGATCAGCCCGTGGGCGACCATCCCGAACAGCGCCGCATTGATGCCGAACGAGGTGAGCGTCGAGATCCCCAGCATCACGAAGCCCATGTGGGCGACCGACGAGAACGCGATCAACCGCTTCATGTCGGTCTGCGCGAGACAGCCGAGTGCGCCGTAGATGATGCCGATCACCGCCAGGATGCCGATCGCCGGCGCCCACGCCTTGGCACCCTCCGGCAGCATCGGGATCGCGATCCGGACGAAGCCGTACGTGCCCAGCTTCAGCAGGATCGCGGCCAGGATGACCGAACCCTGCGTCGGTGCCTGCGTGTGCGCGTCCGGGAGCCACGTGTGGAACGGGAACATCGGCACCTTGACGGCGAAGCCGAGGAACATGCCGGCGAAGATCCAGATCTGGACGTCGCGATCGATCGCGGCGCCGGCGTCGATCAGCTGGGCGAAGCCGAAGCTCTCCGCACCGGTCTGGAAGAACAGCGCGAGGAATGCGACGAGCATGAACGCCGACCCGAACATCGTGTAGAGGAAGAACTTCAGCGAGGCGTACCGCCGGTCCTCGCCGCCCCACACGCCGATCATGAAGTACATCGGCAGCAGCACGAGTTCGAAGAAGACGAAGAACAGGATCAGGTCCTGGGCGATGAACGTGCCGGCCATGCCGGTCTGCAGCACGAGCATCAGGATGTAGAACGCCTTCGTGTTGCCCGCCTCCGGCATGTTGTCCCACGTGTACACCATCACGAGGAAGGTGACCGCCATCGACAGGATGTACAGCGGCAGGCTGATCCCGTCGAGGCCGATCGTGTACCCGGACTTGATCACCGGAATCCATTCCGCGTCGACGAAGAACTGCAGCTTCGCGGACTGCCCGTAGTCGAACTGCACGAGCGTGTAGATCCCGACGAGCATCGTCACGCCTGCGGTGAGGATGCCGATGCCCTTGATCCCCGCCTCGTCGTTCTTCGGCCAGAACATCAGCACGAGTGCGCCGAGCATCGGGAGGAACGTGCCGACGGTCAGCAGCCAGGTTTGATCGGTGAGGGTTTCCATGAAGTCGTTCTTTCAGCTCACGTTGAGGATGACGAGGACGATGGCGCCGACCGCTGCGGCGCCGAAGAGCAGCGCGCCGTAGTGGTTGACCTTGCCGGATTGCACCGGCTGCATGGCGTGGCCGGATTCCGAGGCGACGAACCCCGAGCCGTTGACCGCGCCGTCGACGAGTTTCTGGTCGATGTTGTCGTAGACCCAGTTGCCGGCGCGCTTGCCGCCTTCGCCGACGCCGTTGACGGCGCCGTCGAGGACTCTCTGGTTGATCCAGTACGCCGCGTCGGCGATCGGGTGGGCAACGCCGCGCACGATGACCTTCTCGTAGAGGTGGTCGAGGTAGTACTTGTTCGCCAGGAAGAGGTACCCGGCGCGGGCCACGCGGGACCGCTCGGTGAGGCCGACGAGGCGAGGATCTCGCTTCTTGTAGAACGCGACGCAGAACGCGATCGCGGCGGCGTATCCGGCGGCGACGACTGCGAGCGACAGCAGGATCTTGGCGAACTTCGGCTCGGCGTGAACGACGGCGGGGAAGAAACACGCCGTGGCGGCCTCGGGGTCGCCGCGCCCGCAGCCGGTGGAATGGCCGTCGTCGGCCGCCTCGCCGTGGCCGTCGTCGCCGCCCTCGTCGACGGCCGGGACGACGAGTTGGACGCTCTCACCAGGGCCCGTCGCGATGATCGCATCGAATGCAACGGCCTCGGGACGGGGCTCGACGAACTTCTTGAACTGCTCCCAGCTCTCGCCGAGCGGCGTGGCGTTGCTGAATCCGGAGACGGTCGCGAAGAAGGCGAGCACCACGATCGGGAACAGGATCAGCTTGCCCGACTCGTGCGGGCCGTGGTCGTCGTGGCCACCGTGACCGTGGTCGGCGTGGTCGTGATCGTCGCCGTGGTCGTTGGCGGCGGCGCTGAGGCTGTGCGGGACGGCGCCGACGAGTTGGTGGTCGTCGGCGTGGACGTCGTGCTCGTCGTGGTGCTCGCCGGCTGCTGCGCCGCGGGGTTCACCGAAGAAGACGAGGTACGTCGCGCGGGTCATGTAGCCCGCCGTGAGGGCCGCGCCGCCGAGGCCGACCCAGAACAGGAACGTGTAGCCGTTGTTGCCGACGTTGTCGATGATCTCGTCCTTCGACCAGAACCCGGCGAACGGGAACACACCGGTCAGGGCGAGCGTCGAGACGACCCACGCCCCGAACGTGATCGGCATGTACTTGCGCAGCCCGCCCATGTCCTTCTTCATGTCGAACGAGTGGTGCGAGCCGGAGTGGCTGACCGAGCCGGCGCACAGGAACAGACAGCACTTGAAGAACGCGTGCGTGAAGATGTGGAACACCGCCGGCAGCCACGCGCCGGTGCCGAGGCCGAGCATCATGTAGCCGAGCTGCGACACCGTCGAGTACGCGAGCACCTTCTTGATGTCGTCCTGCACGAACGCGAGCAGCGCGGAGATGACGATCGTGATGCCGCCGATCACCGCGATGAACGACAGCCCACCGTTGGCGATGTTGAACCCTTCCCAGAAGACGGGGTAGACCTGCGCGACGAGGAAGACGCCGGCGACGACCATCGTCGACGAGTGCAGCAGCGAGGAGACGGGCGTCGGGCCGGCCATCGCGTCCGGGAGCCACGTGTGCAACGGGAACTGGCCGGACTTGCCGATGCACGCGATGAACAGGGCGGTCGCGGCCATCACGATCGTCCACGTCGATGCTTCGCCCGAGAGCGCCCACGCCTGGATCGCCCCGAGGTTGAAGCCGTTCGTGTCGAGGTTGTCGACCGCGTACTGGTTCGCGCCGAAGAACAGGATTGCGGTGCCGACGAGCAGGCCGACGTCGCCGACGCGCACGGTGAAGAACGCCTTCAGCGCGGCGATCGCGTTGGCCTCTTCCTCCCACCAGTGGCCGATCAGCAGGAACGAGCAGAGACCCATGATCTCCCAGCCCAAGATGACCTGGACCATGTTGTCGGCCATCACCATGATCAGCATGCCGCTGGAAAACAGGGTCATCGCGGCGAAGAAGTGCGTGTACCGGCGGTCGCCGCGGACGTAGTCGAGGGAGAAGATCTGGACGAGCAGGGAGATGAACGCGACGAGCCAGAGCAGCATCACGCTGAGGCCGTCGATGCTCGACCCGAGGCCGAACTCGAGGCCGGAGTTCTGCCACCAGACCCACGTCTTGGTGACCGGTTCGATGAACGGCTCGGCGTGGCCACCTTCCTCGACGCGTGGCAGCGAGCGCGCGATGCCCCGCAGAACGCCGGCGGCCGCCTCTTCACCCTCGGCCGAGTTGGTCCGCTGCATCCATTGGATGCCGGCGCCGGTCGCGATCACGAGACTCGCGCCGAGTGTCCCGAGGCCGATCTCGGAACCCTGCATCGGCAGCTTCTTGCCGAACAGGATGATGACGGCGAAGCCGACCGCGGGGATCAGCCCGATCAGCCATGCGTTCTCGAGGAACCAGCCCGAGGAGAGGTGAGCAACTTCTGCAGCGACCATCTCAGCCCTTCATCTCGGAGAGTTCGTCGAGGGCGATCGACTTGCGGTTGCGGTAGATCATCAGCACCATCGCGAGACCGACGCCGACCTCGGCGGCGGCGATCGCGATGACGTACAGGGCGAACACCTGCCCGTCCAGGTTGCCGTTCATCACGGAGAACGCGACCAGGTTGATGTTGACGGCGTTGAGGATCAGCTCGATCGACATCAGCACCATCACCGCGTTGCGCCGCACGAGCACGCCGTAGACGCCGATGCAGAACAGCACGGCGCCGAGCAGGAGGAAGTTGACGGCGAGCATCGTCAGTCCTTCCTGGCCAGGACGATGGCGCCGATGGCGGCGGCGAGCAGGACGAAGGAGATCGCGAGGAACGGCACGAGATACGGCGACAGGATCTGGTCGGCGAGACCGACGGTCGGGGTCGGGCCCCGGTCGGCGACCACCGTGTCGCGGACGGTGTCGATGATCACGTAGGACATCAGCCCGAGCAGCAGCAACGCGACCGGGATGCCGAGCT
>JAHEKY010000168.1 GCA_024644465.1 Ilumatobacteraceae bacterium | reverse complement strand
GGGTCGCTCGTCGCTCGCCTCGCGGACTCGAGCTCCCCTGACCGTGGCCGCTGGGTCGCGTTCGGCTGGATCGGCGAACGCTCGCAGCAGCTCGTCGAGCGCCGCCTGATCGGGAAGGTGGTCGTGGCCCCTCGGATCGCTCATCGCGGATCACCCGCGGGGCGGTCGGCGTCGTCGAACGACAGCGGGTCGGTGTCGTCGAATCCGACCAGCCGCACCTCGCTGCGCAGGCGGTAGCCGGTGGCCGCGGCAACCCGGGCGCGCACCGCCTCGATCACCGATCGAACGTCGGCAGCGGCGCCGTCCTCGCTCGCCTGGATGAAGTTGGCGTGCTTCTCGGAGACCCACGCCGTTCCGATGCGGAAGCCGCGCAGCTCGAGGTCGTCGATGAGCCCGCCGGCGGTGACCTCGCCCGGCACCGGATTCACGAACACCGAACCACAGTTCTGCCCGCCCGGTTGATGCTCTCGACGCCAACGCACGATCTCGGAGATCTCGCGTTCGGCCTCCGCTCGGTCGCCGAGAGTGAGCCGGAGGCGAGCGTCGCAGACCACGTGCGACGCGGCGAGATCGGAGGCTCTGAAACGCAGCCCGATCCGCTCGACCGGCAGCGTCTGCAGCCCGTTCGCCGGGGCCGACATGTCGAACACGCGCACGTCGATCAAGCTCGCGGCCATGTCGGACCCGTGCCCGCCGGCGTTCATGCGGACGGCGCCGCCCACCGAGCCGGGCACGCCCACCGCCCACTCGAAACCCCGCAGTCCCGCCGCCGCGGTTCGGCGCGCGAGGACGGGTAACGCAACGCCTCCGCCGGCGGTCACGACCTGGTCGAGCGACTGATCCGCATCGACGGGAAGCTCGATGTCGGCCGCGAATCGTGCGATCGAAAGCGCGATTCCGGCGAACCCCTCGTCGGCGACCAACATGTTCGAGCCCCGACCGATGACGAGGACCGGGACACCCGTCTGGGCGTGCACCTCTGCGACCGCGACGAGGTCGTCGACCGAAGCGGCGTCGACGAACAGTGCAGTCGGGCCACCGACGCGGTAGGTGGTCATGGGCGCGAGTGGGACGTCGCGCTGTGCCCGTTCGCCGAGCCGGTCGGCGAGTCCGACGGCGGCTGCGTCGAGCGCGGTCTCGACCGGCGTCACTTCGCTCCCCCGCGGCGGGCGGCGAGCACCTCGTCGGGCAACGACGCGATGTCGCCGCATCCCATCGACACGCAGACGTCACCGTCACCGACGTGCCGGGCGAGGTACGCGACGAGCTCGTCGCGCCTGGGCATCCAGACGACACGGGTCCGCGGGTGGGCGTCGAGGACCGCGTTGAGCACGAGCTTGCCGGTGACGCCCGGGATGGGTTGCGTCCCCGAGGGATAGATGTCGGTGAGGACGACCAGATCTGCCGCCTGGAAGGCGTCGGCGTAGTCCTGCCACATCTCGGCCATGCGGTTGTAGCGGTTCGGCTGGAACACAGCCACGA
This sequence comes from Ilumatobacteraceae bacterium, assembly GCA_024644465.1. GTDB lineage: Bacteria > Actinomycetota > Acidimicrobiia > Acidimicrobiales > Ilumatobacteraceae > Ilumatobacter_A. The sequence continues at coordinate 2,372 of JAHEKY010000168.1, read as the reverse complement.
CGCGACGCCACCCGTCTCCGCTGTCGCGCGCCGCCCGGAGCACGGCGTCGATCTCGGTCGGTAGATGCGCGTAGTCGTCGACGAAGGTCGCGCCGGCGTCGTGGCCACGCACGTCGAATCGGCGGGCCACCCCGCCGAAGCGCCCGAGCGCCTCGGCTGCGACCGCCGGTTCGACGCCCAACTCGAGCGCCATCGCGAACGCGCCGGTCGCATTGGCGACGTTGTGTTCACCGCGGAGCGGAAGATGTACCGACGCCACCTGCTCGCCGTGTCGTTCGACCCCGAACCGGTACGACCCGTGGTCGGGCTCGACGTCGACAGCACGAACCGCAGCGCCGCTCGACAATCCGTAGGTCACCGTGTCGTGCCGCGCGGCGACAGCGGCGGCTCGCGGGTTGTCGACGCACACGACCTTGGGACCCGCGATCTGACCGAGGTACCGATCGAACGAGCGCTCGATCTCGGACAAGGAGCCGTAATGATCGAGGTGGTCGACGTCGATGTTGGTCAGGATCGTCCCGTGGAGCGGCAGCTCGAGATGCGTCCCGTCGCTCTCGTCGGCTTCGACGACGAACCACTCTCCCCCGGTCCACTGGGCGCCGGTGCCCATGTCGTTGACATCGCCGCCGATCACGAAACTGGGCCGCATCGCGGCCTCGGCGAGGATCAGCATGAGCATCGACGTGGTCGTCGTCTTGCCGTGGGTTCCCGCGACCGCGACCGATTTCGCCTGGGCGCAGATCGAGGCGAGCATGCCCGCCCGGCTGACGGTCGTGATGCCCAGCTTGCGGGCCTCGTCGAGTTCGTTGAGATCGTGGGGAATCGCCGTCGAGGCGGTGACCGCGTCGCAACCGACGACGTGTGATCGATGGTGTCCGATGTGGATGATCACACCGGCTGCCCGGAGACGGTCGAGCACCTGCCGCTCGCGCAGATCGACCCCCGACACGTTGTGCCCCATCTGGGCGAGCGCGAGGGCGATCGCGCTCATGCCGGGCCCGGCGACGCCGATCACATGGATCCGCCGTGGAGTCGACAGATCGAGCGGGGGGATCGGAACCGTGGTGGTGGCGGCGTTGCTCACAGCACGATCAGGCTACGACAGCGGCCCGGCGATTTCGGTCACGCTCCGGCGACCGATTCGATCAGCTCGGCGAGCGCACCGCGACGATGAACCGCGCCGGCCTCCCGGGCGCGCTGGCCGAGGAGCAGACGTTCCTCGGGATCGTTGCGGAGTTGCTGGACGACCGCGACGAGATGCGCGAGATCCGACTCGGGGAGATGGACGGCGCCGCCCCTGTCGGACAGCCAGGTGACGTTCAGTGTCTGATGATCCTCGGCCGACGCCGCCCACGGAACGAGGACCGCCGGAATACCGGTCACCGCGACCTCGTGGACGGTGCTCGCTCCCCCGCGACCGACCAACAGATCGGCCGCGGCATACACCGACGGCATGTCGGACTCGTAGCCGATCGGCTGGTACAGGAGCCCCTCGCCACCATCGAGCGGCTCGTGCGCCCCGGCGATGAACCGTTCGCCGACGACATGCCGGATCGCCAGACCGGAGTCGTCCGCCGCACCATCGGCCATGCGGCGCACGACATCGTTGAGCGCGCCGGACCCCTGCGACCCACCCATGACGGCGACGACGAAACGGTCGTCGGGCAACCCGAGCCGCGCCCGCGCCTGGGACGGATCGGCCGACCGGTCGACGTCGAGGACCGCCTGCCGGACCGGCGCACCGGTCAATGTCGCGTTCGGGAGCGGCGAATCGGGAAAGGCCACGGCGCACGCGGCGGCGTACCGGGCCGCGAGCTGGCTGGCGCGCCCGGGACGCAGGTCGTAGCTGACCACGACGATCGGGACCCGCAGCTTCCGAGCGGCGAGGACGACCGGCATGCTGGCGTATCCACCGACGCTGACGACGACGCGGGGACGGGCGCGGCGCATCGCGGCGATGGCCGCGCGACGGGCGCGCCACAGTTTCGGGATGAACCCCAGATTGCGACGCGAGAGGCTGCGCTGGAAGCCGACCACGTCGTAGAACACGTGCGGGAACGGTGTCTCGGGCAAGAGTCGAGTCTCGATGCCCCGCTGCGCGCCCGCATAGTGCAGCGTGCTCGGATCGTGACCTCGTGCGACGAGCGACTCGGCCACCGCGATGGCGGGGAGCACGTGGCCGGCGGTGCCCCCGCCGGTCACGACCGCGTAGGGCGCCTCGGTCGGCGGTCTCATGGTCTCGCCACCTGGCTCGTCACCGGCTCCGGACCGGGCGGGGCGCCGGCCGGCGGGACGCCGAGATCGGCGCGGTGACCGCTCGCCGGGCGACATTGAGCAGCAGCCCGGCCGCCACCATCGAGGTGAACAGCGAT
>JAHEKY010000167.1 GCA_024644465.1 Ilumatobacteraceae bacterium | reverse complement strand
GTCGTCGTGCTCGACTCGCTCGAACTCGGCAGTCGGGATGCGGTGATCGACGCGCCGCTCGTCGTCGGCGACATCGCCGATCACGACCTCGTCGCGTCGACGTGCCGCGAGCACGGCGTCACCCAACTCGTGCACTTCGCGGCCTACAAGTCGGTCGGCGAGTCGATGGTCGCACCGGCGCGCTACTGGCGCAACAACGTCGCCGGGTCGGTCGAGCTGATCGAGGCGTGCCTCGGCGCCGACGTGCGCAACGTCGTGTTCTCGTCGTCGTGCTCCGTCTACGGGACCCCGGCGACGGTCCCGGTCACCGAAGACGCCCCGACCAGCCCCGAGAGCGTGTACGCAGAGACGAAGGCAACCGTGGAGCGGATCCTCGGCTGGTACGGCGTCACCGCCGACGTCGCATCGGTCAGCCTGCGCTACTTCAACGCCGCCGGCGCCAGCTTCGACGGCCTGATCGGCGAGGACTGGAGCCACAGCCAGAACCTGATCCCGCTCGCGATGAAGGCGGTACTGCTCGGCGACCAGCGGCTCGAGGTCTACGGCGACGACTACGACACGCCGGACGGCACGTGCATCCGCGACTACATCCACGTCGACGACCTCGCGGACGCCCACGTCAAGGCGCTGGCCTATCTGGCGGAGGGCGGTGCGACCGTCGAGGTCAACGTCGGTACCGGCACCGGTTCGTCGGTGCTGGAAGTGATCAACGCGACCGCGGCGGCCTCCGGGCAACCGGTGCCGTACGACATCGTCGGCCGACGCGCCGGCGACCCGGTTGCGACGTTCGCCGACCCCGCCTTCGCGCAGCGGACGCTGGGCTGGAAGGCCGCGCACGGCCTCGACGAGATCGTGCACACGGCGTACGCTTGGCACCGCTCCCAGGTCGACTCGGCGACCCGCTGAGCGGTACCGGGTCAGTGCACCTCGGCGGAGGGGTGGACCTGCGTCGACCGCATCCTGTCGATCCAGCCGATCAGCACGGCGATCGCGCGCGGATCGTGGCGCAGCCGGTGGCCGGCGCCGACGAACAGGCTGAGCTCCGCGTCGCCGTGCGAGTTGACGAGCTGGCGGGCATCGGACACCGGCACGCTGTCGTCCTCCTCGCCGTGCATCACGAGCATCGGTCGCGGCGCGAAGCGGCGCGCCGCCGACACCGGCCGGAACCGGCGGAACTCGCGCGTCCACTCGTCCACGGATGCGGGGAACTGGCGGTTCTTGATCGCGCCGATCTCTCGTGCATGCTCGAGGAAGCGGCGCGGGTGATCCGCCCAGTCGTCGAAGTCGGCGCGCGGGCTCAGCAACGCCGCGGCCGACACCCGCGGGTCGTCGGCGGCGACGCAGATCGCGATCGAGCCGCCGGTGTTCGTCCCGATCAGGATCACCCCGGTCGGTTCACTGACCTCCAGCAGGTGGGTGATCGCGTTGCGCAGGTCGTCGACCCAGCCCTGCAGCGAGAAGTCACCCTGGCTCTCGCCGCAGCCGCGGAAGTTGAACGTCATCGCCACGCAGCCGAGCTGCCGCGCGACGCGGTCCATCAGTTGCGGGAACGTCCCGCCCGACAGCTGTGCGTCGAGCGGCCCGATCGGGAAGCCGTGGCACAGGATCACGCCCGGGCCGGGCTGCACGTCGCCGGGCGGCCGGGCGATGTGGCACGCCAGTGACAGGCCGTTCGAGGTGAACCGCTCGTTCATCCCGGGCATGGCTCGATGGTCCGTTCAGGCGCGCGGCGCGCGCTTGAGTCGCCGCGCGCCCGGTGTGGCCGGCTGGTAGCCGCGATTGCGGGCCTCGGCGAGGGTGTCGGGAGCGAAGCTCAGCGCGACACCGAGCTCGACGAACTCGTTGACGACGTCGTCGTCGTCCCACGTGTCGAGGTCGTACACCAACTGGGTGCGCTTGTCACCGAGGAAGCGGCTGTCTTCGAACTTCGGGTGATGCTCCATCGGGCGCCAAGGTATCGGAACCGGCCAAGGTATCGGAACCGGTCGGCCGGCGGTGCACACGACGCGCCGCCGGACGCGACGACGCCGGAGCGCCCGGCAGCGATGCTGCGGACACCCCGGCGTCGTACGGACTGTCGAGACTGAACTCACCACGATCACCGGACAGGCGCGAGCACGCTCGCACGTTCCGGATGAACGCCGCTGGGATCAGGTGCGGCGATGAGGTCAGCGGGGGTTGGCGAGAATTCGCCAGGCGATCCAGCCTGTCGGCCTAGCGGCCAACCACCTCCAGGATCCCGTAACAATTGTCTGGCATTGTCTGGACCACCTCCTTCCTCTGGTGGCACCAGTTCAGCACAGATTTCAGATCGTGTACGACTGATTTCCAAGAATTTTCTCGGCGACCTCGGCATCGCCCTCGATCGTGATCTGATCTCGCAACTCGCCAGGGCCGACGCGGCCGGCGCAGCGACGGGTCATCACGCCGACCGGCATCGTCAGCGTCGTCGTCGCGGGGCCCGACAGCGCCTCGACGACCGCAGCGCGCTCGCCGACTTCGACGTGGATCTCGCGCACGACGACCCCGGCGTCGGTCAGCGCGAAGGTGACCCGGTTGCCCGGCTCGACGCCGGCCCGCTTGCCGACGACGAAGCCCATCGCGGTCGTCATCTCGTCGAGCGTCACGTCGACCGCGAGCCCGACCTGGTGTCCGTGCCGCCCGGTGGCATCGCGGATGTCCTGCTCGTGGAGCCAGCAGTCGAACACCCTGATCTGCATGAAGCGACCGTAGGTGTCGCGGCCGGCGGGCGTGAAGGACTCGGCGTCCCACGCCTCCTGATCCATCGCGTCGAGCATGGCAAGGCGAGCGGTCGTCGCCTGCCCGAACCGGGCGAGCACCTCCGCGGGTTCGATCGAGCGCATTGCCTCGACCGCCATCTCGTTGAACACGCCGATGTCGTTGCGAACGTGTTCGGAGGTGTCACGATCGATGTCGATCGCCGGGGCGTCGTGGCCGAGCAGCATGTTCTCCGTGCCGAGGATGTGCGCGACGTTGTCGCGGACGTCCCAGCCCGGCAGCGGCGAGGGCAGGAACCACTCGTCGCGCGACAGCGCCGACAGCAGCCCGGTCGTGCTCGCCCACACCTCGGCGAGTGCGGCGATGGTCCGTTGTCTCGGGATCTGCGAGGGCATCCGCCCAGCATGACACGGGCGCCCGGACGCACTCGATCCAGCCGGTAGCGTCGGGCGCCATGCATGAGTCGTCCTACGAGAAGATGGAGGCGTTCGTCCGCATCCACCTCGACGCCCACCGCGGCGAGCCGCTGGAGATCGTCGATTTCGGCAGCCAGGTCGTCGGCGAGCAGGGCCTGTCGTACAAGGGCCTGTTCGACGATCCGCAGTGGTCGTACCGCGGGCTCGACATCGAAGCGGGCGACAACGTCGACATCGTCGTCGCCGACGCGTACGACTGGGGTGAGTTGCCGAGCGACTCGATCGACCTCGTCATCTCCGGGCAGGCCTTCGAGCACGTCGAGTACTTCTGGGCGTCGATGTTCGAGATCGTGCGGGCCCTCAAGCCGGGAGGGGTCGCGGCGATCATCGCGCCGTCGGGGGGTTTCGAGCACCGCTTCCCCGTCGACTGCTGGCGCTTCTACCCGGACGGCCTCGCCGCGCTGGCCCGACACGTGCAGTGCGACGTCGTCGACGTGTTCACCGACTGGGGCAACCTCGACTGGGAGGACTCGATCCTCGTCGCCCGCAAGCCGCACTGGGACGACTCGGCGACGCGGCTGTTCGACCGCCGCTCGATGCTCCAGCGGGCGTTGCTGAGCGACGACCTCCCCGACGAGCTGCGCCTCGAACCGCGCGCCGAGACCGGTACCGCGACACCGAGCGCGCTCGCCGATCTGACGCCG
>JAHEKY010000080.1 GCA_024644465.1 Ilumatobacteraceae bacterium | reverse complement strand
GGCGCTGCCTTCGCTGGGCGGGGCCACGATGGCGTAGGTCAATGGATCGCCGTCGGCGTCCGTGCCGGCGAACGCACCGGTGACGACGGGTCCGTCCTCCTGCGCGTTGATCGCGACGTCGGCCGCGACCGGGCGGAAGTTCTCGCACGCCAGTGCGGTTCCGGCCTCGCCGATGTCGCACAGGTCGAAGTTCTGGCCGCCGTTGAGCGTGTTCGTGCCGGTACCGCCGAGCAGGGTGTCGTCGTTGCGGCCGCCGAGCAGCGTGTCGTCGTCCGCGCCGCCGTCGAGGAGGTCGTTGCCGCTGCCGCCGTCGAGGTTGTCATTGCCGTCCTCGCCGAACAGCTGGTCATTGCCCTTGCCGCCGATCAGCTGGTCGTTGCCGGGACCGCCGAAGTGGACGTCGTCGCCGTCGCCGTCGGAGACCTGGTCGTTGCCGGCGCCGGCGCAGACGGTGTCGTTGCCCTTGCCCGGGATGATGTTGTCGTCGCCATCGAGCGCGACGATGACGTCGTCGCCGTTGGTGCCGATGATCGTGTCGGGACCGTTCGTGCCGACGTGGGTCGCCGGCAGCCCGTTGCACGTCTCACCGTTGCGGGGGCTCGCCGTGCCGCCGCCGCGCTGCGCCTGTGTGCTCGCCTGGGCGCGGCCCGTCGAAGTCGCACGTGACGGAGTCGTCGCACGAGAGGGTGCGCGCGTGACCGCCGCGTCGTCCTCGCTCGTCGTCGCGGCCGGCGATGCGGTGCGCCGCGAATCGGTGTCCGGTGAAACGGGTGGCGCGATGTCCGTCGTCGCCGCGGGGGCATCGGATCGGTCGGCGCGGGTCGCCGACCCGGCGCCATCGACCGACGCCGCTGCGGCGCGTGCCGAATCGGGCGAGGCTGCCGCGGTGACGAACGCGTCGGCGGTCGCCGATCTCGACATCGACTCGACCGCTGGATGCTGGTCGATGCTGCGCTGCTGCGCCGCGACCGGTGTGACCACACCGATCAGCGAGAGTGCAGCCGCGAACGGCAATGCGTGGCGACGGAGTGTTGGCGTCGTAGCCATGTGGACCCCTCCCAAGGTGGCGACTCCTTCGATCGTAGACGAGCTTCGCGGCGCGTGCCAGCGAAAGGTCGTGTGTGCGGTCGATCGGCGTCGATCCGTCCGTCGATGCCCGCGTGGCGACGGCCGGTGCGCCGAACTCGCATCTGGAACGGTGCTGTTGCGAGTGTGGACGCCGCCAGCAAAGATGACGGCGATGTCCGACGCCGACGCCATCGACCTCGCCCTCCTCGTCTTCCGGTGTGCCGTCGGCGCAGTGATGCTCGCCCACGGAATCAACCACGTTTTCGGAGGCGGCAAGATCGCCGGCACGGCGAAGTGGTTCGAGTCGATGGGCATGCGGCCGCCACTCGTGCACGCCTGGCTGGCGAGCCTCACCGAGGTCGGCGCGGGCGTCGCACTCGTCCTCGGGTTCTTGACGCCGTTCGGCGCAGCGGGCGTCGTCGGGGTGATGGCGGTGGCGTGGATCATCAACCACCGCGGGAACGGCTTCTTCATCTTTCGCCCTGGTGAGGGGTGGGAGTACGTGATGACGTTGCTGTTCTGCGGTGTCGTGATCGGCGCAGTCGGTCCGGGCTCGTGGTCGCTCGACGACGCGTTCGACCTTCGCGACGACCTGACGGGGACGACCGGGCTGGCGATCGCCGCGCTGGCCGGCGGGGGTGGCGCGCTCGGCCTGCTCGGGCTGGCCTGGCGCCCGGAGCCGGATGGCCCCGACAGCTGACCGAGCGCGACGCGACGACGACATCGGCTCTTGACACGGCGCCAAGAGGGGACTTGTATACAACCAAATGGTTGTACAAACGGACCTCTCGGATGCGGAGGTCGATCGGATCTTCCGGGCGCTCGCCGACCGGACTCGACGCGACATCGTGCGGCGGACGCTGCTCCGCGAGGCCTCGGTCAGCGAGCTGGCCGCCGACTACGACATGAGCTTCGCCGCCGTGCAGAAGCACGTGGCGGTGTTGAAGGAGGCCGGACTCGTGGTCAAACATCCCCGCGGCCGACAGCGCATCGTCCGCGCCGATCCCGACCAGATCGCCCGCGCCCGCCACCTGCTCGTCAGACTCGAGGAATTGTGGCGGGATCGCTTCGGCCAGCTCGACGACGTCCTCGCCGACCCCACCACCCAGGAGTGAACCCATGCCCATCACGTCCGTCACGTCCGACCCCACCGCGCTGACGATGACCGTCGTCGGGGACTACCCGTGCCCCGTCGAGCGGCTCTGGGAAGCGTGGGCCGACCCCCGCCAGCTCGAACGGTTCTGGGGGCCGCCGGAGTGGCCGGCCCGGTTCATCCGCCACGACATGGTCGTCGGCGGGAGGTCGGAGTACGTGATGACCGGCCCCGACGGCGAGCGCTCCGCCGGCTACTGGGTCGTCCAGGCGATCGACGAGCACCGCAGACTGTCGATCATCGACGGGTTCTCCGCTCCCGACGGATCCGACGACGCCGACATGCCGACGATGCGGATGGAGATCGGCTTCGAGTCGACGACCGACGGGTCGCGCTTCACGTCGATCACCACGTTCGCCGACCTCACATCGATGGAGCAGCTCGTCGAGATGGGCATGGTCGAGGGCGCCACCGCCGCGCTCGGCCAGATGGACGACGTGCTCGCCGACCTCGCATCGTTTGCCGCCGGCCGGCCGCTCGAGGCGGACGTCCTCGACGACACCAGGGTCCGCGCGACCCGGATCGTCCGAGGGTCGATCGAGCAGGTGTGGGATGCGCACCATGACCCGGACGTGATGCGCCGCTGGATGCTCGGCCCGGACGGCTGGACGATGCCGGTGTGCGAGGTCGCCACGACGGTCGGCGAGCAGTTCCGTTACGAGTGGGAGGCCGACGACGGTTCCGGCCGGTTCGGGTTCGTCGGTGAACTGCTCGCATCGGAGCCGCCCCACCGGTCGGTCGCGACCGAACGGATGCTCGGCACCGAGGGGCCGTCGACGGTCAACGAGTTGACGCTGCGGCCCGTCGCCGGGGGGACGCTGCTGACGGTCGTGATCACGTACCCGGACCGCGAGCTGCGCGACGAGGTGCTCGCCTCGGGGATGGTCGACGGGATGGAGGCGTCGTACGCCCGCCTCGACGGCGAGTTCGCCGTCACCGCCTGATCGGGCCGTCGGGGCACTCGCCGCCCGAGACGCCGGCGCGTTGCGGTGGGCGTCGGCGGGCTGACCGACCGGCTCGAGGGCTCACGTCGAACTGACGCGTCCGGGCGGCGCAGATGCTTCGACCGGTCGGGCCCGATCTGTTGTGCCGAGTGCCGCCGCGGCGAGCGCGGTGCTGATCGGGACCGACGCGACGAGCCCGATCGATCCGACCATCGCGCGCACGATCTCGATCGCGACGACCTCTCGGGTGGCGATCGACGTGACCGACTCGCCCGCCTCGCTGAACAGCAAGAGCAGTGGGAGGGCGGCCCCTGCGTACGCGAGGAACAGCGTGTTGACCGTCGAGGAGATGTGATCCCGGCCGATTCGCACCGCGCGCCCGTAGAGGTCCGCGAAATCGGCCGCCGGCCGGGCCCGCTTGAGTTCCCAGACGGCCGAGACCTGCGTGACCGTGACATCGTCGAGTACGCCGAGCGACCCGATCACGATGCCGGCGAGCAGTAGTCCCCGCGGGTCGATGTCCGAACCGAGCGCGTCGAGGTAGCCGGCAGTCTCGTCGAGACCGGTCAGCTTGGACCCCGCGACGAACAGCCACGCGAGGAACCCGGTGATGGCGAGGCTCGCGAACGACGACAGGAGGGCAGCTGCCGTCGCGACGCTGACGCCGTGGGCCAGGAAGAGCGCAATGAACGCGATGACCCCGGCGGCGACCAGCGCGACAGCGACGGCGTTCGAGCCGTCGAGGAGAGCCGGCAACGCGAAGACGATCAGGACCACGAGGCTGCCGAAGAGCCCGGCGAGCGCCCCGACGCCTCGCCACCGTCCCAGGGCGACGATCGAAGTGACGAACACGAGGGCGAGCAGCAGGAGCGGCGTGGACCGCTCGAAGTCGTAGAAGATGATCTGGTCGGTGCCGTCCGGGAACTTCAGGATGTCGACCAGTATCGAGTCGCCGTCGCGAATCGGGCTCGACAGCGGCTGCTCGAATGTCAGCCGCTCTCCACGGCGATCTCCCTCCGACGGAATGATCGTGATGTCCCAACATCCCAGGAGCGGGTCGTAGCTGCACGGCACGAAGTGCGCCTCGTGGACCCGTGCCTGCACGGGGTCGCCGGCGAGGCCGAGGGGGTCGGCGCCGCGGTCGGTCGATCCCGGCCAGAGCAGGACGAGACCGACGAGCACGATCGCTGCGCAGAGCCCGACGCACGCCCACATCCACCGGACGACCGTCGGGTCGACGTCGACATCCTCGAGATCCTCGTCGGGGTCGTGATGGCCGTGACCATGGCTCATGCGCCAATCACGTTCATCACAGTAACAACGCGTGACGTACTGGCCCTGGGCATTCACCGTCGATCCCGATCATCTCGTTCGGACGCGCAGAGCACGAGCGCCAAGGCTTCGAACGTTGAGCCGCGCCGGTCGCGGCGATGGACGGGTGGGCAGGAAGATTCTACAATCTCTTGACGTAGCGCTTCCCGTCTGTAGATAATCGACTGACTCGCTCCCGGGAATCCACTCCCGGGCGATCCGACCAAGGGGAACCACACGACATGGCCGACACTGCGACGAGACCAGTCATCGACTTCGCGACTCATCCGGATCGGTATCGCCATTGGTCGATCGAGTTCGACGGACCGGTCGCGACGCTGACGATGGCGGTCGACCCCGCCGCCGGGTTGCGTGACGACTACGAACTGAAGACGAATTCGTACGACCTCGGCGTCGACATCGAGCTGTACGACGCGGTGCAACGGTTGCGCTTCGAACACCCCGAGGTCAAGGCCGTCGTCGTGACCGGCGGCCTCGACAAGATCTTCTGCGCCGGGGCGAACATCAAGATGCTCGCCGGTGCGACGCACGAGCACAAGGTCAACTTCTGCAAGTTCACGAACGAGACCCGCAATTCGATCGAGGACGCGACGGCGCACAGCGGGCAGGCCTGGATCGCGGCAGTCAACGGCACGGCCGCGGGCGGCGGCTACGAACTCGCGCTGGCGTGCGACGAGATCCTGCTGATCGACGACCGGGCGTCCGCCGTCTCGCTGCCGGAGGTTCCGCTGCTCGCCGTGCTGCCCGGCACCGGCGGCCTGACCCGCGTCGTCGACAAGCGTTTCGTTCGCCGGGATCTCGCCGACGCGTTCGCGACGCGTAACGAGGGCGTGCGGGGCCAGACCGCCGTCGACTGGAACCTCGTCGACGCGATCGCACCCGCCAGCACCTTTGCCGACCTCGTTGCCGCGCGGGCGGGCGCACGCGCCGCCGAATCCGACCGCCCCGGCGACGCCGTGGGGGTCGAGTTGACGCCGCTCGACAAGTCGCTCACCGGTGACCGCCTCGGATACCCGCATCTGACCGTCGAGATCGACCGCTCGGTCGGCACCGCGACGTTCACGATCGCCGGGCCGAGCGACGCCCAACCCGCGACCGGCGACGAACTCGTCGCGGCCGGTACCGGCAGCTGGCTGCTCGCCACCGCCCGGGAACTCGACGCTGCGATCCTCCACCTGCGATTCAACGAGACCGAGATCGGCACCTGGGTCTTCCGAACGACCGGTTCGCCCGACGCCGTCGCCACCGCCGAGGACGTGTTCGCGGCCGAGCCCGATCACTGGTTCGTGCGGGAGGTGCGCCTGTTCTGGACACGCGTCCTGAAGCGGCTCGACGTGTCGGCGCGCACGCTCGTCGCGCTCGTCGAACCCGGGAGCTGCTACGCCGGCGTCCTCGCCGAGCTCGTCCTCGTCGCCGACCGGAGCTTCATGCTCGAGGGCACGTGGGAGGACCACGACGAGCCCCCGCCGCCGACCACGATCCGGCTGACGGCGGCCAACGTCGGCTGGTTCCCGATGTCGAACCACCTGACCCGGCTGCGGACCCGGTTCTGGGGTCGCGACGAGTCCTTCGTCGCGGCGTGCGGCCTCGCCGGCAAGGACCTCGTCGCCGCCGATGCGCTGGCGGCGGAACTCGTGACGTTCACGCCCGACGACCTCGACTGGGACGACGAGGTGCGGCTGATGCTCGAGGAACGCAACAGCTTCTCGCCAGACGCGCTGACCGGAATGGAGGCGAACTACCGCTTCGTCGGCCCGGAGACGATGGAGACGAAGATCTTCTCCCGACTGTCGGCCTGGCAGAACTGGATCTTCCAACGACCGAACGCCGTGGGGCCGGACGGAGCGCTGCAACGCTTCGGCTCGGGCTCCCGCCCCGACTACGACCACCGGAGGGTGTGACATGTCCATCACCGTCGACATCGACGCCAAGATCCCGAACAACGTCGACCTCGCCGGCGACCGGCGCCTGCAACGGGCGCTCGAGTCGTGGCAGCCGAAGTTCATCCGCTGGTGGGAGGAGCTCGGCCCGGCAGCGTTCCAGCGCAACAAGGTGTTCCTCCGGACGGCGATCGACGTCGGCCAGCAGGGCTGGGCCAACTTCGGCCACGTTTCGATGCCCGACTACCGCTGGGGCGTGTTCCTCGCCGAACCCGAACCCGACCGCAAGATCGCGTTCGGCGAACACATGGGCCAGGACGTGTGGCAGGAGGTGCCGGGCGAGTACCGCTCGGACCTCCGCCGGCTGATCGTCGTGCAGGGTGACACCGAGCCCGCGTCGGTCGAGCAGCAGCGCCGGCTCAGCCTCACCGCGCCGTCGCTGTACGACATGCGCAACCTCTTCCAGGTCAACGTCGAGGAGGGCCGCCACCTGTGGGCGATGGTGTACCTGCTGCACCGCTACTTCGGCCGCGACGGCCGCGACGAGGCCGACGAGATGCTCGAGCGCCACTCCGGCGACGCCGACAAGCCGCGCATCCTCGGTGCGTTCAATGAGGAGACGCCGGATTGGCTGTCGTTCTTCTTCTTCACCTACTTCACGGACCGCGACGGCAAGTACCAGCTCGCCTCGATGCGCGAATCGGCGTTCGACCCGCTGTCACGAACGTGCGACTTCATGTTGAAAGAGGAGGCGCACCACATGTTCGTCGGCGCCACCGGCGTCGGGCGCGTCGTCAACCGCACGATCGAGCTGATGCAACAACACGACACTCCCGACGTGCATCCGCACGGCGGGATCAACCTCGACGTGCTCCAGAAGTACCTCAACTTCCACTACTCGGTGTCGCTCGACCTGTTCGGCGCGGAAACGTCGACCAATGCGGCGAACTACTACGCCGGGGGTCTGAAGGGACGGTTCCAGGAGGAACGACGCGACGATGACCACCGGCTCGCCACGCTGTACCGCGTGGTCCCCGAGGCGACCGACTCGGGCATCGGCGAGCGCGAGGTCACGCAACTCGCCGCGTTGAACGAGACGTTGCGCGACGACTACATCGAGGACTGTCAGAAAGGTGTCGACCGCTGGAACCGGGCGCTTCGCGAAGCGGGTACCGACGTCCAGCTGACGATGCCACACGTCGGGTTCAACCGAGCCGTGGGAACGTTCGGCGGCCACCGGATCAGCCCCGACGGGCGGATGATCACCGCTGACGAGTGGGACGAGAACGTCGATCGGTGGTTGCCGAGCGATGCCGACCGCGCGCACGTCCAGTCGCTGATGGTCGGCGTCACCGAGCCGGGCAAGATGGCCGGTTGGATCGCACCGCCGTCGACCGGCATCAACCAGAAGCCGGTCGACTTCGAGTACGTGCTGGTCTGATCCGTGGCGCACACCGACACGTACAACTCTGCGGCATGGCTCGTCGACCGCCACGTCGACGCAGGACGCGGCGACCGGATCGCGGTTCGCTGCGACGCCGTGTCGACGACGTACGCAGAGGTGCAGCGCCAGCTCTTCAGGGTGCAGGGTGCGCTCGCCGGTCTCGGCGTCGGCGCCGGCGAGCGCGTCGCGCTCGTGCTCAACGACGATCTGACGTTCGCGGCATGGTTCCTCGGCGCGCAGCGCTCCGGTGTCGTCCCGGTGCCGCTGTCGACGATGCTCACCAGCGCGGAACTGGGCACGATCGTCGCCGACTCCGGTGCGACGACCGTCGTCGTGTCCGCGCCGTACGCCGAGTCCATCGGCACGATCGTCGATGCCGCGCCCGACGTCCGCCACGTGATCGTCGACGACGACAAAGTTGTGTCTGACACAACTTTGTCGTGGGGGTCGTTCACCGAGGTGGAGGAGATGCCGGTCGCTGCGACGACGGCCGAATCGCCGGCGTTCTGGCTGTACAGCAGCGGCACGACCGGCACGCCGAAGGGCGTGATGCACGTCCACGGCAGCCCGCGTGCAACGGCGGAAACGTACGCGCAGCACGTGTTGCAGACGGGCCCCGACGACCGGTTCCTGTCGGTCGCGAAGCTGTTCTTCGCCTACGGCCTCGGCAACTCGCTGACGTTCCCGTTCGCCGTCGGGGCCACGGCGATCCTGAACCCCCACCCGCCGACACCATCGTCGTTCATGGAGTTGATCGCCGCGGAGCGCCCGACGCTGTTCTTCTCGAGCCCCGGGTTCTGCGCCGCGCTCCTCGACGCGGGTGCGCCCGCCGGAACGTTCGAATCGTTGCGAGCGACCGTGACGGCCGGCGAGTCGCTTCCCGCCGACGTCCAGACCCGGTTCGCCGCGTTGACGGGCCAGCCGGTCCTCGACGGCATCGGCTCGACCGAACTGCTGCACATCTTCATCTCGAACACGCTCGACGCGCAGGCGCCGGGGTCGAGCGGCACGATCGTGCCCGGTTACGTGGCAGAGCTGCGGGGCGAGGACGGACGGCCGGTCCCCGAGCCGGACACGCCTGGCTTCCTCCACGTCCAGGGCCCGTCTGCCGCGCGGGGATACTGGCAGCGCGAGGAGGCGACCGCGGCGGCCTTCCTCGACGGCTGGGTGCGCACCGGCGACGTCTACACGCGATCACCTGACGACAACTGGACGTTCCTCGGCCGCAACAACGACATGATCAAGGCCGGCGGCATCTGGGTCTCGCCGGCCGAGGTCGAGAGTGCGCTGATCGAGCACCCCGACGTCCTCGAGGTCGCCGTCGTCGGCGCGCCCAACACCGATGGCCTCGAAGAAGTCGTCGCCTTCGTCGTGCCCGCCAGCGGCGCACGACCGGATCCGGCGCAGCTGGAGCAGCATTGTCGGGACCGGATGGCGGCATTCAAGCGCCCGCGTCGCATCGTCGTCGTCGACGAGTTGCCGAAGACCGCGACCGGCAAGATCCGCCGGTTCGCGCTGCGCGAGCGCCTGGAGTCGGCGACCTGACCGCCGGGACCGTGCCGTGACCGGACGACTTCCCGCGCAGAACGGCGGCGCGAAGGCGCTGCTGCTCACCGTGTTCGGCGAGTTCGTGATGCCGTCGGGCGGGTCGGCGTGGACCTCGTCGCTCGTCGCCGCGGCCGACGCACTCGGTATCGGCGAGAAGAATGCCCGCCAGGCGATCGCCCGCATCGCCGACGACGAACTGATCGAGTCCAGCCGGCACGGGCGCCATGTCCGGTGGACGCTGACGACGGCCGGCCGCCAATTGCTCGAATCGGGCGCAAAACGGATCTATGAATTCGGGACGAACAGCGTCGCATGGGACGGGGAGTGGCTCCTCGCGCACTGCCCTGTCCCCGAATCGCAGCGGGCGCTGCGCCAGAGGCTGCGGACGCGGCTGGCCTTCGACGGGTTCGGCGAGTTGTCGCCGAGCCTCGCGATCTCGCCCCACGTCGCGCGTGAACCCGAGCTCCGCGCCACGCTCGCCGACCTCGGCCTGCTGGCGGACAGCGTCGTGCTGCGGTCGCGCACCGTGTCGACCACCGACGACACCGACGTCGTGGCGCGCGCCTGGGCGCTCGACGATCTGGAAGCGGCATACGTCGAGTTCTGCCGCGCCCACCAGGAACGCCGGCCGAGCGGAGACGAGGCGTCGTTCCGGGCGGTCGTCGAACTCGTCCACGAGTGGCGGAAGTTCCCGTCGACCGACCCCGAGTTGCCCACCGAGCTCCTGCCGGATCGCTGGGCCGGCACGACGGCGGCCGGCGTGTTCCATGATCGGCGCGCGGCCTGGTCATCGTCGGCTCGCGAGTGGTTCGCGGTGATCGAATCGCAGCACGGGGCCGGTGCCGCGGCGACCCGCTGAGCACGCTCTGGGCACCCGGGCTGTCCGACGTCCTAGCCTGCGCGGATGCCCGACGCGATCTTCGCGGACCCCCGGCTCGCCGAGATCTACGACGCCGTCGATGCCGACCGCTCCGACCTCGACAGCTACGTCGCGATCGTCGGCGAGTTCGGTGCCACGTCGGTGCTCGACATCGGCTGCGGGACCGGAACACTCGCGTGCCGGCTCGCCGCCGATGGCATCGACGTCGTCGGAGTCGACCCCGCCGGCGCGTCGCTCGATGTCGCCCGGCGCAAGCCCGGCGCCGACCGGGTCCGCTGGTTGCGCGGCGACGCCTCGACGCTGCCGCCCCTCGCCGTCGCGCTCGCGCTGATGACCGGAAACGTCGCCCAGGTCTTCCTCGACGACGAGCAGTGGTGGGCCACATTGCGCGCGGTTCATCGCGCCGTTCGTCCCGGCGGGCGGCTGGTGTTCGAGACGCGCGATCCCGCGCGCCGAGCCTGGGAGGAGTGGAACGCACAAGCGTCCCGGCGGCGTGTCGACACGCCTGCCGGCCCGGTCGAGACGTGGGTCGAACTGACCGACGTGTCGCTGCCGCACGTCTCGTTCATCCACACGTTCCGCTTCGTGTACGACGGCGCCGTGCTCACGTCTGCGTCCACGCTCCGCTTCCCAGGCCCAGACGAGATCGCCGTCTCGCTGGCCGAGACCGGCTGGAGTGTCGACGATGTCCGGGACGCTCCGGATCGGCCCGGCAGGGAGTTCGTGTTCGTCGCGCGACGCGCCGATCACGGGGAGTGAACGGCGCGCCGTCTGCGTACCGAAACGGGCCCCGAGCCGGAAACGATCACGAAGATGGCACCACCTCGTTACCGATCCGTTACTTCGGTCATCCAGGATTCAGTCCAGACGATTCGATGGAGGTGACGGCGTGCTGGACGAGTGGAGTGCCGCAGGGCCCGACCTGGCCGCCGTCGACGAGATCGTCACGATCACGATGCGTGGCCCCTGCGTCGTGCTGCGGCCCACGTGTGAACTCGACACGATGCGCACGCGCGTGTTCGTCGATGCGTTGAACGCGGCAGTACTGGCAGGCTCGATCGTGATGCACACCGTGCGCGAGCCCGTCGTCGACGACGTCGCCGCCGACGCCGTCGAACTCGCGGGCGACCACGCGCCGGACGATGTCGCCGTCGTCCGCGCCGGTGTGATCCGGGTGCCGGTCGCCGACGTGCTCTGGACGGTCGACGTCACCGCGGGCCGCTTCGTCCGCAGCGACACGGAGATCGACGTTCGCTTCCTCGTCGAAGCGGACTGGACGCCGTACCGCGCGATGTGGTTCGCCCCGCGCACGATCACCGCGGCGACGACGTCGGATTCGTACGTCTTGGGGCACCGACCCTCGCGCGCCGACGCGCTGCGCGAGCGCGCGACCGCCTGAGCGCGTTCGTCGTCGGTCACGGGGCATCGTCGTCCCACAGCCCGATGAGGTCGGCGAACTGCGCGACGATCGCTGCGACCGTCTCGTCGAGCGTGGTGCGGACCACGTCGGCGCCGGGCGTCTCCGCTCCGTTGCTCCACTTCGTGAGCAGTTCGAGCCCCGGTGCGAGCCCGGGTTCGAGTTCGGCCCAGCGCGAGGCGGCCGACTCGCGGTCGGTCGTCCACGTGCGATCGCGCACGCTGACGAGCCCGGCCACGGCGAGCAACGTCTTGCGTGCCACCGTCCGGGCCAGCGCGCCGGCGTCGCCGCCGCCGGCGAGGGCACTCCGCCAGCGTTGCGCGTGACGCGCGATGTCGCCGTTGAATCCACGCGCCGCCCGCGCGTCCGCGGGATGGTCGACGCCGGTCGGAGCGTGATCCGGCCCGCTCAGGTGGACGCAGTAGTGCCGCAGGAAGACCCGGCCCCCGTGCGCCTCGTCGGTTTCGGCGTCGAGATCGGCCCGAGTCGTCGTTGCGATGTCGACGGCCCGGCAGACGTCGGTGAACCGGGCCGAGAGGTCGGTGGCGATCCGCGTCGCCTCGGTTGGGGACAGGCCGATCGCCAACAGATCGACATCGGATCGTCCGTGCTCGGCCTGCCCGGAAGCGACCGACCCGTAGACGTAGAGCGCAGCGGCAGGATCGCTCTCGCGGATCGCGGCGACTGCAGCGTCGAGGACCGGCCGAAAAGTCTCCGTGACGCGGTCGATGCCGACGCCGGTCACGATCGTGCCGTCGGGCGAGATGCCTTCGCCGGGGTCACGCATCGTCGCGTCGCGAGGACAACACGCAGAACTCGTTGCCTTCGGGGTCGGCCAGCACGACCCACGTCTGCTCGCCCTGGCCGATGTCGACCGGGCGCGCGCCGAGCGCGATCAGGCGCTCGACCTCGGCATCGCGGTCGTCGGGGCGCAAGTCGAGGTGCAGCCGGTTCTTCACCGTCTTCGACCCGTCGGCCCGACCGAACAGGAGCCCGGGAAGACGATCGGCACTCGCTCGGATCTCGAACTCGTCGTCGCTGGCGTCGACGACGACCCAACCGAGCGCGGTTCGCCACCATTCGCCGAGCCGCGCCGGGTCGGCGGCGTCGATGATCGTCTGCTCCCACTCGAGCCCCACGATCGCAGACTAGGACCGATCGCCCACCCAGATCCTCAACCCGTCGGAGCGTCGCGGGTGGAGGTCAGCTCGCGTACCCAGCCGCCGATCAGGGCGTCCATCGGTTCGAGGATGGTCTCGTCGAATGCACCGGGGCCGTGGACGCTGTCGTGTTGAGCTCGCTCGTCCACCCAGAACCCGAGCTGCGCCCCTGCGCAGTGGTGTGCGAGGAATCCGCGGACCACGTCGAGCGCGGACTGCGCCAGCGCGCCGCCGCGCTCGGCGAGATCCATCGCCTTGGCGACGCCCAGTGGAAGCTCGTACCGTGCCAACGCGGCGAGCGGCTCACCACACGCGATCAGGTCGTCGACGCCGATGGTCGGATCGATCGGATCCGGTGCGGGGCGTGACCAGTAGAACCGCGCGTAGCGCAGCGCCGAGGCGGCGACCAACCTCGTGTGGTAGTGGGTGTACCAGTCGGAATCGATCTCCTCCGGGAGGTCTGTCGCCGCGTCCTCTTCGCTGATCGGGCCCGGCACGATCCCGTCGAAGTCCGCAGCCTTGCGTCCGAGCCAGTCGAGGAACACGTCCCGGGTCACGTCGTCGAGTTGACGCTGCAACGCGAGCCCGTAGACCAACTCGAGCGCGACGTCGGTGTTGTCCTCTGCCATGTACCGGCAGAGCGTCAGGAGTACGGCCAGTTGTTCGTCGTACGGCAGCGGAGTGCAGGTCACCGCCGGGGTCGCGATGCCGAAGTTGTGGGCGAACAACATGTGGTGGGTCCAGCCGTACGCATCACGCAAGCTCGACTCGATCGGGTCGAGCCGGCCGACGATGCCGTGGTCGACGATCTGGGGCAGCTCGAGTCGGTGCGGGGTATACCCGTACGCCGCGCAGAAGTTCCAGAGGTCGAGCATCCGGTGGGGGACCCGCTCGGTCGCCCAGACCGCCTCGCGCCGCAGCGTCCGCTCGACCGCCGCGGCGGTCTCCGGCGACAAATGACCTGCGTCCTGGGTACAGACGACCGGGGAAGAGTACAGCAGGAACTGCTTCGGGTGACGCAATATGAGCGCTCGAAAGCTGTCAGAGTTGACGTGTCGTGCGATGCCGTCGAGCACGGCGTTCGGCCGATTGCTGTGCGGATCGTTGTTCCTGACGTACGCGTAGATCGCCAGCTCAGCAAACGCCTTGCGCCGCGCATAGCGACCCTTCGGCGTTGCGGCTGAAAACGGGTCGAATTCCTCGATGTTCGCTTCCAGCCATTCGTCGATGAGCCGAAGCTGGCTGCCGACGAACGGCCGTTGGTCGTCGGCAGAACCCGGTCGCGGTGCGGGTGGGACCCGTTCCGCGACCGACGGGTCCGTCATCGGCGGAAGTCAGGCGGGTCGATCGACAGGCCCTCCTCGGCGAGTGAGCCGACGATGAAGGTCTTCTTGTCCTCCGTGTAGATGTACCCGGCCAGCTGGTCGACTTCGGTCGCTGCGGCGAGTTGCATCACGTCGGACAGGCGGGTGTTCAGGTCGAGGACGGCCTCTGCCCGTCGGCCGCCGAACGACACGGCCTTCGACGCGATGTCACCGACGTCGTACACGTACTTGTCCCACGCGAACACGTAGCCGGCGACGTCACCTCCTCGGTCGCCGATGCGCTCGGACAACTGGGCGAGCGTCTGATTGACGTCGAGCATCTGCTGTTTCGAGACGAAACCAGCGACACGGCTGAATGTGCGAGTGTCTCCATTCATCGGAGACCTCCCTTCGGGATTTGTCAGGGTGAGTCCCGCCCCGGCGTTTGCCGCCGCCTCATTCGTTTATAACAAAAAAGAGCACTCAATTCAATCGTTCATTTTCGAAATCATCGAACGAGCGGGCGGAAGAAGTCGCCGAGTTCGTGCGTCGGATGGACCGGAAACCGATCCGGCGCGTCGATCCACATCCGCAGCAGGTGCCGGCGCCGATCGGGATCGGGCCAGTCGACGTAGTCCGTCCGGGCGTGGAGGACCGCCCGATTGTGGAGCAGCAGCGTCTCGCCGGGTCGGAGGACGAACCGCACCGTGAGGTCGTCGTCGTTCGAGAACATCGCGAACAGGTCGAGCGCGGCGGTCTGGGCCGCGGTCAACGCCGGGCCCGACGTGTCCGCCGCCAGTTCGATGTAGGGCCGATACAGCACGCAGCTCAGCGTGGCGCCGTGGCGGGCGAGCACCGGTCGCGGCGCGGCCGGCCCGGCCTCGGCGATGCCGTACTGGCCGGGTACCCGCCAGTCGGGCAGCGGCGCGAACAGCTCGTCGACGGCATCGGGGTCGGTCGCGAGCATCCGGTGCACGATCGAGCCCACGTTGACGAGGTGGCTCTCACCTCCTTCTTGGGCCGGCTGCAGGCAGTGCAGCAGGATCAGCGTCGGTGGGTCGGAGTGCGGCGTCAGCTCCCCGCCGGACCGGTACCCGCGGTCGTCGCGCTCGCCCGTGTCGGAGAAGTCCTTGACGTCCTCGACCACTTCCGCTCGGGGCGACTGCACGACCGGCGTCCCGAGGGCGGCGCCGAAGACGCGCAGGTCGTCGGCGCGTGCGGTGATCGCCCCCGCGCCCCGACCACATGGTGCCGACGCGACGATGGCGAACCCGAATCGTCGCACGATCGGGATCGCACGTGCGGCGGTGGCGGGCGTCAGCGGCGCGTTCAATGTGACGTCGCGCAGACGCGTAGCGAGCCCGGCGTCCCACATTTCCGCGATGTCGCTTCCTCGTTCCTGCACGGTCGCAGTCTGGCCGACCGAGATGCACCCGGAACACGCCCGCCGGCACCGATCGTCAAGAAATCGTCTGGTTCCGGTTCGGCGGCCGACGGATGGTG
>JAHEKY010000079.1 GCA_024644465.1 Ilumatobacteraceae bacterium | reverse complement strand
GCCGGGCGCGGATCGAGCGGCGCCGGATGGAGGTCAACGAGGCGATGGCCCGGATCTTCGATCCGGCCGACGGCGTCGACTTCGTGCTCGCCGCGAGCAACCCCGACGTCGCGTTCGACGCCGAGGGTCCGCTGCCGTCGGTGTTCGGCGGCGTCGAGGGCGGGATGGGCAACAACGGCCGCCTCACGTTCCCGGCGAACCTCCACGGAAATCCCGCCATCTCGGTGCCCGCAGGTTCCGTCGACGGCCTGCCGATCGGCCTGCAGATCGTCGGCCGCCACTTCAGCGAACCGCTGCTGCTCGACCTCGCCCTGACGATGGAACGCAACCGCCCCTGGCCCCTCACCGTTACATCTGGTGCCAGGCACCAGATGTAACAGCCTGGCCGTCACGGATCTTCGGGGGCGCCGCGTTCGGAATAGGTTCGGGGCATGAAGGTTGCGCTCACCGTCAATGACTTCCTGACCCGTGCTGAGCTGGTCTACCCGGACCGCGTCGCCGTCGTCGACGAACCGGATCAGCCCGCCGAATCGTGGGGCGCGATCACGTACCGCGAGATGGCCCGGCGAGCGCGGGCGATCGCAGCCGGTCTCGACGAGATGGGTATCGGCGTCGGCGAGCGGGTGGCGATGGTCAGCCACAACTCGGCCCGACTGTTGACCGCGCTGTTCGGCGTCTCCGGGTCCGGCCGGGTGCTCGTACCGATCAACTACCGCCTCGTCGCGGCGGAGGTCGCCTACATCATCGAACACTCCGGGGCCCGCCTGCTGCTCGTCGACCCGGAACTCGAGGACGCACTCGCGGGCGTCGAGTGCGAACGGAAGATGACGATCGGCGCAGAGAGCGACGCCGCCATCATGAGGTTCGACACGGAACCGGCCCCGTGGGAACCCGACGAGGACACGACCGCCACGATCAACTACACGTCCGGCACGACGGCGCGACCAAAGGGCGTTCAGCTCACCCACCGCAACGTCTGGATCAACGCGACGACGTTCGGCTGGCACATGGGCGTCAGCGACCGCGACGTCTACCTCCACACACTGCCGCAGTTCCACTGCAACGGCTGGGGGATGCTCTATGCGGTCAGCGGGATGGGCGGCCAGCACATCATCATCCGCAAGATCGACGGTGCCGAGATCCTGCATCGCGTCGACGCGCACGGCGTCACCCTGATCTGCGGCGCCCCCGCCGTGCTCAACGCGGTACTCGACGCCGCGGCCGAGTGGGACGGGCCGATCCCCGGCAGCGGCCGCGTGCGGATCGTCGTCGCCGGTGCTCCCCCGCCGACGCGCACGATCGAACGCACCGAGACCGAGCTCGGGTGGGAGTTCGTCCAGATCTACGGGCTCACCGAAACTGCGCCGCTGCTCACGATCAACCGCAAGCGCGCGGAGTACGACGACCTCTCACCGTCCGAGCGGGCGACCAAGCTCGGTCGGGCCGGCGCGCCAGCCATCGGCACGACAATGGCCGTCGACGAGCAGGGTGAGATCCTCGCCCGCGGCAACACGATCATGGACGGGTACTGGCAGCAGCCGGACCAGACCGCCGCGGCGATCCGTGACGGGTTCTTCCACACCGGTGACGGCGGCATCATCGACGACGACCACTACGTCGTGATCTCGGACCGCAAGAAGGACGTGATCATCTCGGGCGGTGAGAACGTGTCGTCGATCGAAGTCGAGGACGCGATCTTCCAGCACCCCGACGTCACGGAAGTCGCGGTGATCGGCATCCCCGACGAGAAGTGGGGGGAACTCGTCACGGCGCTCGTCGTCACGGCGCCGGGTACCGACGTCAGCGAAGCCGACATCATCGCGTTCACGAAGCAGCGGCTCGCCGGTTACAAGTGCCCGAAGCGCGTCGAGTTCCGTGACGAGCTGGCCCGCACCGCCACCGGCAAGCTCCAGAAGTTCAAGCTCCGCGAGCCGTTCTGGGCCGACGCCGCCAAGCAGATCAACTGACGTCAAAGTTGTGTCTGACACAACTTTGACGTCGAACGGCGCAACGACGACTCACTCGAGGGTGGCGTAGGTCGTGGTGCGATCGGCGGTGCGCGTCGCACCGACGGCGGCGACGCACTCGGCGAGGTCCGCGAGGTAGTCGTCGATCACCCCGGCGTTCGTGTTGCTGACCGTCGAATGCAGGTTGTCCGGCGGCTTCTGACGGTCGTGGTACCACCCCTTCGCGAGCAGCGCGTCGCCGAGGGCGAACATGTCGACCGGGCCGCCGGCGGCGGTCGCGAACGCCGGGTCGGCCGCCATCGCAACGAGGTGGAATCGCCCGTCTCCCAGCACCCGCACGCCGTCGATCGCGGCGATCCCGGCCCGCATCGCGTCCGCGTTCTCCAGCGTCGAGCGCGTCAGCTCGACGTAGCCGTCGATGCCGAGGTGCTGCATCACCGCCCATGCACACGCCATCGGCAAACCCGACCGCGAGCCCTGCATGTTCGGCGACGCGTAGAACCCGCCGAGCCACTCGTCGAACACGAACGTCTGGTACGCCCGCGACTCCTTCGAGTGGTGGAGGATCACCGACGCACCCTTCGGGGCGTAGCCGAGCTTGTGGACGTCCGCGGAGATCGTGGTGACACCCTCCACGCGGAAGTCCCACGGCTGCACCTCACGCCCGAGCATCTCCGCGAACGGCAGGACGAATCCGCCCATGCACGCGTCGACGTGACAGTTCGCGGCGACCGATGCGGCGAGCGCGGCGATCGCCGGGATGTCGTCCTGCACTCCCTGCGGGTACTGCGGTGCCGATCCGACGACGAGCGCGGTGTTCGGCCCGACGAGCCCGGCCATCGCGTCGACGTCGGCGGTGTAGTCGTCGCGCACGGGCGCCCGTCGCACCGTCAATCCGAAGTTGTCGGCTGCCTTGTGGAACGCGGCGTGTGCCGACTCGGCGAGGACGATCTCCGGCTCGGTGACGCCACGTTCGGCGCGGGCCCGCTTGCGCGCCGCGAGCACGCCGCACAGGATCGACTCGGTGCCGCCGCTCGTGAGGAACCCGGCCGTCGCCTCGTCGCCGTTCAGCAGCGCCGCCGTCCAGCCGACGACCTCGGACTGGATCGCGCGCAGCGACGGGAACGCCTGCGTGTTGAGTGCGTTCTCGTGGAGGAACAGCCGGGCGGCCTGCTCGGCGACGGCATGCACGCTCGGCCCGCCGTCGAAGACCATCCCGAACGTCTTCCCGTCGGCCCACCTCACGTCGTCGGACCGCTTCGCGGCGAGTTCGGTGATCACGTCGTCGACAGGCCGGCCGGCCTGGGGAAGAGATGCCATGCGTCAGTGTCGCGCGGCGTGCGCGGCGATCGACTGCTCGAGTCGGCGGTCGGTGTCGACCGCGACGCGGTGCATCGTCCGGCGGTACTGCGTGTAGTCGGCCACCGCGTAGTGCTGCGTCGCCCGGTTGTCCCAGATCGCCACCGTGTTCGGCCGCCAGCGCAACCGCACATGATGCTCGGGCCGGTTGATCGTGTCGAAGAGATAGCTCAGGATGCGCTGCGACTCGGCGGCGCCGAGCCCGATGATCCAGCGACTGTTCGACTCGCTGACGTTGACGTACGGGCGGCCCGTCACCGGGTGATGCGAGATGATCGGCCACACCGCGTTGCCCGCTCGGGCGTGCATTTCGGCGATCCCCTCGTTGCCGCCCGCTTCGTACGCACCGTTGCGGAACTGACCGGGGTCGTGGTCGACGAGCAGTGTCTCGAGGTCCGCACGGAACCCCGGGTCGAGCGCGTCGTGAACCGAGTACATGCTCGCCCACAACGTGTCCCCGCCGACCGGGGGCACGGTGATCGCCTTGAGGATCGAGGCGAACGGCGGCTTCGACCGGAACGTCATGTCGCTGTGCCACTCGGAGGCGTCGGGGCGGACTCCGGGCAACCAGTCGAGCACGGCGACGTCGGGATGGCCGTCGAGTGTGACGTAGCTGTGGTGGCGCGGCGCCAACTCGCCGAGCCGCACACCGAGTTCGCGGTGCGCGGCGGGTGGCAGGTGCTGGTCACGGAAGAACAGCACCTGGTGCTCGATCAAGGCGTCGTAGACGACCGTGATCAGGTCGTCGCGTCGGCCGTCCGCAGCGGCGCCCAGATCGAGGCCGCGCACTTCGGCACCGAGTGCCGGAGACCACCGCTCGATGAGATGTTCCGACATCGCCGAAGCGTAATTCGATTCCCTGCGATCGATGTCACACCTTCGTTGTTAGGCATGCTTGACAACTTCGATCAGGGTCGGTCTACACTGCTCAGCCTATGTCGAACCCCCTCACCTCCCGCCCCCGTACGCGGCTGCTCGCCGGCGCCGTCGCGGCGCTCACGCTGATCGGCGCCGCATGTGGCAGCGACGACTCGACCTCACCATCGGGAACCGACTCGACGTCCCCGTCGACAACCTCCGGCGCGACGAGCGTCACGCTGTACTCCGGCCGCACCGAGGACCTCGTCCAACCGATCCTCGACGAGTTCACCGCAGCGACCGGCATCTCCGTCGACGTCAAGTACGGCGACTCCGCCGACCTCGCCCTCCTGCTCGAGGAGGAGGCCGCCGCCGGCGACGCCCGCGCCGACGTCTTCCTCTCCCAGAGCCCGGGCTCGCTCGGGTTCCTCGAGCAGAACGGCCGCCTCGCAGAACTGCCGCAGACGACACTCGACCTCGTCCCGGCGACCGTGCGCGACGACGGCGGGCGCTGGGTGGGTTTCTCCGGTCGCCAGCGCGTCCTCGTCTACAACACCGACCTGCTCGACGAGAGCGAGCTGCCGACGAGCGTGTTCGACCTGACGGACCCGGCGTGGAAAGGACGGATCGGTGTCGCCCCGAGCAACGGCTCCTTCCAGGACTTCGTCACCGCGATGCGCGTCACCGAGGGCGACGACGCGACGCTGGCGTTCCTCGAGGGGCTCGACGCCAACGATCCGGTGCTGTACCCGAAGAACTCCGCGATCGTCGCCGCCGTCGGCCGCGGTGAGGTCGACGTCGGGCTCGTCAACCACTACTACAACTTCCGTGCCCTGGAGGAGGACCCTGACGCCCCGTCGGCGAACCATCAGTTCGCGGCCGACGACCCCGGCTCGACGCTGATCATCACCGGCGCGGCGATCATCGAGGGCACGGACCGGCCCGACGTCGCGACGCAACTGATCGACTTCCTGCTCGGCTCGACCGGCCAGCAGTACTTCGCCAACGAGACGTTCGAATACCCGCTGGCGAGCGGCGAATCCCCGGCGGCGACGATCCCGCCGATCGACTTCGGCGACGCCGACGACGTCGGCGGCATCGCCTTCGAGGATCTGGCGGGTGGCCTGGAGGCGACACGCGAGCTGATCGCGAAGTCCGGGCTCGAGAGCTGACGGCCGTGTCGTCCGGGGCGCCGTCGTCGTGACCGACCTCGTCACCGCGGTCGGCGTCCCAGGGGGGCGACGTGCGGCGGGACACGTGCACGCTCCGGGCCGGCGACGCGCCTCGATGACGCTGAACCAGCTGCTCGGCCTCGCGATCGGCCTGGTGTTCGCCGGCCCGGCCGGTTTCGTCGTCTGGCGCACGGTTCGCCTCGGCGGGGACCTCGACGACGTCCTCGGCCAGGTCCCCGGGCCGCTGTGGCGCACGATCCAGTTGTCGGTGCTCGTCTCGGTGACGACGGCGATCGTCGGTACCGGGCTGGCGTGGCTCACGACCCGAACCGACCTCCCCTTCCGCCGTTTCTGGCGGATCGCGCTCGTGCTGCCCCTCGTGCTGCCCTCGTTCGTCGGCGCGGCGGCGTTCATCGCCGGGCTGACACCGGGCGGCGTGATCCACGACGCGTTCGAGGCGGTCGGACTCACGCCCCCGCGCCGCTTCCGCGGCCTCGGGGCGTCGTGGCTCGTGCTGAGCGCGTTCACCTACCCGTACGTCCTCCTGCCGGTGTCGGCCCGGCTCGCCGGGCTGCGGCCGAGCCTCGAGGAGAGTGGGCGTCTGTTGGGGCTGTCGTCGACGGCGACGTTCTTCCGGGTGACGATGCCGCAGCTCCGGTCGGCGATCCTCGGAGGCGGATTGCTCGTCTTCCTGTACACGTTGAGCGAGTTCGGCGCGGTCCAGCTGCTCGGCTTCGACACGCTCACCCGCGTGATCTTCGCGACTCGCCAGACGAACCGGGCCCTCTCGTTCGCCTCGGCGACGGTCGTCCTCGTCCTCGCGATCGCGGTGGTCTCGCTCGAACGCTCGCAGCGCGGGCGGGCGACCCCCGACGATCGCGCGTCGAGCGCGACCGGGCGGCCGCTGGAGTTGGGCTGGCGGGCAGCGCCGGCGCTCGCCGCCTGTTTCACCGTGCTCGGCGTCGGGCTGATCGTTCCGCTGCTCAGCCTCGGCACGTGGGCGCGCCGTGGCCTCACTGCCGGGCGCGTCGACCTCGCCGACCTCGTCGACCCCGCGATCAACACGGCGACCGTGTCGGTGCTCGCAGCGATCCTGGCGGTTGCCGTCGTGCTGCCGATCGCGCTCGCGACGACCCGAAGGCCGCACCGGTTGTCGGATCTCGCGGCGGTCTCGGTCGTCGGCGGGTTCGCGATCCCCGGGCTCGTGATCGCACTCGCGCTCGCCGTGCTCACGCTGAACACGCCGGCGCTGAACAGCCTGTACCAGACCTCGACGCTGCTCGTCTTCGCGTACGTCGTCCACTTCGGCAGCCAGGCGCTCGCGAGCAACGAGGCGGCGGTCCGGGCGGTCCCGAACGGCCTGCGCGAGTCGAGCCGACTGCTCGAACCGAACCCGGTCCGCCGGATCCTGCGCGTCGACCTGCCGTTGATGCGGCCCGGCCTCGTTGCCGGCGGCGGTCTCGTGATGCTGTCGACGCTCAAGGAGCTCCCGGCGACGCTGCTGCTCTCGCCGATCGGGTTCACGACGTTGTCCACGGAGATCTGGGCGTCCTACGAGGAGGGGTTCTACGCGGCAGCCGGCCTTGCTTCGCTCGTCCTGGTCGCGTTGTCCGCCTTGCTGACGTGGGCACTGGTGCTCCGCCGGAGCGAAGCGCTTCGGACGTGAGCGCTCGGCCCGACGGACGCGGAACCGGACCCGCCCGCACCTGCGAGTACCCTGGACCGCCGATGACGAGCGGATCACACCCGCGCCCCGGCGGCCCCGGCGCGACGACGCCGGTCGGTGGGCCGGGTGCCCACGTCACACTCGACGGCGTCTCGGTCACCTACGACGCCGACGACGGCGGCGTCGTCCACGCCGTCGTCGATGCGACGCTCGAGATCCGGGCCGGTGCGATCACCGCGATGCTCGGGCCGTCGGGCTGCGGCAAGACGTCGCTCCTGCGTGCCATCGCAGGGCTCGAACGGCCGAGTGCGGGCGCGATCGCGATCGGCGGCAGGGTCGTCAGCACCGCGCCCGAACGCGGCAGTGGTATCTGGCTCCATCCTGAACGCCGCAGTGTCGGCATGGTCTTCCAGGACGGCGCGCTGTTCCCGCATCTCACAGTGGCGCAGAACGTGGCGTTCGGGCTGCGCGCGTCCGGCCGCAAACTCACCCGCACGCAGCGCGATGCCCGCGTCGCCGACATGCTGGCACTCGTCGACCTGAGCGCGTTCGCGGATCGCCGTCCGGGCACG
This sequence comes from Ilumatobacteraceae bacterium, assembly GCA_024644465.1. GTDB lineage: Bacteria > Actinomycetota > Acidimicrobiia > Acidimicrobiales > Ilumatobacteraceae > Ilumatobacter_A. The sequence goes on along the minus strand of JAHEKY010000079.1, from coordinate 8,096 downwards.
CTGTCCGGTGGCCAGCAGCAACGCGTCGCGCTGGCACGTTCACTGGCCCCGCAGCCGTCGGTCCTGCTGCTCGACGAGCCGTTCTCGGCACTCGATGCCGGGCTTCGCGCCCAGGTCCGTACCGAGGTCGCCAGGATCGTGCGCGACGTCGGCGTCACGACGATCTTCGTCACCCACGACCAGGACGAGGCGTTCGTGCTCGGCGACGACGTCGCGGTGCTGCGCGACGGCCGGATCCAGCAGGTCGGCACCCCGGACACGATCTACCGCCACCCGCGTACGCCGTGGATCGCCGGTTTCGTCGGCGAGGCCAACTTCGTCCGCGGGACCGTCGCGATCGACGACGCGGACACGGCCTCGACCGCACTCGGACCCGTCCCGATCGCCCACCCGGCGCGCGTGCGGGCGGCGGCCGAGCTGGACGTCGACGTACCGGTGACGGTGCTCGTCCGCCCGGAGCAGGTCGTGATCGACGGCGGGCGTGGGCCCGAGGGAGCCGCAGGGCGCATCGCGGCCGTCGAGTACTACGGCCACGACGTGCGCTACGAGGTCGAGCTCGACGACGGCACGTCGGTCGCGGCGCGCACTCAGGTGCCGAACCTGCTGCACACCGGGCAGCGGGTCCGCGTCGGGTTCGAGGGCCACCCGGTCGAGGTGTGGCCGGCGGCGCCCGACTCATAGGCTCCGTTCGTGGCCGCCTTCGAACTGTCCGACCTCCGCATCTTCACCGAACCCCAACAGGGGGCGAGTTACGCCGACCTGCTCGCGGTCGCACAACGCGCCGAAGCGCTCGGCTACGGCGCGTTCTTCCGCAGCGACCACTTCCTCGCGATGGGCGACCGGGACGGCCTTCCCGGGCCGACCGATGCATGGGTCACGCTCGCCGGGCTCGCCCGCGAGACGAGCACGATCCGGCTCGGCACGCTCGTCACGTCGGCGACGTTCCGTCTGCCCGGCCCGCTCGCGGTCAGCGTCGCGCAGGTCGACGAGATGTCGGGCGGCCGCGTCGAGCTCGGCCTCGGCGCCGGTTGGTACCAGCAGGAGCACGATGCCTACGGCATCCCGTTCCCGCCGCTCGGCGAACGCTTCGACCTGCTCGAGGAGCAACTGCAGATCATCACCGGGTTGTGGTCGACCGCCGTCGGTGAGACGTTCGACTCGCCCGGCGGTCACTACCCGGTGGCCAACTCACCGGCGCTGCCGAAGCCCGCGCAGGAGCACGTGCCGATCGTGATCGGTGGCGGCGGACCACGGCGCACGCCCGCGCTCGCGGCCCGCTTCGCGTCCGAGTTCAACACGCCGTTCGTCAACCGTGACTTCTTCACGACGCAGACCGGACGCGTGCGCGCGGCATGCGAGGCGATCGACCGCGATCCGGACGAGTTGACGTACTCCGCGGCGCTCGTCGTCTGCTGCGGCCGCGACGAGGCGGAGTTCGCCCGTCGGGCCGCCCGAATCGGCCGCGAGCCCGCCGAGCTACGCGAGAACGGCGTCGCCGGCACGCCGGAGGAAGTCGCGGCGACGCTGCGGGCGTGGCACGACGTCGGCGCCGAACGGGTCTACCTCCAGGTACTGGACCTCGACGACCTCGACCACCTCGACGTCGTCGCGCACGACGTCATCCCACTCCTCACCTGACGGGTCACCCACACTTGGCGCGCGAACAGGGCGCCGCCACGGAAGCACGTCACTGCTTGAGCTTGTTGATGCCACTCCCGCCGTCGAGGACGTCGGTGCCCTTGCCGCCGGTGAGCGAGTCGTTGCCGGCATCGCCGTGCAGCGTGTCGTCGCCGTTGCGACCCCAGATCCGGTCGCTGCCGTCGCCCCCTTCGATGAAGTCCGCGGCGGAGCCGCCCCAGAGCATGTCGTCACCGGCGCCGCCGTGGATCGTGGCGGGGAGTTCGATCGACTGGTGGACGTTGCCACGGTCGTCGCCGTCGCAGAGCCAGATCTCGATCGACGTCACGTCAGCGAGGTCGTACCGGCGATGCTTCGGCGAGATGAAGTTGGCGAAGACGTCGATCTCGTCCTGGATCCGCTTCACATGGACCTTGTCGTCACCGTTCGTGCCGACGACCTGGAGCACGCCGGCGTTGATCCCGACGCCGGTGACGACCGCCAGCGTGCTGTCCGACGCCGAGCCGGTGTCGTCGTCGGTGATCGTGACGGTGACGGTGAACACGCCGCCGGTCGCGTAGGCGTGGCCGCCCGAGAACGACCCCGAACCGGCACCCTGGACGACCACCCCCGGAGTGACGTTGCCGTCACCCCAGTCGATCGTCGCAGTGTGGGTGTCGAGTGTGCCGATGTCGGTGAACGTGCCGCTGACGTTGACGACCTCGCCCTCCTCCGCCTTGGTCTCGAAGGTCGCGTCGCTGGCGATCGACGTGACGACGGGATCGACGTTCTTCACGAGCGTGTCGACGCTGTCGGTGTCGCTGCCGGTGTCGTCGTCGGTCACGGTGACGGTGATCGTGTACGCGTCCTGCTGTGTCCCGGTCGGATCATCGTCGAGGTACTGGTGGCTCGCCGAGAAGGTCCCTGATCCGGCACCCTGCACGACGGTCGCCGCCTCGGCCGCACCCTCGCCCCAGTCCACGCTGACCGTGTGCGTGTCGGCGACGCCGACGTCGGTGAACGAACCCGAAAGTGAGACCGTGCCGTCCTCGTCGACCATCGGCGTCACCGTGAGTAGGCCGAGGACCGGGTCGACGTTGTTCACGGTGATCGTCGGCGACGTCGCCGTGTCACTGCCGAGGTCGTCGTCGTCGATCGTGATGTCGACGGTGAAGTCGTCGGACGGTGTGCCGGAGGGGTCGTCGTCGATGAACGTGCGCGACGTCGAGAACGTGCCGGCGCCGACGGTCAGCGCCGTGGACGCACCGTCACTCCAGAGGGCCGAGCCGCTGAACGTCTCAGTACCCACCCCGAGCGCGGGGTCGGTGAACGTGCCGCTGACGATCACCGCGTCGCCCTCGTCGATCGAGGCGGCACTGACGCTGACGGAATCGATCGTCGGGGCGACGTTCTGCACGGTGACGGGCGGCGAGGTGACCGTGTCGGTTCCGCCGTCCCCGTCGTCGATCGTGATCGCGACGGTGAACGCGTCCTGCGAGGTGCCGGTCAGCGGATGGTCGTCGGGGAAGAGCCGCGAGGTCGAGAATGTGGTGTCCCCCACGGTGAGTACCGTGGCGGCACCGTCGCTCCACACGGCGGTGCCGGTGTGGACCTCCTGCGCGGCGGCCGGGTCGGAGAACACGCCGCTGACCGTCACCATCTGGCCCTCGTCGATCGTGGCCGGAGAAGTGCTGACGGACGTGATCGTCGGCGCGACGTTGAGAATGTTCACGGTCGCACTGTCCGGCGCGGAATCGACCGTGCCGTCGTTGACCCGCAACCGGATCGTCTGTGTGTCGGGGCCGTCGCGTCCGGCCGCGGAAAATGACGGAGCGACGCCGGTCGCATCGTCGAACGCGCCGTCGTCGTCCAGATCCCAGGCGTACGTGAGCCCGTCGCCGTCGGGGTCGGAGCTGCCCGCACCATTCAGCGCGACGCTGCCGCCTTCGTCGACGTTGTACGGCCCACCCGCATCGGCCGTCGGAGCGGAGTTCGCCGGGCCGTGGTGGACGACGAGCTGGATCGACTCGAGGTTGATCGGGATGCTGTTGCCCGGATCGGTCCCACCTCCGACCTTCTCCAGCAGCCGCACCCCGATGTTTCCGCCGTTGAAGTCTGCCGGGGTCAGCCCGCCCGCGCCCCACAGGTCCATCGGGCCGCCGACGGTGACGACGCTCGTGCTGTCACAGTTCGACATTCCCGGGAAGTTCAGCGGGAGGATCTGCTGGCTGCCGATCAGGGCGCCGCCATCGGTGAGCTGCAGGAAGTGGCTGTCGTTGGTGCGGTACCGGGGCTTCACCTCGATGCCCTGAATCACGTCACCGGCCGGGATCGAGAAGGCCGGGAACGTGAAGAGGGCGATCGCGCCGCCGGGGCTGCCGGACGTACTGGCGCACAGCGTCGACGCCTCGGTCGGTCCGAGCACGTTCGCGGACGGGGGTTGCGGGAACCACAGCACCGGGTCGGGCGACGACCACGCGCTCGCGTACTGTGCCTCGGTCGCTGCTGCGGCCGGGCTCGCCCCGGTAGCGACCAACGCGGTCGATGCGAGCCCTGCGGCCGCGACCCACCGAACGATCCTGTGTGTGCCGACTCGAGTCATGACCCCTCCCTCGAGACCTGGACCGCCTCCAGGTCATCTCTCCCAAAGCTACGCCAGTTCCGCCATGCCTGCGAGAGGAATTCCGGTGCAGCGCCCGGGCGTTGCATCTGGTGCCAGGCACCAGATGTGACACGACTACGTTCCCGGCATGGCCGATGGCGAATCGATCACCGTGTTCGCGGCCCGCGAGGTCGTGACGATGGATCCGAGCCAGCCGGTCGTGGATGCGGTCGCCGTCAGGGATGGGAAGGTGCTCGCGGCGGGCTCGCTCGACGAGTGCCGGAGCTGGGGACGCCACGTCGTCGACGACCGCTTCGCCGAGCACGTGCTCACGCCGGGAATGATCGAGGCGCACGCCCACTCCCTCGAAGGGGCGTTCGCACTGCTCCCCTACGCGGGATGGTTCGACCGGCATCGCGCGGACGGTTCGACGGCACCCGGGGTCCGCAGCTATGCCGAGCTGCTCGATCTGCTCCGCGGCCTCGACCAGCAGACCGCCGGTTCGACCGAGCCGATCGTCGTCGGCGGATTCGACCCGATCTACTTCGCCGACGAGGAGCGGCTGACACGCGACCACCTCGATCGCGTGTCGACCGAGCGGCCGATCTTCGTGTTCCACGCGAGCGCCCACCTGGCGACGGTCAACTCGGCGATGCTCGAACGGCACGACATCACGCGCGACACGACGACGGTCGGCGTGGCCCGGGATGCGGACGGCGAACCGAACGGCGAGCTCCAGGAGATGCCGGCGATGGCGCTGGCCTCGTCGGCCCTGCTGACGATCCTGCGCACGATGAACGATCCGACGACGATCGAGGCGCTCGGCCAGATCTGCGCGAACCAGGGCATCACGATGCTCGTCGACCTCGCCGCGAGCGGACTGACACGTCCGCGGGAGATGGAACTGTGGCAACGGGTCGTGAACCGCGACGGCTACCCGGCGCGCATCGCGCAGCGCCACGTGCTCGGGATGATGCCGGGCACCACCGACTGGGACGCCGCCGCCGACCAACTCGCGGCATTCGCGATGGACGACACCGACAAGCTGCGCACCGCCGGCCTGAAGATCGTCCTCGACGGGTCGATCCAGGGCTTCACCGCGAAGATGAAGTGGCCCGGCTACTACACGGGCACCGACGTCGCGGTCGACCACGGCGTGTGGATGGTGCCGCCGGACCAACTGCTCGACATGTGCCGTCCGTTCCACGAGCGCCGGATCAACACCCACGTCCACTGCAACGGCGATCTGACGATCGACCTCTGGATCGACACGGTCGAGCAACTGTTGCTGGAGAGCGCCTGGCTCGACCATCGCTACACCGTGCAGCACTGCCAACTGACGAGCGCCGCACAGTACCGACGGATGGCCAAGCTCGGGATGTGCGCGAACATCTTCACGAACCACCTCTGGTACTGGGGCGACCAGCACCACGACATCACGGTCGGCCCCGAACGGGCACGGCGGATGGAAGCGTGCGCGACCGCCGAACGCGAGGGGGTCTCGTTCTCGATCCACAGCGACGCCAACGTCACCCCGCTCGGCCACCTGCACACGATGTGGTGCGCGGTCAACCGGGTGACGCCGTCGGGGCGCGTCCTCGGTGAGCACGAGCGGATCTCGCCGCAGTCCGCACTGCGTGCGGTGACGACGAGCGCGGCGTATCAGCTCCATCTCGACGCCGAGTTCGGCACGATCGAATGCGGCAAGGCCGCCGACTTCACCGTCCTGGAGGACAACCCGCTGACCGTCGACCCGATGGCGATCAAGGACATCGGCGTCTGGGGAACCGTCGTCGGTGGCGTCGCCCACGCCGGTGCCCGCCCGTGACGACAAAGTTGTGTCAGACACAACTTTGTCGTCACAGCGTCCGACCCCTGGCCCGTCATCTGACGAGCGCATCGAGCGCGGCGGTGTCGAGCACGTCGCGGATGCCGATCGCCACGACCCGCGTCGAGGCGCCCGGCATGACCTGGGTGCGGTCGGTGTGGACGGTGCGGCCGACGACTTGCAGCGTTCTGGCGTGCGTCGCGTCGAGCCGGATCGCGCCCTTCAGCCGCAGCAGGCCGGCGGGCGGGTCGGCGAGCAGAGCGTCGAGCGCCGCGACATCGGCCTCGCCGTCCGAACGCGCCCACGTGACATAGCGCGAGGTGTGGTCGGTCGGCGCCCCGGCCGGGACGTGATCCGGCCGGACGCCGAGCACGACGTCGACCGGGACCTCCCCGTGGAGTGCGGCGAGGCGCGGCACGCCGGCGGCGGCGACATCGAGCCAGGCATCCAACTCCTCCAGCGCCGCGTGGTCGCACAGGTCGGACTTCGTCACGAGGACGACGTCGGCGCCGGCGATCTGGCGGACGACCTCCCCGCCGACGTAGCGGTCGGTCGCGAGCCGGCGTACGTCGTCCGCCGCGACGAGCACGATCACGCCGCCCGGCTCGAATCCGGTACTGGTGCCCCACGCCGCTGCGACCGCCGGGTCGGCGACGCCGCTCGCCTCGATCACGATCTGGTCGACCGCAGGTGTCCGAGCGGCGAGCGTCCGCAGCGCCGCGTACAGGTCACTGCCCAGGGAGCAGCAGACGCAACCGTTCGGCAGGCTGACGAGGCCGTCGGCGCCGGCACCCGCGAGCTGGTCGACGTCGATCGCGAGCGAGCCGAAGTCGTTGACGACGACGCCGATCCGGCGGCCACCGGGGTCGCGCAGCAGGCGGTTCAGCAGCGTCGTCTTGCCGGCGCCGAGATAGCCGCCCAGCACCGTGATCGGTATCGCGTCGGCCCCCACGCCTGCATGATGACACCCGTCGCCGCACCCACGCGCACGACGAACGCGTGAGGTTGTTGCGGCGCAGGTGCGCAACAACCTCACGCGTTGGTGGTCGGCGTTGGTGGTCGGCGGAGGTGATGGCGAGACGGCGGGGCGGTCAGCCGGAGATGAACCCGGCGGCTTCGAACGCGCGGTTGATGATCGACTCGAGCCGCGGGGTGTCGCCCGGGTACGGGCCGGCGACCGTGATCGACCACGTGACCCCGTCCCCCCGGTTCATCGCCATCGCGTGCGTGCTCTCGATCGTGCCGGTGTGGCCGTAGCGGCCCGGACCGTACGAGATCAGCCCGAGCCCGTACCCCCGCTGGCCGAGCTGGCCGTTGCCGGGCGTCTTCATCAGCTCGAGCGTCTCGGCGTCGAGCGGCTTCACGCCCGGCGTCGACGGGTCGAGCGCGTTGATGATCGTGACGAGGTCGGTCGGCGTCGCGATCCAGCTCCCCGCCGCGCCGAGCGTCTCCATGTAGTTGCGGCCCTCGGTCGTGAAATGGATGACCTCACCCGGCCCGGGATCGACCGTGTTGGCGAGCCGCAGCCCGGACAGGCCGAGCGGCGTCAGCACGTACGTGTACGCGGCCGCTTCGTAGCTCATGCCCGTCAGCGCCTCGACGAGCACACCCGCGACGCAGTAGTTCATGTTGCTGTAGCGGTACCCGCCACCGGCGACACCGCGGCGCATGCCGATGCGCGCGGCATCGGTACAGTCGTCCGCGCCGCCGCGGAAGAACTGCGTGTCGAACTTGCCGAATCCGGACGTGTGGTCGAGGAGACGGCGCACGGTCACCTGGCGGGCGCCGTTCGACGGCGTGATCCCGAGCTCGTCCGCGATCAGTTGACCGACCGGCTCGTCCAGGCCGACGACGCCGTCCTCGACGAGTTGCAGCAGCGTGATCGCGGTGATCGGCTTGGAGATGCTGGCGATGCGGAAGCGGTCCTGCGGTTCGGCGGGGTCGCCACTGACCGACGGCTCGCGCAAGCCGAACGCCGCGGCGTGGACGACATCGCCGCCGATCGCGACCGCGACCGACGCCGCAGTGTTGCCGTTGCGGATCAGCGCG
>JAHEKY010000166.1 GCA_024644465.1 Ilumatobacteraceae bacterium | reverse complement strand
GGCCGTCGACATCGCCTGGAACGTCCGCAACAACGTCGTCAAGGCCGCCGACGTGCTCGAGCGACACCTCGCGGCGATCGAGGCCCGCGAACCCGAGATCCATGCGTTCAACCTGGTGCTGGCAGACACGGCGCGCGAACGCGCCGCCGAGATCGACGACGCCGTCTCGGTCGGGCGCGATCCCGGCCTCCTCGCCGGCGTGCCCGTCGCACTGAAGGACAACATGTGCACGCGGGGGATCCCGACGACGTGCTCGTCGAAGATCCTCGGCGACTGGCGTCCCCCGTACGACGCGACGGTCGTCAGCCGGCTCGTCGATGCCGGGGCGATCATCGTCGGCAAGACGAACCTCGACGAGTTCGCGATGGGGTCGAGCACGGAGAACTCGGCGTTCGGCCCGACGAAGAACCCGCTCGACACGACGCGAGTTCCCGGCGGATCGTCCGGCGGCTCGGCGGCCGCGGTCGCCGCCGAATTCGCCTCGATCGGGTTCGGCTCGGACACGGGCGGCTCGATCCGCCAGCCCGCCGCGCTGTGCGGCGTCGTGGGTGTCAAGCCGACCTACGGCGCCGTCAGCCGGCTCGGCCTCATCGCGTTCGGGTCGAGCCTCGACCAGATCGGGCCGTTCGCCCACACCGTCGCCGACGCCGCCGTCGCGCTCGAGGCGATCTCCGGGCACGACCCCGGCGATTCGACGTCGATCCAGCAGGGGCCGCTGCAGCTGACCCGGCAGCTGGACATGGGCGTCGCCGGGCTGCGCGTCGGCCGCATCACCGACCTGCCGACGGGCGCCAGCCCCGATGTGGAGGAACGCGTCGAGGTCGCCTTCGATGCGCTGCGCGCCGCGGGCGCCGAGATCGTCGACGTCGAGGTGCCGGCGTTCACGTACGGACTGACCGCGTACTACCTGATCGCACCGGCCGAGGCGTCGAGCAACCTCGCCCGCTTCGACGGCGTGCGCTTCGGCCTGCGCGTCGACGCGCCCGATACGAACTCGATGTACATGGCCACCCGCACCGAGGGGTTCGGCGACGAGGTCAAGCGGCGGATCATGCTCGGCACGTATGCGCTGTCGGCCGGCTACTACGACGCGTACTACGGCCGGGCCCAGAAGGTCCGCCGGCTGATCGCCAACGACTTCGCGGCCGCCTACGACAAGGCCGACGTGCTGATCACACCGGCGTCGCCCAGCGTCGCGTTCGAGATCGGTGACAAGGCGTCCGACCCGCTGGCGATGTACCTCTGCGACACCTACACGATCCCGTCCAACCTCACCGGCGACCCGGCGATGAGCGTGCCGTACGGCACCGGCGAGCACGGCCTGCCCGTCGGCGTGCAGGTGATCGCCCCGGCGCTGCACGACGACGTGATGTTCCGGACCGCGGCGACGCTGGAGAGGAGCCTCGGATGACGATTGCGTACGTCAACGACGACGGCTATCACCCCGCCAACGACGACTTCGAACGGTGGTCCCACGAGGGCTACGAGATGGTCGTCGGCCTCGAGGTCCACGTCGAGCTGGCGACGCGGACGAAGTTGTTCTCGGCATCACCGAACCGCTTCGGTGATGCGCCGAACACGAACATCGATCCGGTCACGCTCGGTCTGCCCGGAGCGCTGCCGGTGCTCAACCGGCAGGCGGTCGAGCTGGCGATGCGGCTCGGCCTCGCATTGAACTGCGCCGTGCAGAAGTCGACGTTCGCCCGCAAGAACTACTTCTACCCGGACATGCCGAAGGCGTACCAGATCAGCCAGTACGACGAGCCGATCAACGTCGACGGCTGGCTCGACCTGCCGGACGGGTTCCGCGTCGGCATCGAGCGCGCCCATCTGGAGGAGGACACGGGCAAGTCGACCCACGTCGGTGGCAGTGGCGGGCGGATCCACGGCAGCGACTACTCCTTGATCGACTTCAACCGCGCCGGCGTGCCGCTCGTCGAGATCGTCAGCCGCCCGGACATCCGCCACCCGGAGCAGGCCAAGGCGTACGTCACCGAGCTGCGCGCGATCCTCGTGGCGATCGGCGCATCCGACGCGAAGATGGAGGAGGGCTCGATGCGCGTGGACGCCAACGTCAGCGTGCGCAAGCCCGGCGCCGACTTCAACACCCGCTGTGAGATCAAGAACGTCAACTCGGTGCGGTCGGTCGGCCGTGCGATCGAGTACGAGGCGCAGCGCCAGATCGCGCGGCTGGAATCCGGCGAGACGATCCGCCAGGAGACGCGGCACTGGAACGAGAACGACGGCCGCACCCACACGCTGCGTTCGAAGGAGGACGCCGACGACTACCGGTACTTCCGGGAGCCGGATCTCGTCGTCGTCGACCCCGACCCCGAGTGGATCGAGCGGGTTCGCGCAGGGTTGCCGATCCTGCCGGCGCAGCGCCGGGCCCGATTGGCCGACGCGACGGGCCAGGCCCCCGATGCCGAAGCGGTCATGGTCGTGACCGACCGTGGCCAGGATGCGTACGTGCTCGAGGTCGGGAACGTGGGCGGCGACGCGGCACGGGCGCTGGTCCACGTCAAGGAGGCCTTTGCGGACGACCCGAAGGTGCCGGCGGTCGACCTCGCGAAGCTGACCACGCTCGAAGTCGACGGCAAGCTGACCGCGACGCAGGCGAAACAGGTGCTGTCGGAGATGATCGACGGCGGCGGCGACCCGGGGGCGATCGCGGCGGCTCGTGGGTTCGAGGCGATGGACAGCGGCGACCTGGAGGCGATGGTCGACGCTGCGATCGCCGCCCAGCCCGACGCCTGGGCGAAGTTCTGCTCCGGTGAGGGCAAGGCGATGGGAGCGCTCGTCGGCGCGGTGATGGCCGCGTCGAAGGGCCAGGCGGACGGCAAGGCGGTCGCCGCGCTGCTCAACGCGAAGAAGGGTTGAGCGCGGCGCCCTCAGGCGTCGATCATTGCGGCCAGATGATCGGCGAGCCGCACGGCGACCTTCGCCGTCGCCAGGAACGCGTCGTCATCGGTGACCAGCCTGGCGACGAAGATCGTCGGGACGTCGGGGTCGCGCAGACGGTCGGTCGCGGTCACGCCGTCGAAGATGATCGTCAGCGGACCGGACTGCTCGTCGAGCCAGACGATCCAGTCGAGGATGGCGGGCGCGATCTGCTCGCGGAATCGCGGCATGTCGTCGGTGTCGACGGCGAACGCGTCGTCGAATCGGCGGACGTCGACCCGCTCCGGGTCTTCGAGGCCGAGCAGGTCGACGCCGCGCCGTGACTGCAGCGCCGTCCATCCGATCGGCATCTCCGCCCACTCGACGGCGGCCGCGGCGATGATCTGGCCGGCTGCGTTCATCCCCCGTTCCAGCCGAGTTCCGTCGATGACCACGGCCCGCGGCTCGAACGCGAAGTCGTCGAACGCAACGTCTTCGGCGGACCGCCCTGCAGTTCGCGGGACGAGCGCGGCATCGACTCGGCGTGCGACCGCGGCGAGGTCGCTCGCACCGTGGCGGGCGGCGGGGTTCGTCGGCGGCACGTCAGAACGGTAGTCGCCGAGACGTGTGCATCCGGGCCTCGGCCAGCGGTGCGACGCCCCGTGGCCGACCGGTGCTCACACCACCAGGCTCGATTCGCGGATGCGGCACTACTGTCGACCCCATGACAGACAACCAGTCGCACCCGACGGACGGGCCCAGCGAGACCAGCGTCGACGTGAAGCCGCGGTCGCGCGACGTCACCGACGGCATGCAGAAGGCACCGTCGCGTTCGATGCTGCGGGCGATCGGCATGGGCGACGACGACTGGGAGAAGCCCCAGGTCGCAATCGCCTCGTCGTGGAACGAGGTGACGCCGTGCAACGTGACGCTGCGCAAGCTCGCCGGGTTCGCCAAGGCGGGCGTCGCGGAGGCCGGTGGCTTCCCGATGGAGTTCGGCACGATCACCGTC
>JAHEKY010000165.1 GCA_024644465.1 Ilumatobacteraceae bacterium | reverse complement strand
GACCGGGTCAGGTCAGGGTCAGGAAGCCGGGTGCTACACCAGGTAGTGGCGCACGGCGAGCCGTTCGGCGCTGTCGTCGCCAGGCACCGGGAGCTGGCACGTGACGAGCAGGCCGGGCCACTCGATCGGCGCCAGCTGCTGGTACTCGAACGTCAAGATCCCCGCGGCTGGATGACGGAAGCGACGGATCCGCGTCTCGAACTGGGCCACGTCGTGTTCGGGCCACCACGTCGCGAAGTCGTCGCTCTCGGCCGACAGCTTCTCGACCAGCTCGGCGTACGTGTGATCGCCGCGCAGTGAGGTCGTACCGGCGCGGAACTCGGCGAGCGCCTGCCGGGCGTGGATGTCCCAGTCGACGATCAGCTCGCGGGTGAACGAGTCGGCGAAGAGCACCCACAACAGGTTGCACTCGATGCCCTCCAACTCCACGATGCGCGGGTAGAGGCGCGCCTGGGCGGCGTTCCAGGCCAGGAACTCCCACCTGGGGCCGAGCACATAGGCCGGTGCGGGCTCCATCGACTCGATCAGCCGCACGAGCGCGCTCGGCGCCTCCTGAGGGGCGTCGACCGGCGCGACGGTCGGTTGCGCCAAGGCGAGCAAGTGGTCGATCCCGGCGTCGTCGAGTCGGAGTGCTCGACCGATCGCGGTCAACACGTCGGGGGAAGCGTTGATGCGTCGCCCCTGCTCGAGCCACGTGTACCACGTGATCGACACACCGGCGAGCAGTGCGACCTCCTCGCGACGGAGCCCGGGGGTGCGGCGGCGACCGGCGCCGGGCGGCAATCCGACCTGCTCGGGTGAGACCGCGTCCCGGCGGGCCCGCAGGAAATCGGCGAGCTCGGCGCGGTGGTCCATCCCGTCAGTCGACCACAAACCGCCGGCGCGGACCAGGTGGTCGGCGCACCTCGGTGCGGAGCCGAGGCCGTCGTCGTCGTCAGCCGGCGCGCACGGACCGCGGTCCGAACGCGACCCCGTTCAGTTCGCCGCCGGCCGCGAGTTCACGCGTGGCGGGTGTCGCACCGTCGAACTCGGTGTCGACCACGGCGGCGACATCGGCCAGCAGCCCCCGGACCTCCTCCTGGAGAGCGATCAGGATCGCGTGACGGCACGGCTGCGACATCAGTCGCTCGATCGCCAGCGATGCCCGGCCGTCGACGGAGTCATCGGGCGCGGTTCCCCTGAGCAAGCGATCGGTGAACTCGGTGATCGCGTCCCGCGCCTCGCAGATCCCAGCAACGAGGTGATCGCCCGCCGGGATCCCGTTCACGGCCGCGCGGTCGGCGAGGCGAGCGATCGTCGAAGCGGTCCGAAGGGCCGGACGAAGCTCGTGTGTGATCTCGGCGAGGCGGGCGACGTCACCCGCCCGGGATCGCCGGATGGGTGACCAGCGGACGATCTCCTTCGCCTGTGCGACGGTTTCGTGGCTCGACTCGATCTCGTCGTCGAGACGACGAGCGAGGGCGATGAGCGGCCGACCATCGCCACCGTCGCGCTGCTGGCCGAGTCCGAACCTGAGCACTCGGGCGGTCTCGTCGAGCGCGTCGGCCGCGCGTCGGCAGGCCTTCCGAACGCGGAGGTCGATCAACCGCACCGGGCGTGCGGGAGCGATGACGAGCATGACCGCCACGGCGACGGCGACGCCGATCAGCCCGGCGATGAGGCGGCTCGGCAGCCACCCCTCGGAACCGGGGATCGTCAGGAGCACGACGGAGTTGATCGCCGCATACGTCACGGCCAGTTCGCGACCGACGATCGCCCCGGCGACCAGCGCGCTGGCGGTCATCAGGACGCCGATCTGCCACCATCCGGCACCGATCAGCGGGGTCACCAGCTCGGCGGCGCCCACGCCCAGGAACAAGCCGCCGATCAGCACGCCGCCACGGCTCAGTCGACGCTCGCGGCCGATTCCGAGAGCACCGATCGCGGTGATCGGCGCATATGTCGCCGAGTCGGAGACGACCGCGCCCGCCGCCAACCAGGCGAGCGACGCTGCGATGCCCATCTGCACAGCCGGCCACCGCCAGGTCCGGGCGCGACGCCGCACCGTTGCCCAACTGGCACTCAACTCATAGTCGGGAATCGACGACCGCAACCGAGAAAACACCGTCGTCGGGTCGTCGGAGTTCTCGTCGCGCATCGTCTCCAGGCGTACCCGGCTCGACGGATGCTCAATCGGCCCCACCGCGATCGGATGGGCATCGATCGTCGTCGGGTCTGGTCATCAGCGGTCGTGATCGCCGATCTTGCCGTCGATCAGCTCGCGCATGATGTCCATGTGCCCGGCGTGCCGGGCGAGCTCCTCGAGCATGTGGATCATCACCCATCGCATCGACACCTCGTCGCCGAACCATGCGGTTCCGGTCGCGTCGAGATCGATGTCGGCGACGGCGTCGTTCGCCGCGGTGCGGGCCCGCTCGTAGAAGGCGATCACGTCGTCGCACGACTCGTCGGCGGCGACCCGGAGGTCGGCGTCCTCGTCGTCGATGTCGAACGACAAGGGCTCGTGCGGCCGTCCGAACGTGGCGCAGAACCATCCGTACTCGACCGAGCCGAGATGCTTCATGAGACCGATGGGGGAGAGACCGGACGGCACGACCTTGCGCCGCAGCTGTTCGTCGTCGAGACCGTCGAGCTTCCACATGATGGCGTCGCGGTGGCGTTCGAGTGCGGCGAGAAGACTTTCCTTCTCGCCACCGAGTGGAGGGATGATTCGTGCCATCGGCGGACTCCTTTCGGGTCGTCGGGCCGTGCGGAAATCGTACTTCGGGCACGCTCACGTTTGCCCTGTACGGTTGGTCCGTGGCCGAGCTCGACGTCCTCCTTGCCGACCTCCGACGTCTCGTCGAGGTCGAATCGCCGTCGCTCGACGTCGACGCCCTCACCAAGTCGGCCGACAATCTGGCCGCGCTGATCGCGGAGCGAACGGGTCGCCCCGCGGAGCTGGTCGACGGACCCGCCGGACCGCATGTGCAGTGGTCGGGCGGTGCGAACCCGAAGGTCCTGATCCTCGGGCATCACGACACGGTGTTTCCGCTCGGCGCCCTGGGCGAGCGGCCGTTCACCGTGGCCGACGGCCGCGTCACCGGTCCGGGGGTGTTCGACATGAAGGCCGGCATCGTGCAAGCCGTGCATGCGGTGGCGGCGCTCGACGATCACACCGGCGTCGAGATGCTGTTCACCGCCGACGAGGAGGTGGGCTCCGGAACATCTCGCGCGTTGCTGGAAGCCCGGGCGCGGGCATGCGGGAACGTGTTGGTGCTCGAACCGAGCGCCGACGGGGGCGCGGTGAAGACCGGTCGCAAGGGAACCGGCACGTTCGAGGTGATCGTGCGCGGCGTTGCGTCTCACGCGGGCCTCGAACCGGAAGCCGGCGTCAATTCGCTGATCGAGGCGGCACATCAGATCCTGCGGATCGCGACGTTCGCCGACGCCGACACGACCGTGACGCCGACCGTCGCAACGGCAGGTACCGCGGACAACGTCGTTCCGGCCGAGACCCGGATCAGGGTCGATGTGCGCGTCACCAACGCCGCCGAGAAGGATCGCATCGAGTCGCTCATGGCCGGGCTCGCCCCGGTCGACCCGGAGGCGACGCTCGAGGTGCTCGGTTCGATCGGTCGTCCGCCGATGCCCGAATCGGCTTCGGCGACCTTGTTCCCACTGGCCCAGGCCGCATCGCCGGGCATCGGCGGTGTGCCCGTCGGAGGGGGGAACGACGGCAACTTCACGGCTGCCATCGGCGTTCCGACGCTCGATGGCCTCGGCGCGGTCGGCGGTGGAGCACACGCCGACCACGAGTTCGTCATCGCCGACACGATGCCGGGCCGCGTCGACCTGATCGAAGGGATCTTGCGGAGGCTGTTGTGACGGAGCTGTCCGTCCGCGACGATCTCGCCGCCGCCCA
>JAHEKY010000164.1 GCA_024644465.1 Ilumatobacteraceae bacterium | reverse complement strand
TCGATGTTGACCGGGCAGATCTCGTCGCACGCCTTGCACGTCGTGCAGGCCCAGATCTCCTCGGCGGTGATCCGCTCGAACAGGTTGTTCGCACTGACGGCCACCTCGGGCACGTTGCCGAGCGGCGCGCTGACCGGCGGCGTCCCGGTCTCGGCCATCACCTGGCCGGCCTTCAACACGATCTCGCGCGGGTCGAGCGGCTTGCCCGTGGCGTGGGCTGGGCACACCGACGTGCACCGCCCGCACATCGTGCACGCGTCGAGGTCGAGCAACTGCTTCCACGTGAAGTCCTCGACGGTCGACGCGCCGAAGCTCTCCAGCTCGGTCTCCATCAGGTTCGGCATCGGCCGCATCGCGCCCTTCGGGCGGTCCTTGTCCTTCAGGTACATGTTGATCGGCGACGTGAACATGTGGCGCAGCATCGTCAGCGGCAGCAGCACGAGGAACGCGATGAACGCGACGACGTGGCCGATCCACCACCATTGATGCCACGTGCTGATCGCCGACGCCGACATGCCGTCGACGAGCGTCGAGAGCGGGTAGCCGACGAAGCTCCACTTCTCGTACTCCGGCCCGCCCTCGGCCGCGATGCGGAACATCTCGGCGCCGTACCCGGTGACGCCGATCGCGAGGAACACGCCGAGGATCGCCGCGTGCTCCGGTCGTGACTTGGTGCGGATCCGGTACGGCCGGTACACGTAGCGGCGGGCGATCGCCCACACGATCCCACCGAGGAACACGAGCCCCGCCGCGTCGCCGACGAACGCATACGCCTTGTACGTCGTGCCGTGGAGGAACTTCAGGTCCTCCGGCAGCTGGTGGTCGATTTCGAGCACGGTCGTGACGCCGAGCAGCACCAGGAACCCGAAGTAGATCATCGAGTGCATCAGGCCGGCGCCGGCGTCGCGCAGCAGTGTCTGCATGTACACGCCGGCGCGGAAGTCCCGCAGTCGCTGTTTCGCGTTCTTGGCGTTCGTGCGGCGCTGCGACGGGGCGCCGCGTTCCCAGTTCTTCATCCGGTTGGCGAACATCATCCCGACCCAGATCAGGAGCACCGGGATGACCGTGTAGAACGCCGCCTGGAGCGGGCCCGGGATGTTGACGAACACCGTTCGGTGGACCGCGTTGTCGTTCTCCCACTTCGTGAGCTGCGGCACGACGCCGGACACGAACGTGAACAGCCCGATCGCGGTGAACAGCACGAGGGCGAGCTGATGCGGCTTGACCCGCCGGGGTTCGGACGCGTCAGGGGAGGTGTCGTCGACGTGGCTACTCATGGCGACAGCGAATCTAGTCTCCGGTCCGGCCGAGGTCCGCTTCCGTCGGCGGCGTCACATGCGGAGGTACGAGAGGCCGTGGAGCATGAACTCGGTCGCCCGGCCGAGCGGGGACTCCGCGATGTCGAGCTCGGCGAACGTCAGCACCGCGCCGAACGGCGCCGTCCAGTACTCGGCCGGGCCCGGCCGGGCGTCGTCCCACGGCCCGACGTAGAGGTACGGCTGCTGATTGAACGCGTCGCCGGCCGCGGCGCCGAGGTTGCACCGGACGCCGGGCTTGGCGTCGAGGTCGGTTCCGTAGTCGAAGTGTTCCGGCCACACGCGCCCCACCGACGCGGCAGCGTCGGGGATCGATGCGACGGCGTCGTCGATCGCTCGCTGCCCGAGGAGGTACCAGTCCCCGAGCACGCTCGTCGTCGTGCTGTCGAGCTGGATCGGCTCGTCCGGGTCGCCGAGGGCGGGTGTGTCGCCGCCGACCCAGAAGTCGGGATCGGGTTCGAAACCGATCGCTGCGCACAGGCCGGCGATCGTGTTCCCGGCGATCGTGACGACGTCGGTCGTCGCGGTCAGGTGGCGGACGTCGTCACCGACGATGCGCTCGATGAACAGCGAGCCGCCGGCGATCCGGACCCGTTCGCGTTGCGGGCCGACGGGCGGCGTGCCGAAGCCACCCGGCAGCGGGACGAGGTCGAACAGGTGGTCGTGCCGGAACCGGGCCTGGCCGAGCACGTGCGTCGCCAGGCGTTGCGCGGTGTCCCGCTGGTTCGTCCAGTCCGCAGGAAGCGTCGCGAAGTTCACGACGCAACACTAGAACGCGGTCAGCCGTAGTACTGGCGGTCCATGTCGCGGATGCGCTTGGCGAGCGTTCCCATCAGCTTGTGCGCGATCGTCGGGACGTCGTCGAGCACCGCGAGAAAGCGTCGCTGGTCGATGACGAGCAGCGAGCAGTCGGTGGCACACACGACCGTGGCCGTTCTGGGGCCGTGGTCGAGCAACGACAGTTCACCGACGACGTCACCGGCACCGAGCGTCGCGATCTTGCGGCCGCCGCGCTTGACCGTGACCTCACCGTCCATGATCACGAACGCTTCGCGGCCCATCTGGCCCTGGTCGACGAGCATCGTGCCCGCGGTCATCTTGATCTCGTCGGTCGCCTTGGCGACTTTCTCGAGCTCCTTCTTCGTGCATCCGCGGAACAGTTCCACGTTGCGAAGACTTTCGAGCTGACTGTTCTTGCTGGCCATGGCGTGCACTGTAGGCGGTCGCGCGGGGGTCGTCGGCATGCAGGGCGCGTCCGCGTCGTCCGGGTGCCCGGCCCGGCGACGACCCGACCCGTCAGAAGACGATCAGCGCCGGGAGGTAGTCGTCCGGAGCGTCGAAACCGAGCAGGTTGAACACGGTCGACGCGACGTTGCCGAGGCCGGGCGCGGCGCCGTTCGCGGGTTCGGCCATGTGGTACTCGCCGTCGTAGTTCGCGTCGTGGATCGCGAACGGCACGGGGCTGAGGGTGTGCGACGTCTTCGGTGACCGCTCGCCGTCGTCGTCTTCGGTGTACATGATGTCGGCGTTGCCGTGGTCGGCAGTGAACAGCAGCACGCCGTCGAGTTCGTCGATCACCTCGACGAGGCGGCCGACGCACTCGTCGATCACCTCCATCGCTTCGATCGTCGCGTCGAGGTGGCCGGTGTGGCCGACCATATCACCGCTCGGGAAGTTGAGCCGGCCGAAGCGGTACTCCCCGCTGCGCAGGAGGTCGACCGTCTCGTCGGTGATCTCGCGCACCTTCATCGCCGGCGTCGTGTCGAACTCGACGTTGTCGGAGGGGATCTCGACGTACGTCTCGAGCGACTCGTCGATGTAGCCCGACTTGTTGCCGTTCCAGAAGTACGTCACGTGGCCGTACTTCTGCGTCTCGCTGATCGCGAAGCTCCGGACGCCCTCCGCGCAGAGGTACTCGCTCATCGTCCGGTCGATCGACGGCGGCGCGACGAGGTACTGCTTCGGGATCAACGCGTCGCCGTCGTACTGGAGCATCCCGGCGAAGAACACGTCCGGCGCGGGGCGACCGTCCTCCGCAGTGCGATCGAACTCGTCGAAGTCCGCTTCCTCGTACGCGCGGGAGATCTCGATCGAGCGGTCGCCGCGGAAGTTGTAGACGATCACCGCGTCGCCGTCGCTCATCGTGCCGACGGGCGTGCCGTCGTCGTCGACGACGACGAACTCACCGAGGTACTGGTCGCCCGTCTCGCTCTCGTCGTACATCGTCCGGACCGCCTCCTCCGCCGACGCGAACCGGAGGCCCTCGCCGTGGGTGTGGCAGCGGTAGCCCCGCTCGACCATGTCCCAATCCGCCTCGTACCGGTCCATCGTGACCTTCATCCGGCCACCGCCCGACGCGATCCGGTAGTCGCGGCCGTCGGTGGACAGCTCGGCGAGCACGCCCTCGGTCCGCTCGATGTACGTCAGCGCGGACCGCGAGGGGACGTCTCGGCCGTCGTGGAGGATGTGCACCGCGACGCTCGTGACGCCCTCGTCGGCGGCCCGCCGGAGCATGCGGTAGAGATGCTCGTTCGTCGAGTGCACGCCGCCGTCGGAGTGCAGCCCGATGAAGTGCAGCGTCCCGTTGCGGCCATG
>JAHEKY010000163.1 GCA_024644465.1 Ilumatobacteraceae bacterium | reverse complement strand
ACGCGTCGCTCGCCGACCTCGAAGTGCACGCGCCGAAGCTCCTCGACGACCCGCTCGGGTTCGCGCCACGCACACTGCTCAACGTCCCGCCGCTCCCCAACGTGATGAGCCGGCCCGCGGTGCGGGCCTTCAACGAGTTGTGGTACCGCAAGGCCCCGAGACACCACGTCGGGCTCGAGACGATCACCGGCTTCTTCCACCCGCTCGACGGCGTCGGCAACTGGAACCGCTTCTACGGCTCCGGCGGATTCCTCCAGTACCAGTTCGTCGTGCCGTTCGAGTCGGTCGACGTGCTGCGCACGATCATCGCCCGGCTGTCGCTGTCGGGCCATGCGAGCGCGATCTCGGTGCTCAAGCGCTTCGGTGCCCACAGCGGCGGGTTGCTCAGCTTCCCGCAGCCCGGATGGACGCTGACCTTCGACGTGCCGGCTGCGATCGGCGGCCTCGGCCCGATGCTCGCCGAGTTCGACGAACTCGTGATCGGTGGCGGCGGCCGCCACTACCTGGCCAAGGACGCCCACACGACACCGGGCGTCATCCGCGCCGGCTACCCCCAGCTCGCGGAGTGGCAGGCGATCCGACGTCGCGTCGACCCGAACGGCGTCTTCGCGAGCGACCAGGCGCGTCGCCTCGAACTGCTCTGACAACGACCGAACGGAACGGACCAACGTGAACAACGCACTCAACCAGCCGCAGACGATCCTCGTCCTCGGGGGCGGCAGCGACATCGCCCACGCGATCGTGCGGGCACTCGTGTCGCCCACACTGCGCACCGTCGTGCTGGCGGCCCGCTCCACCGAGCCGATCACGATCGCCGGGCTCCCCAGCGGCGTCGACGTCGAGCAGATCCCCTTCGACGCCACCGACCACGCCGGGCACCAATCGCTCGTCGACGGTGCCGCGCAGCGCCACGGCGACATCGACGTGATCATCCAGGCGTTCGGCCAGCTCGGCTCGTCTGTCGGCGATGACCCGGTCGCCGCCGCGCAGCTCGTTGCGGTCAACACGGCCGGCGCGGTGAGCTCGGGGATCGCCGCGGCTGCCCAGCTGCGCCGCCAGGGTCATGGCACGCTGGTCGTGCTGTCGAGTGTCGCCGGTGTCAGGACTCGACCCTCGAACTTCGTCTACGGCGCCACGAAGGCGGGCCAGGATGCGTTCTCGACCGGGCTCGGCCATGCCCTCCACGGCAGCGGTGCCCGGGTGATGACGGTCCGGCCAGGATTCGTCCGGTCACAGATGACCGCAGGGATGGAACCTGCGCCGTTCAGTGTCGACCCCGACGACGTCGGCGCCGCGGTCGCCAAGGGGCTGCGGCGTCGCCAGTCGATCGTGTGGGTTCCGGGCGTCCTGCGCCTCGTGTTCGGCCTGCTCCGGTTCGCTCCCGACATCGTCTGGCGCAAGCTCGATCGATGACCACCGATCCGCTCGCCGCGGCGGCCGCTCGGCTCGCGGGGCTCGGCGTCACCCGGGTGGAGAGCTACGCCTGGCGCGATCTCGACGACCCGGATGCCGGTGGATCGGAGCTGCACGCCGACGAGATCTTCCGGCGCTGGGCGGCGGCCGGCGTCGAGATCGTGCATCGCACGTCGACGGTCGACTCGGGCCGGACGTTCCTGCGCAACGGTTACCGGGTCGTCCAGAGCGGCGGCCGTTTCGACGTGTTTGCCCGCGTCGTGCTGCGCCAGCTGTTCCGGCGCCGCCCTGCCGACACCGCGACGATCGAGATCTGGAACGGCGTGCCGTGGTTCGGCCCGATCTGGGCGCCCCGACGCCGGGTGGTCTGGCTGCACCACGTCCACCGAGAGATGTGGGACGACGCGCTGCCCCGCCCGTTGAGCGACCTCGGCCGCATCGTCGAGACCCGCATCGCGCCACGCTGCTACCGGCGCAGCAGTGTCGCGACGCTGTCCACCTCGTCGGCCGCGGAGATCGAGGCGATCGGCATCCCGGCAGCACAGCTCACCGTGATCCCGCCCGGCGTACACGAGCGGTTCGTGCCCGAGGCCACCCGTCGGAGCTCCGTGCCGACGGTCGTCATCGTCGGCCGCCTCGCCCCGGTGAAACGGCAGCGCGCGGTCCTCGACGCGCTCATGCCGATTCGCGAGGCCGTTCCCGAGCTGCAGGTCCGGTTGGTCGGCGACGGCCCGGACCGCGCCGCGATCGATGCCTGGATCGATGCCCACGACGCCGCGTCATGGGTGACCCTGCTCGGTCGGGTGAGCGACGACGGCCTCGTCGCCGAATACCAGTCGGCGTGGCTGGCGGTGAGCGGCTCGCACGCCGAAGGCTGGGGGATGTCGCTCACCGAGGCCGGGGCGTGCGCGACACCGAGCGTCGCGACCGACATCCCCGGACACCGCGAGGCGATGATCGACGGCGTGACCGGTCTGCTGGTTCGCGACGTCGACGCGCTGGGCGCGGCGGTCGGCGAACTGCTCGACGACGAGCAGCGGCGGGTGCGGTTCGGCGCGGCGGCGATCGACCACGCGAGGGGGCTCTCGTGGGCCGCGGTTGCCGCGCAGCAGCTGGAGCTGCTCTGCGAGGCGGTCGATCAGGCGACCGCGTCGCGGTAGGCGCGACGCCGCCGGCGCAGCGTGAACAGGTCGGCGAGCCCCCACCTGGTCACGAGCAGGAACGCCTCCAGCACGATGCCCCGGCTCATCTTCGAGTCACCGGCGACACGGTCCTGGAAACGAATCGGGATCTCGACGACGCTGAGTCCCTTGCGGACGGTGCGGTACGTCATCTCGACCTGGAAGCCGTAGCCGCCCGCCTGGATGCCCTCCAGGCTGATCGAGCGCAACGTGTCGGCGCGGTAGACGCGGTAGCCGGCGGTGGCATCGTTGATCGCGAGGCCGAGCACGATCGCGGCGTAGCGGTTGCCCCACCTCGACAGCCACGTCCGGCGACGGGGCCATCCGACGACCGTTCCGCCGGGCACGTATCGGGAGCCGATCACGAGGTTGATGCCGCGGGCGGCGACGTCGAGCATCGTCGGCAGGATCGCGGGGTCGTGCGACAGGTCGGCGTCGATCTCGACGAGCGCGTCGTACCCCTCGTCCAGCCCGATGCGGAAGGCGTGCAGGTACGCGTCTCCGAGACCGTTCTTGGTGTCGCGCTCGACAAGTCGTAGGGCAGGCTCGTCTCGCGCCAGCGTCCGGACGATGTCACGGGTCGCATCGGTCGACGCGTCGTCGATCACGAGGATGTCGGCGGTCGGGACGTGCTCGCGGAGGCGGTCGAGCACCTCGGCGACGTTCGCCGCCTCGTTGTGCGTCGGAACGACGATCAGGGTGCGCATCGGGTGGGATCCGTTCGGGCGGTTCGTCGGCGGCCGCGTTGCCAGCGCGAGTCGCCCGGGATCAGGGCGAGCGCCACGATGGTACCGACTACGGCCCATGTCAGCGGCGCTGCCCAGCCGAAGTGGGCCGGCCAGTCGGGCCCGATCGAGTAGCTCCGCCGCCAGTGGAGCCCGATGATGCCGGTCGCGACGATCGTGCCGAGCGAGAGCAGGACTGCGACGCCGATCCACGGGAGCCGGCGCCGCACCAGGACGGCACCGAGCGCGACTGCGGTCGCGAGGGGCCCGGCTGCGATCAGCAGCACGACGGCCACGCCGGCGAGCACCCCCGCCGGAGGGGGAACGACGCGGTGGTCGGAGCCGTCGCCTGCGGCGACCAGCAACGGGGTGGTGTCACGCCGGCCGATCAGCGGCAGCCCGATGATCACGAGCCCGAACAGGACGGACACGACCAGGCCGATGCGGACGGCACGCTGCGGTGTCCACCGGAACTCCAGCGAGCGGGTCCCGTCGCCGGGTGCCACGACCCAGCCGTTGGCGTAGCCGTCGACGAGGACCGGCGGGCCCGCATCGACGCCGTCGACGGCGAGCGTCCAGCCGTCGTTCCAGCTCTGGCGCATCGTCACCCACACGGG
>JAHEKY010000162.1 GCA_024644465.1 Ilumatobacteraceae bacterium | reverse complement strand
CGTCGACGGTTTGCTCATGAAGTGCGCCTCTCGGGAGCTGGCTGTGGTGATCGGGCGGTGGAACGACAACGTAGTCGTCCGGGTCGGGGCACATCGTGTGCGGCGCCGTTCAGCACGCCGGACGCCGGATTCGCGCGTCGCTCACACGACGGCATTCGTACGTTGCGCCTTGCGGCGCTCGCGCAGCCAGCGGACGACTTCGATCGCGCCCGTGATCGACAACGCGGTGGCGAACGCGAGCCAGAACGCCAGCGCGGCGTTGTCCTCGAACGTGGCGCCGAAGAGGAACCCGAGCGTCGCCGCGTAGGTCGCCCAGATCGTCGTCGCCACGGCGATCCACGCTGCGAACCAGATCCGCGGCTGCTGCGTGACGCCCGACGAGATCGTCAGCACGGTCCGGCCGCCGGGGATGAACCGGGCCGTGATCAGCAACATCCCGCCCCGCTTGCGGATCTGGCGGCCGGCGGCGTCGAGCCGATCGCGTCTCGACGGCTTGCGATCCGCCCAGCGGTGGACGCGGCGGGTGAAGCGATCGCCGATCGTGTACGCCATGTTGTCGCCGACGAACGCGCCGGACGCGCCGGCCAGGATCACCAGCAGCAGGACCTGGTTGCCCTGGCCCGCGGCCACGCCGCCGACGATCACGGTCGTCTCGCTCGGCACGATCGGGATCACGGAGTCGAGCAGGGCGATGATGAAGATGACCAGCAGGAACCACCAGTGCGACGACAGCTCGTCGAGCTTGTCGGTGAAGTCCGTGACGATGTTCGCGAGCATGCTCGGACGGACGTTAGCGGTCGGCCGGCCTGCCGCCGGGCCGCCTTGACCCGATCAAGCGACGTACCACACGGTCGAGTCCGGTGCGACCACGTCGGTGCCGGCGTCGCTCTCGGGGCACGTCGACAGCACGACGCGCCTGCCGACGAGCGCCGGATGGTCCACGTCGATGATGGCGGGCCGCCCGGTCGCGTTGACGACGACGACCAGATCGCCGCGGACGACCCCGACGACATCGGGGCCGAGGTCGATCGAACGCGTGGCGAGCGGTTGCGATGTCGCGTACTTCTTGCGCAGGTCGGCGAGGTCGCGGTAGAGGTGCAACATCGATTCGGGCCGAGCCTCCTCGCTCGCGACCGAGTGGTCGCCCCAGTTCGACGGTTGGGGGAGCCACGGTTCCTCGAGCGTGGCGCGTTCGGCGTCCGGGGGCAGCGTCGAGAAACCGAACGACGTCGCGGGGTCGAGCGTCCACGGGAGCGGCACCCGACAGCCGTCGCGCCCCTCGAAGATGCCGTTCGTCAGCGCGAAGATCGGGTCGGTCCTGCGGTCGTCGGGCATGCCGAGGACCTCGGGGAGCCCCAGCTCCTCGCCCTGGTAGAGGTACAGGCTGCCGGGCAGCGCGAACACCAGCGCGGCCATCGCCCGCGCCCGCCGCGCACCGAGTGCGTGATCGACATCGGCCCGTGACGACGCGAGGTTGTTGTTCGTCCAGCTCTCGGGGAGGTGGGCGTCGGCGCGGCCGAGACGGGTCACGACTCGCTGGATGTCGTGGTTGTTGAGCGTCCACGCCGGCACGACGCCGGTGTCTCCGAGGAGTTCGAGCGGGTCGAGGAGCGCCCGTTCGATCGAGGTCTTCTCCCACGGGCTGAGCATCAGGTCGAACGTGAACATCTGATGGAACTCGTCGGGCCGAGTGAACCTCCGTACGAGCTCCGGCCGCCGCACGGCGTACGCCTCGGCGACCATCATCAGCTCGCGTTCGGGATGCCGCTGCTCGTACGCGTCGAGCGTCGAACGGAAGTCGCGCCAGACGTCATGACCCTCGGGCCGGAACACGGTGTGTGGGTTGAGCCAGGTGATGTCGAGCACGTCGACGTCGGGGTCGACGGGCGGCTGATCGGGGAGGTCCGGGTGCTTGCCCGTCGGTGCGACGGCGTCGACCCGGAACCCCTCGACGCCGCGGTCGAACCAGAACTCGAACACGTCGACGAACAGTTGCCGGACATCGTCGTCGGTGTGGTCGAAGTCGGGTTGGTGCGGCGTGAACGTCCCGAGATACCACTGACCGTCGGCCGGATCATCGTTGAGGCGCGTCCAGGCCGACCCGCCGAACGCGGCCTGCCAGTTGTTCGGGGGGAGCGAGCCGTCCTCACCCTTGCCGTCGCGGAAGTAGAAGCGGGCGCGGGCGGCGCTGCCCGGCGGTGACGTGATCGCCTCTTGGAACCAGCGGTGCTCGCTGCTGCAGTGGCTCGGAACCAGATCCATCAGGACCCTGATGCCGCGGGCGGCGGCGGCCGCGACGAGCGCGTCGAACGTGGCGAGCGTGCCGTACTCGTCATGGATGTCGAAGTAGTCCGCGACGTCGTAGCCGTGGTCGCGCTGCGGGGACGGGTAGCACGGGTTGAGCCAGAGCGCGTCGACCCCGAGCGAGGCGAGGTGGTCGAGTCGCGAGGTGATCCCGGTGAGGTCGCCCACGCCGTCGCCGTTCGCATCGGCGAACGATCGGAGATAGACCTGGTAGACGAGTGCGTCCTGCCACCAGGGGCGAAGCGGTACGGCCATAGGGTCAGCCAATGTAAGCGGTTGCCGGCGAACTGCCACCCGCCGCGGGAACGTCAGGAGATCGTGATCCGGACGCGATGGCGCTCGTCGCGCGCGGACGCCGCGAGCACGATGTCGTAGTCACCGGCCTCGACGACCCATCGCGCGGTCGCGGGGTCCCACCGGCGGAACGCGTCGGGGCCGAACGCCAGCGTCACGTCGGCCGTCTCGCCTGGCGCGACGACGACTTTTCGCCAGGCCCGCAGCTCCTTCGGTGGCCGGGTGCAGGCGGGGTCGACCGGGGCGACATACCCGCCGACGACCACCGTGGCGGACCGGTCGCCGGTTCCCGTGATCGGCACGGTCACGTCGAACCGGTCGTCCGCCCCGATCGTCGTGGCCGAGGCGGTCGGCGAGCCCCACGACGCGGTGCCGTAACTGAGGCCGTGCCCGAAGGCGAACCGAGGCGCGATCGTCCGCGCGTCGTAGTAGCGGTACCCGACGAACAACCCTTCGCCGTAGCGCTGCACACCCGCACCGGTGCTGTCGTGATCGGGCCGGTGGTGGAGGTAGGCGGGGCTGTCGGCGAGGCGCGCCGGGATCGTCAGCGGCAGCCGCCCGCCCGGGTCGGCGTCGCCGAGCAGGACGTCGACGAGCGCCTCGGCTTGTTCCTGGCCGGCGAAGAACGACGTCAGCACCGCAGCGGCGGAGCCGGGGTCGCCCGCGGCCGCCCAGTCCATCGTGACGGGCGAGCCGGCGTTGACGATGACGACCGTCCGCGGGTTGGCGGCGACGACGCGGCGGACGAGTTCGTCCTGGCGGCCGGGCAGGTCCATCGTCGTCCGGTCGAACCCCTCGGTCTCCCACTCGTCGTTCGTCCCGACCACCAGGATTGCGACGTCGGCGGCGGCGGCCGCGGCGACGGCGCGGTCCATCAGGTCCGCGGGCTCGGGGGAGCGGACCCCGATCCGCACCGCGGCGAACCCGTTGCCCGCGGCCGTCGACCACTTGAGATCGAGTTCGACCGGCTGCCCGGCGGTGCAGTCGAGCGTCAGCGTCGTCTCGATGCTGCCGTAGCCGAAGAACTCCTCGCTGCGCGGCAACTCCATGTTCGGATCGTCGACGACCGTGACGGCGCCGTCAGCGGTGCCCGCGACGAGGCGGACCGGGCCCGTCGACACGACGCCGAACGTGTGGGCCCCGTCGACGTCGGGGACGAACGACCCCTCGACGCGCATCGAGAAGCTGCGCGGGTCGACACCGTCGGGCGTCGATCCGAAGAACCGCAGGAGCGAGGTCGGGGCGTCCTGCACGAGCAGTGCGTCCGCATCCCAGTCGTCACCGTTGACGAACGAGACGCGCAGGCCGGGCGTCCCGTCGGGCTGGCGGAGTTGGTGCTTGCGCACGACCGGTGTCA
>JAHEKY010000161.1 GCA_024644465.1 Ilumatobacteraceae bacterium | reverse complement strand
CGCCGAGGCCGGCATCGTCGGACTCGGTCGGCCGGTTCGGCGTGTCCTCCGGCGCGGCGACCGCACGTGAGGCTCCGAGCAGGACGGCGGCGGCGCCCGCGAGGCCGGCTGCGCCGATCAGGCCACGCCGCGTCGAGGCGGGCTCAGCGGTATCGGGATCCACGAGGGGGTGTCCTTTCGAGTTCATGCACACTGCAGCCTGGTACCTGGGACGGCATCCGAGCAATTCTAGGGTCAACGAAGCCCGCATCCGGCGATCGCTCAGAAGTCGAGCGCAGAGAGATCCGGGTGCCACCCGCCGGCGCGCCGCAGCGCATCGGCCCAGGTGGAACGTGCTGCGCCGTGGTCGGCGGCCGGGTCGGGGGAAACGACATGCGCGGGACTCCAGAGCGCGTCGATGTCGGTCAGCCGACCCCACGTCCCGTTGCCGAGGCCGGCGAGGAACGCCGCACCGAGCGTCGTCGCCTCGACGACCGGGGCGATGTCGATCGGGCGGTTCGTCGCCGTGGCGAGAGCCTGCACGAACGTGGGGTTGCGGCTCATGCCGCCATCGATCCGGATCCTGCCGATCTCGATCCCGGCGTCCGCGACCGCGGCGTCGACGAGGTCGGCGCCGCGGTGGGCGACGCCTTCGAGCACCGCGCGCACGACGTGGGCGCGCTCGGTGCCGCGGGTCAGGCCGAGCAGCGTGCCCCGCGCGCCGTAGTCCCACGCTGGCGTTCCGAGGCCGAGCAGCGCCGGGACGAAGACGACGCCAGCGGCGTCAGCGCACTGTGCGGCGACGTCGTGGCTGTGCTCGCTGGTGTCGATCAGCCCGAGGTCGTCGCGCAGCCACTCGACGTTCGTCCCCGCCGACAACATGATCCCTTCGACACCCCAGGTCAGCTCGCCGTCGATCGCCCAGACCGGCAGGGGATAGGTGCCGTGGGCGTACCGCTCCGCCGCGGCGGGGGTTCCCGCGTCGGTGCACATGTCGAGCATGCCGCCTGTCCCGAACGTGATCTTCGCGTCGCCCGGCCGGGTGCAGCCCTGCCCGATCAGCGAAGCCTGCTGGTCGCCGACGATCGCAGTGATCGGCGGTCTGCCCGGAAGCGCCGACGCGGTACCGCACATGCCGACGGAGTCGACGACGTCGGGCAGCGACGCGACGGGAATCGCGAACGCGTCGAGGATGTCGGTGCGCCATTCGCCGCCGTCGACCGTCCGCAGGCCGGACGTGGTCGCGGAGGAGTTCGTGTGATCGCTGACGTGGACGGCGCCGCCGGTGAGCGTCCAGGCGATCCAGCTGTCGATCGTGCCGCAGCACACGTCGCGGTCGGCAGCACCGTCGGTGTTGGCGAGCAGCCAGGCCAGCTTCGTCGCGCTCTGGTTCGGCGCCATCGCCCAGCCGTGCTCGGCCTTCGCCATGATGCACTCCATCACGGTCCGCAGGTCCTGCCAGCCGAGGCCGGGGCCGATCGGCTCGCCGGTCGCCCGGTCCCACACGACGACACTGGCGCGCTGGTTGGTGATGCCGACCGCGTCGATCGTCGCACCGGCGGCGGCGATCGCGGCGTGCGCGGCATCGAGAACCTTCGCGGCCATGTCTGCAGCGTCGAACTCGACGAGCCCCGCCGCCGGGCTCGACGGCGGGCACGGCCGGTACTCGTAGCTCTTGATCGTCAGCGCGTCGTCGACGACGGCGGCCCGCAGACCCGTCGTGCCGACGTCGATCACGAGGATCGCGGTCACGACCCTCTCCGATACGTCGACGGGACGATGCCACGCCGCTGCAGCCGGGTGCCGAGCATCCCGCCGATCAGTCCGGCGCCGACGACGATCATCAGCGTGAAGAACACGCGGAACCAGTTGACCGTGTTGCCGCCGGCGAGTCGCACGACGACGAAGACCGCCTGCGCCGCCAGGTACGTGCCGGACGCGGTGGCGATGCCGTGCGTCAACGGCGTGCCCGTGCGTTGAATCCATGCCGCGCACCCCGACCCGAGGACGAACCCGAGAATCGCACCGAAGAAGAACAGTGCGTTCGTCCCGTTGTCGTCCGAGTCGACGATCGCGGCGATGATCGTCAACGGCAGCGCGAACAAGAGCGCAACCGACGCCCCCGCCTTCAGCGCGTCGACATCCCAGCGGGTCACGGCTGAACCGGTCATGGCCAGGGTGCCTCGCCGAAGGGCGACGTGAAGCCGAGCTTGCCCGGGTTGAGGATGCCGTTCGGATCGAGCGCGTCCTTCACCTGCTGGAGCGTCCCGTGTGCAGCGCCGAGTGCTTCGGCCATGAACCGGCCGCGGTTGATGCCGACGCCGTGATGATGGGACAGATTTCCCCCGTTGGCGAGCACCGCACGCGTCCCCGCGTCCCACATCGCGATGTACGTCGCGTCGACCTCGTCGGCAGGGGGCGTGGCCGCGAACGTGAAGTACAGGCAGGCGCCGTCGGGGTAGCTGTGCGACAGGTGGCATGTCGCGGCGCGGGCGTGGGGGACCGCGAGCAGCGCAGCCCGCGTCGCGTCGAAGAGCGCACTGAGCGCCACCCACGGCGCGGCGATCTCCATCGTGTCGACGACGAAGCCCTTGCGGGTGAGCCCCTGCAGCGCCGACGTGTCGTTGCGGTGCTGCATCCACGCGTCGACGAGCGCGACGTCCGCGGGCGTCGACCCGGCCGCCGTGCAGGCGTCGTCGACGATCGCCATCGTCGCGTCGACGAGGCGCGGCGCTCCCTCGTCCAGCACGAGCAGGACGCAGTTCGAACCGTCTCCGCCGTGGCCGCGAGCGGACTCCTGAGCGTCGTACAGGCGCAGCACCGCGGGCGTCGCGCCGCTGTGCATCGTCGTCCGGCACGCCTCGATGCCCTCCTCGAACGTGGCGAACAGGTAGGCGGCTCGCCGTTCCACCTGCGGCAGCGGATGGGTCCGCAACCACACGTTCGTGATCACTGCGAGCGTTCCCTCCGAACCGACCAGCAACTGCGTGAGGTCGGGGCCGGCCGCTGCGGCCGGCGCGCCGCCGGTGCGGATCACCGTTCCGCTCGCGAGCACGGCCTCCAACCCGACGACCATGTCCTCGATCTTGCCGTAGCGCGTCGAGTACTGGCCGGCGCCGCGCGCCGCGACCCAGCCGCCGACCGTCGACAGCTCGAAGCTCTGGGGGAAGTGTCCGACCGACAACCCGTGGTCGTCGTTGAGGACGCGCTCGAGGTCGGGCCCGAACGTTCCGGGACGGACCTCGACGATGCCGGACGTCTCGTCGACCGACACCACGCCCGCCAGCGACGTCATGTCGAGCACGACGCCGCCGAAGGCGGGAGTCGCCGCGGCGCACACGCCACTGCGCCCGCCGGCGACGGTCAGCGGGACACGCCCGAGGTCGCACGCGCGGGCGACGGCCGCGACGTCGTCGGTCGATCTCGGCCGGGCGACCAGATCGGCGAGTTGGGGAACCTGGCCGCGCAGCGACCAGTGCAGTGCGAGCGGCCACCAGTCGCGGCTCGACTCGGCAACGACGCCCTCGTCCTCGACGACCTCGCAGATCTCGTCGAGGACCTGGAGCAACTCCTCGTCGACGTCGACGGCCGCCGCCGGGAACCGGCTCGTGACCGCGGCGCCGCTCGGGGGCGTCAGTTCAATCGGCGGAGTTGGAGACAGTGGCACGGGCAGCCGCTTCCTCGGCGGCGCATCGCTGCCGGTAGTGATCGAGATCTCGTTCGGTCGTCGCATCGTCCCACCCGAGTTCGCGCGCCATCAGCGCGGCGACGTCCGGTGCGGCTGCGAGTGCCGCGGCACGGTCGAAGATGTGCAGCCTCGTGCGGCGTTCCAGGACGTCGGCGATCGTGGTGGCCATCTCGTGGCGCACCGCATAGACCACCTCCGCGCGCAGGTACGGATGCCCGGGCGCGAGCGGCGCACCGAGTTCGGGTTCGAACGCGACCAGTGCCTTCACCTCTGGCGCCAGCGTCCCGTACCGGCGG
>JAHEKY010000078.1 GCA_024644465.1 Ilumatobacteraceae bacterium | reverse complement strand
GCGGGCTTCGAGCGTACGATCGGATCATGGCGCGACTGAGTGCGGCGGAGCGGGCGAAGTTGCCGGACCGGGCGTTCGCCTATGTCGACTCGAGCGGCAAGCGGCGGCTGCCGATCTACGACGAGTCGCACGTCCGCAACGCGTTGGCCCGCTTCGGGCAGGTCGACTTCGAGAGCGACCGGGCGAGGGACGACGCGCGGACTCGGCTGCTGCGGGCGGCGAAGAAGTTCCGGATCGTTCCGGTCGGGTTCATCAACAGTCAGCTCCGTTCCGAGCGCGGTGCCACCCCCGATGCGGTCGACATGCCGGCGGGGTTCGTCACGATGCTGATGACCGACATCGAGGGGTCGACGCCGCTGCTCGACCGCGTCGGCGAGGGCTATGGCGAGCTCCTCGCGGCGGTGAGGGAGATCCATCGCTCGGCGGTGCAGCGCCACGGTGGCCACGTCGTCGAAGCGCGTGCCGACGAGTTCTTCGCCGCGTTCGAGTCGCCACCGGCGGCCGTCGAGAGTGCACTCGCGATCCGGCGCGACCTCGAAGCGCACGACTGGAAGGACGCCGCGGCGGTGCGGGTGCGCGCCGGGATCCACTCCGGCTACCCGACCCGGAGTGAGGCGAACTACATCGGGATGGCCGTGCACACGACAGCGCGCATCTGCGACGCCGCGCACGGCGGGCAGATCGTGGTGTCCGACGACACGAAGACAGCACTCACCGGGATGACGCCCGACGGCGTCCGCTTCAAGAACCTGGGCGAGCACCGCCTGCGGGGCATTCCGACACCGCACCGGCTCCACCAGTTGACCGCGACCGGCGTGACCGGCCGCTTCCCGCCGCTGCGGCTCTGAGACTGCGCACGGCTCCGGTGACGGTCCGCATGGCGGAGCTCACGGCGCGCGGGATGCTCGGCCTCAGCAGCCGCTGAGTCCCGCGTCGGCGCAGATCTGGGCCTGGGTCCGCCCGACGTGCCACACCCGCAGGTTGTCGACCGCCCCGTCCAACGGCTCGTCGAACAGCGGGCTCGTGTTCAGCAGGCTGACCGGGTCGGTGTTCACCGTGGCGATCGTTCCGGTCGAGGCCATCGTGGCGGCGGGCATGCCGTCGATGTACAAGGTGAGGTCGGCGCCGTCCCAGGCACATGCCATGTGGAACCAGACGCCGGTCGGAACGGGCACGTGCGGCAGGTTGTCGACACCGTCCGAGCAGCGCAGCCCGGTCGTCGCGTAGAGAATCACGCTGTACTGGCCGTCGTTGTCGAGGATGCCGACTCGGCCGGTCGCAGGTTGCGAGTCCAGTCGGATCCACGCCTCGATCGTCATTGCGTCGGTCAGATCGAGCGACGCACTGTCCGCCATCTCGTATCGCCTGGTGGGTGCCCCGTCCGCGGCGAAGTCGCTGATGCCGGCGACGAGCAGACCGTTCGTGTGCGAGACGGTGTTCGAATAGCCGGAGTCGTCGGCGTATGTGCCGCCGAGGTCTTCGTCGAAGCGGATGCATGCGCGTAGGTCGGGATCGGCGGGGCACGAGAACGGTCGTGCGGGGTCCTCGTTGCTGTCGGCGCTTTCCCAGAAGGTCGTGAATGCCCGCGCGACGTAGTAGTAGGTGCCGACGGGTGGATTGTCGACGTAGGTCTCGATCGTGCGCGGCGTCACTTCCGCGATCTGAACGTACGGCCCGCCGGGATTGGTGGCGCGGAGGATGCGGTGGCCGTCGGCGTAGGTGTCTGTCGTCGCCGTCCAGTCGAGCGTGATCGTCGTGTCGCTCGTCGCGGTCAACCCGGTCGGTGGGTCGAGGCTGTCGGCACCGACGACGTTGGAGGGATTGCTGTCGACGGCAGTGAACGCGGCCTCCGATGTCGAGATGGTCAGCAGCGAACCGAGGACGATCGCGGTGGCCAGCGCGGAGACCCCGGCGCTGAGCACGCGCGAGGAGGTCGTGCGCACGGAGGGGTTGGTCACGGTCGACATCGTCCTGTTTCGCTGCCGGCGGTCGTGCCCGGTCCGTTTGGCCGAGTTCGGGCCAGCACTTTGGGTTCGGCAGTCGGTCCGCCGTACTTGAGCTGCGTGGTGTGCCGTCGTGGCGAGGCCGCCGGCGAGTCGAGGGGCGCCTCTGCGGCGTCTGACAGGTCAAGATCGGATCGAAGAGGTGATCCGGCGTCGGTTGTGCCTGGCGTTCTGCCAGCCGTCGTCAGGTCGCAGGGTCCTGACCGGCACTCTGGACGACCCAGGCCCAGAGCTGGGCGCGTCGTTCCGCGGTGTCCTTCGATTTCGTTGTCGGCAGCCGGTGGGTGGAGCGTGGTCGGCGGTCGAGCCAGAACCGGCCGTTCGTCTCGAGCGGGAGATCATCGGCGGCGAGCCACACCAGGGTGTCAGCGCCCTGTTCCGGTGTGCGCAGCAGCGGGCCCATCACCTTCGAGAACGTCGGCAGCCCAGCGTCGACGCCCGGCGTGTCGGCCCATCCCGGATGCATCGAGTGGAAGGTCACGCCGCGGCCGCCGAAGCGATCGGCCCACATCTCGTTGAGCGTGACCTGCGCCCGCTTGGCTCTCGCGTACTGCTCGGTCCCGTTGTAGTCGTCTGCGCTCATCTGGAGGTCAGACGGCGCCAAGCTGCTGGCGTACATGCCGCCGGACGACATCGTCAGCACCCGGGACGGTGCCGAGTCGGCCAGCCGTTCGAGCAGCAGCGTGGTGAGGAGGAACGGCCCGACGACCTGGCTCGCGACCGTCGCCTCGACGCCGCCGGGCGCTTCGTTCCGTTCGGTGGACAGCGCCCCGGCGTTGTGGATCAGCACATCGAGCCGGTCGTGGTCGGCCAGCACCCGATCGGCGAGACGCCGAACCTCGCCGAGATCTCCCATGTCGGCCGCGACGTGGGAGATCGACTCGTTGCCGGTCTCGGTGATCAGCTGGTCCACGACGGCCTGGTTCCGGTCGGGGGACCGGCCGACGAGCACGAGCGCGGCTCCACATCGCGCGAGCTGGCTCGCGGCCGCGTGACCGAGCCCGGATGTCGCGCCGGTGACAACGACGACGCGCCCGGTCAGGTCGTAGTCGTCGAGCGACGTCCAGCCGTCCAGTCGTTTGCGAGCCTCGTAGCCGAGCCGGGTGAAGCTGGTCACGATCGGAGCCTCGATGAACGCGTCGACGATCGAGCGAATCACGAGATCGTCGTCCGCTCGCTCGCCGAGTGTCAGGCGTCGGAGCCGCGCAGTGGCGGAGTGGCGACGTCGCCGCCCTCACCCACCATGCCCTGCTGGATCAGGCGGGCGACCTCGGGGCCGTCGATCGTCTCGTGCTCCAGGAGGGCTTCGGCGATGAGCTGGAGGCCCTTCTCGTGCTTCGTGATCAGGTCGGTCGCGCGCTGTTCCTGCGATGTGAGGATGTGGGCGATCTCCTCGTCGAGCAGCTTCGCCGTGTCGTCGGAGTACTCGCGCCCCGACGACAGCAGGTCGTCACCCAGGAACACCTGCTGCTGGCTGCTCCACGCCATCGGGCCGACACGGTCGGACATGCCCCACTCCCGGACCATCCGCCGGGCGATGCCGGTCGCCTGCTCGAGGTCGTTGGCGGCGCCGGAGTTGAGATGGCCGAACGTCAGCATCTCGGCGACGCGGCCGCCCATCGCCTTGCAGATCGTGTCCTCGAAGTACTCCTTGGAGTAGGTGTGCCGCTCCTGTGGGAGCGACCACGTGACGCCGAGCGCCATGCCGCGCGGCAGGATCGTGACCTTGTGGAGCGGATCGCCGTGGGGCAACACGGTGGCGAGCAGCGCATGCCCACCCTCGTGGTAGGCGGTCGCCTTCTTCTCCTCAGCGCTGAGCAGCATCGACTCGCGGCGCGCCCCGAGCACGACGCGATCGCGCGCGTTCTCGAAGTCGATCCGCTCGATCTGCTTGGAACCCCGACGCACCGCCACCAGCGCCGCCTCGTTGACGAGGTTCGCGAGGTCGGCGCCCGACATCCCGGGTGTCGCCTGGGCCATCGTGTCCATGTCGACGTCCGGGCCCATCTGCTTGTCGCGGCTGTGCACGTCGAGGATCGCTCTGCGCTCGCTGAACTCGGGGAGCGGGACGACGATCTGGCGGTCGAAGCGGCCGGGCCGGAGGAGCGCGGGGTCGAGGATGTCCGGGCGGTTGGTCGCCGCCATGATCACGAGCCCTTCCGAGGTCTCGAAGCCGTCCATCTCGGCGAGCATCTGGTTGAGTGTCTGCTCGCGCTCGTCGTGGCCGCCGCCGAGCCCGGCGCCGCGCTTGCGGCCGATCGAGTCGATCTCGTCGACGAAGATGATCGCCTTGCCCATCCGCCGGGCCTGCTGGAACAGGTCGCGGACGCGACTCGCGCCGACGCCGACGAACATCTCCATGAAGTCCGACCCGGTCACGCTGAGGAAGCCGACGCCGGCCTCACCGGCGACGGCGCGGGCGAACAGCGTCTTGCCGGTGCCGGGCGGCCCGACGAGCAGGATGCCCTTCGGAACCCGGGCGCCGATCTCGCGGAAGCGCTCGGGCATCCGCAGGAAGTCGACCACTTCGGTGATCTCCTGCTTGACGCCCTCGTAGCCGGCGATGTCGTCGAACGTCGTCGACGGGCGGCTGGCGTCGTACGCCTTCGCCTTGCTCTTGCCGATCGACATCACGCCGCCCATCTGGCCCTGCGCGCGACGCTGCATCCAGACGAAGAAGGCGATGATCAGGCCGATCGGCAGGAAGATCGACAGCAACCCGAGCAGCCAGTTGTTGCTCGGCGGGATGAACTTGTACTTGACGTTGTTCTCGAGCAACAGGGCCTCGTCCGCCTCGGACACGCCGCGCTCGCCACCACCCGACGTGGTGTACTTGTCCTCGTTGGTGAACTCGCCGGTGATCTTGCCGGATCCGGTGTGAATCTCGGCGGTCGCGATCTTTCCGTCGATGACCTGCTCGCGCCACTCGGAATACTCGAGCGACTCGCCGGAGTCCGACGGCCACAGCGTCGGGACGAGCACGACGGCGGCGAGGACGCCCGCGAGCACCCACAGTGTCCACCGCGGCCAGCTCCCCGGTCCGCGGGTCGCCGGTGTTCCGTCCGGCTTCAGGTCGCCGCCGGGTTGGTGGTCCTTCTGGCGCTGCTGCTGTCCGCGGCCACGCCCCGGGGGCGGCGGAGGCGGGGGAGGGGGCAGGTTGCTCATGCGTTCATGATACGGGTGTTCGATGGCCATGGCTGGTCGATCTCGGTCTGCGAACAGGGAACAACCCGTGAACACGACTATCCACGATCGGCCGGGCGCCGCGATCTACGATCTCCGGCCATGGCAGTTGGGGTCCGGAAGCACACGAACCACTACACCGGAGAGCACCTCCGACCTGCGGCGACGCGCCCGGATCGGCAGTGCTCGCGCACCGGTTGCTCCGAGACCGCGGCCTGCACCCTGACCTACGACTACGGCCAGTCCCACGTGTGGATCGACCAGCTCGCGCCCGAGCGCGACCCGCACGAGTACGACATGTGCGCCCGCCATGCGGAGCGGCTGTCGGTACCGACCGGCTGGCAGCTCGACGATCGGCGCGTCGCGCGCCGCCCCGATCTGATCGCCGTCTGAAACCATCGGGCCGAGGCCCGGGCGCGGTCGGGGACGCTCGGTCGGCCAGTAGCGTGGCCCCCCGTGACGAAACCGGCGCCGGGGCGCTCACCGCACAGGGTGCGCAGCGCGATCAGACCGTCCGCGTCGCCGACGCCGATCGACGTCCGCACCGCCGTGATGACGTTCGTCGGCGCCTGGGTCGGCGCGCAGCTCCTGACGGCGATCACCCTGGTGATCTTCGGGGAGACCGGCGAACCGTCGACGATCCCGATCGGGGTGCTCGCCGTCGCCCTGACGGTGACGTGGTCGGCGTACGTGGCGGCGATGTGGTTCGCCTCCGAACGAGCGGGCACCGCCGACCCGATCGCCGACTTCGGCATCGTCGTCGTGCCGCGCGACCTGATCGGTCTCGGCATCGGCGTCCTGGCCCAGCTCGTCGTCGTCCGGCTCGTGTACCTCCCCCTCGAGGGCATCTGGCCGAAGACATTCACCGACGACGAACTGCAGCGCAACGCGGAGGACCTCGTCGACCGCGCCGGCGGCATCACGACCCTGCTGCTGTTCGTCATCGTCGTCATCGGGGCGCCGATCGTCGAGGAACTGTTCTACCGCGGACTGCTGCAACGCTCGCTACTCGCCCGTTTCGACGACACGCTCGTCGTGGTCGGCGTCGCCGCCGTCTTCGCGATCGTCCACTTCCGCCCGGTGGAGTATCCCGGCCTGTTCGTGTTCGGGTTGATCGTCGGCGCTGCCGCGAAGCTCACGGGCCGGCTCGGCATGCCGATCGCGATTCACGTCGGCTTCAATGCGACCGGTCTGGTCCTCGTGCTGTGAGGCGTGAACTTTCCGAGGGTGACAGACCGCTCCGACGGCGGTTTGTCATGATGAAGGGGCCGTATGACTGACGACCTCAAGAACTCCGACGCGTTCGATCCCCCGCGCGATCCCGCGGCGGGGGACGCACCGTCGAGCGACGGCGACGGCGCCGAGTTCGCTGATTGGTTCGACCGCGAGTTCGCCCCGGAACGCGCCGCCGCCCCGGCCGGGTGGTCGGCGCCCGAGGAGGGCGACGTGGGCACCCTCACCGACCCGGACATCGAGGCGGGTCGCGACGGCGACACCCTGGTGCTCGACCAGGTCGACGCCGACGATCTCGTCGCGGACCCGGTGGTACCCGGCGCGGCCGAGCGCGTGATGCGGCGGATCGTTCGTCGTCCCGTCGCCTGGTGGAATCGCGAGTGGACCAACGAGCGGGTCGTGCGGGTGCTGGTGACATCGACGACGCTCGTCACGACGACGGTCATCATGATGCTGATCGTCCACTTCAACCCGCTCTCACCGAGCCGCGACCTGTTGCTCGACGACACGACGCCGACCGGCGGCGACATGGGCGCCCACGTCTGGGCGCCGGCGTTCCTGCGGGACCACTTCCTGCCCAGCTTCCAGCTGAGCGGCTGGAGCATGGACTGGTACGGCGGTCTGCCGCTGTACCGCTTCTACATGGTGATCCCGGCGCTCGCGATCGTGGCACTCGATGCGATCCCGTTCATCCCGTACGGCGTGGCGTTCAAGATCGTGGCCGCGTCCGGCCTGCTGACCTTCCCGCTCGCCTGCTGGGCGTTCGGCCGGTTGGCGAACTTCCGCCACCCGATCCCCGAACTGTTCGCGTTCGCCGGTCTGTGCTTCCTGCTCGACGAGAGCTTCGAGATCTACGGCGGCAACGTGAAGTCGACGATGGCCGGCGAGTTCTCGTTCTCGATCGCGCTGACGCTCGCGGTGCTCGGCCTCGGGCTGCTCGCCCACGGGTTGCGGACGGGCCGTTTCCGCGTGTGGACCGCGGTCGTCCTGTCGCTCGCGGCCGTGTCGCACGGCATCGTGCTGATCTTCGTCGCCGTCGCCGCGATCATCATCTCGCTGATGTGGCTCGACTCGCGGCGGGCGTGGTACGCGCTGACGACCGGCGTGACGACGGTGCTGCTGTCGGCGTGGTGGGTCGGCCCGTTCCTGTTCGGCCACGAGTTCATGACCGACATGAAGTACGGCTTCCGGCCCAGTGGCGCGAACGACTCGTTCTGGGACATGTTCTTCCCGCTGACACCGGCGCTCGACATGCTGATCACCGGGCTGGCGATCATCGGGTTCCTGGCGATGATCATCCGCCGGCACCTCACCGGTGCCGCGCTCGGCCTGATCACGCTTGCGTTCGTGGCGCTCGTCTACCTGACCCGCGACAGTCTCCCGGGCATCGGGCTGCTGTGGAACCCCCGCCTGCTGCCGTTCGTCTACCTGTTGCGCTACATGCTGATGGTGATCGGCGCGCTCGAGCTGATCACGTGGCTCGTCAACGCCGTGCGCCAACGGCTCGCCAGCGCCGAGCTCGGCGCATTCGAGGGCGCGTTCGCGGCCGGGGCGATCGGCCTCTCCTGCCTGACCGTGTTCGGATTCATGTACGAAACGCTCCCGTTCGACGGCCGGGTGACCGAAGGCGACACGACCGTGTACGCGTGGGGGCCGATCCGCAAGCCGGTGCCGTCGGGCGACGGCTACCGCAGCCGGGCCGTCGCCGACGGGTGGACGCGCTACAACTGGGGTGGCTACGAGGGTCGCACGCTCTATCCCGAGTACCACCAGGTCGTCACCACGATGGACGACATCGGTGCCACCCGTGGGTGCGGTCGGGCGTTGTGGGAGAACAACTCCGACAACGGCCAGTACGGCACGACGATGGCGCTGATGCTGCTGCCGCACTGGACCGACGGCTGTATCGCGTCGATGGAGGGGCTGTTCTTCGAGGCATCCGGCACGACGCCGTACCACTTCCTCACGACTGCCGCGATGTCGGAGAAGTCGTCCAACCCCGTGCGGGAACTGCGTTACACGAACAACGACGCGGACGTCGGCGTACAGCACATGCTCGACCTCGGGGTGCGGTACGTGATGTTGCGCACCGACCCGGCGAAGGCCGAAGCTGCCCGTCACGAGGGCCTCGAGTTCATCACGACATCCGCGCCGTGGGACATCTACGAGGTGATCGGGGCGCGCATCGTCGAACCCCTCGCGTTCCAGCCGGTCGTCGTCAACGAGCGCGGTGGTGACCAGCGTGAGCGGAACCTCGAGCTCGGTACGAGCTGGTTCCAGCGCCGTGAGAACTGGCCGGCGATCCCGGCCGACGAGGGGCCGGAGGGCTGGCAGCGGATCGACGTCGCGATCGACATGGACGCGCGTGTCGGCGAGCCCGGAGACCGGAGCCGCAACGTCGACTACGTGTCACCGATCGGCGCGATCGAACCGGTCGCGCTGCCCGCGGTCGACGTCACCGACGTCGACCTCGGCCAGCAGTCGGTCTCCTTCACCGTCGACCAGATCGGCGTGCCCGTCCTCGTCCGCGTCAGCTACTTCCCGAACTGGAACGTGAGTGGCGCCGACGGCCCGTACCGGGTGTCGCCGAACCACATGGTCGTCGTGCCGACGGCGACCGACGTCCGGCTGACGTACGACCGCTCGCTGCTCGACTGGACGTTCTACGGGCTGACGGCGATCGGGATCGCGCTCTGTGTCCTGTGGCGCCGCCGCGGCGACCTCGACATGGGCGGCGAGACGCCGACGTGGACCCGCGGCGCCCCGGCGCTCGCCGCCGCCGGCGCAGCCGACGCGGACTCGGCCGGATCGGAGCTGGTCAGCGTCGTCCCGGATGTCTGGGCGCCCGCCCAACCGGACATCCCGGACCCGACGCCGATGTACATCGAGCATCCGCCGGCCGACCTCGTCATCGACACGTCGCCACCCGTCCCCGGCGATCTTCGTTCGAGAAATGTCAGATCAGCCGACGAGACCTCGGCTGAGCAGGACGAGCGCGGCGAACCGATGCCGCCCCCGGGCTGACGTCGGCGGGACCATCGAGTTTCGCCACCCGGGCCTTCGCTAGCCTGCTGCGGTCATGTCTGCCCTCGACCACATCGTCAAGGCGTACGACATCCGAGGCACGGTGCCCGATCAGTTGAACGCTGACATCGCGCACGCTCTCGGTGTCGGTTTCGCCGACTTCATCCGCTCGACGACGTCCTCGGACCGGGTCGTGCTCGCCCGTGACATGCGTCCGTCGGGCCCGGCGTTGGTCGAGGCGTTCTCGCGCGGCGTGCTCACCCAGGGCATCGACATCGTCGACGTCGGGCTGGCCTCGACCGACCTGATGTACTACGCGTCCGGCGTCCTCGACGCGCCGGGGGCGATGTTCACCGCGTCGCACAACCCGGCGGGTTACAACGGCGTCAAGCTGTGCCTCGCGCAGGCCCGCCCGGTCGGCGTCGACACCGGTCTCACCGACGTCAAGCGCGTCGCCCAGGCCGTGCTCGACGGGCACGGGCCCCGCCCTGCCGCGTCCGCCGGCACACGCACCGAGCGGGAGATGCTCGACGCGTTCGCCGACCACGTCCTGACCTTCGTCGACGTCGCCGAGATCGGAGCGATGAAGGTCGTCGCCGACACGGCGAACGGGATGGGCGGCCTCGTCGTCCCCGCGGTGCTCGAACGGATCCCCGCGATCGAGTTCGAGATCATGTATCCCGAGCTCGACGGGACGTTCCCGAACCATCCGGCCGACCCGCTGCAGACCGCGAACCAACGGGACCTGCGGGCGCGCGTCGCGTCGGGTGGCTTCGACATCGGCCTGGCCTTCGACGGCGACGCCGATCGGGTGTTCGTCGTCGACGAGCACGGCGACGGCCTCAGCGGTTCGACGACGACCGCGCTGCTCGCGGTGTCCGCACTCCGCCAGCACCCCGGGGCGACGATCCTGCACAACCTGATCTGCTCCCGCGCCGTGCCCGAGGTCGTACGCGAGCACGGCGGGGTACCGGTGCGGACGCGCGTCGGGCACTCGTTCATCAAGCAGGTGATGGCCGAGACCGGAGCGATCTTCGGCGGTGAGCACTCCGCCCACTACTACTTCGCGCGCAACTTCAACGCCGACAGCGGGCTGATCGCGTCGCTGATCGTGATGGCCGAGATCGGCCGGTCCGCGGAGCCGTTGTCGGTGCTCCGCAAGTCGCTGGAGCGGTATTCCGCGAGCGGCGAGATCAACACGCAGGTCGACGACGCCGAGGCGGTGATCGAGCGGATCAGCGCCGAGTTCGCCGGCCACGACCAGGATCGCCTCGACGGCCTCACGGTCGACTGCGGCACGTGGTGGTTCAACCTCCGGCCGTCGAACACCGAGCCGCTCCTGCGGCTGAATCTCGAGGCGCCGTCGCGTGAGGAGTGCGACGAGCGGGTCGAGCAGCTGCTCGGCTCGATCACGGCGTGATCCGCCATTCGCATCGGCGGCCCGTACGATGTCGCGATGTCTCTGTCGCCCGCCCTGCTCGACATTCTCGCCTGCCCGCAGGACAAGGGCCCGCTCTACTACCTGGAGGGCGAATCGGCGCTGTACAACCCGCGGCTGCAGTTGCGCTACGAGATCCGCGACGACATCCCGGTGATGCTGATCGACGAGGCGACGACGCTCGACGACGCCGAACACGAACGCCTCATGGGCATCGTCGCGGAACAGGGCCTCGAGCCGACGTTTTCGTGAGACGATCCGGACTCAAGGATCGCCCGGGATCGTCCGATGAGAGTGGGAAGAAGATCGCGCCGATGGCGTGGTGCCGACGACGGCTCCGACACGGAGTCGGCTGGTAGAAGGGTTACGATTGACGTGATGAGCCAACCGCACTGGACTCGACGACTGCTCGGCGCGCTCATGGTGTGCGCCGCCGTTGTCACCGTGGCCGGCCCGACGAGTTCGTCCGGCGTCGTGTCGGCGGTGACCGTCGATCCCGGTGGCGAGTTCCATCCCCTCGAGCCCGCCCGCATCCTCGACACCCGCCCGGAAGAGGGCAAGTACGACGTCAAGCCGTTCGGCAAGAAGAACGCCGGCAAGGCGGTCGTCAGCGGCGGCACCACCGGCGAGTTCAAGTTCGATCCGCTGGGTCGCGGCGGCCTGCCGGCGAACGCCGAAGACGTCCTCGCGGTCGTCATGACCGTCACCGTCACCCAGCCGTCGCACGACGGCTACCTGTCCGTGTACCCGACCGGCTTCGAGTTCGGCGGCCCCGGCGGTGAGGACCTCTCCGCGCTGCTGACGTTCAGCAAGGGTGCCAACGTCCCGAACCTGGCCATCGTCGGCCTCGGCCCGGACGGCACGATGACCTTCAACTCGAACATGACGCAGGCGGGCAAGTACCACCTCGTCGTCGACGTGTTCGGCTGGATCTCGACATCGCAGTACGACGTCGCCGGGTCCCGTCTCGAGCTGGTCAATCCCGGTCGCATCCTCGACACCC
The DNA here is from genome assembly GCA_024644465.1 of Ilumatobacteraceae bacterium. Classification (GTDB taxonomy): domain Bacteria; phylum Actinomycetota; class Acidimicrobiia; order Acidimicrobiales; family Ilumatobacteraceae; genus Ilumatobacter_A. The sequence continues at coordinate 4,516 of JAHEKY010000078.1, read as the reverse complement.
GCTCGCTGCCGAACCCGCGTGGCACCGGTGTGTCGCTGAAGGCCGGCGACAATCTCGTCCTGCCGATCCGCGGCGTCGACGCCGTCAGCCCGACCCAGAAGGACATCGTCCCGAACCGTGCGTCGGTGACCGCGGTGCTCGTCAACATGGCGCTCGTCAACCAGAACCCGACCAGCACCGACACGTTCCTGACGGCGACTCCGAACCCGTTGCCGAAGGGCGCCTCGCGCACGGCGAACTCGTTGGTGACGCCGGGCGGCATCCACGCCAACCTCGCGATCGTGCCGATCGGCCCGAACGGCAGTATCACGCTCTACAACAACCTCGGTGAACTCGACGTGGTCGTCGACGTCCTCGGCTACTTCGAGACCGGCAAGGCCGCTGCGACGAACCGCGGCCGCATCGTGCCGCTGGAAGCACCGTTCCGGGCCTTCGACACCCGCGAGCCCGAGTTCGGGGCGGCCCGGCTGCAGCACGGCAGCTCCGAGCAGTGGAGCTTCAAGAACTTCGCCGGCTCGGTCACGCTCAACCCCGGCCAGTCGAACGAGCAGAAGAACCCGCCCCAGCAGGGCCTGATCGGTGACCTCTTCGCCGTCGACCTGCAACGGCTGTACCCGACCGACGGCAACCAGCCCTCGTACCTGCAGCTGTACCCCGGCGGTCTCGCCAAGCGCCCGCTGACGGCGAACATCAACTTCTTCCCCGGTGAGGTCGTGCCGAACATGGCGCTCGTGAACTACGGCACCAACGGCAAGACGGGAGCCCAGGCGGACAACTACGTGGTCGAGGCATTCAACGACTACGGCTCGGTGCACTACGTCCTGGACGTGTACGCCATCGTGCTCGACGACTGATCCGTCGGTACACTGTCTCGACCGAATCACCGGGCTGATTCGATCGGCGCCTGAAGGCCCCGGCCCGGGTTCGCACATCAACGAACCACCGGAGGCCGCACCATGTCCGACACCATTTCGACCACCTCGGGAGCCGACGCGCCGTCTGGCACCTCCCGGCTCGCCGCCACGAAGGACTTCCGCGTCGCCGACCTGTCGCTCGCGCCGTTCGGTCGCAAGGAGATGATCCTCGCCGAACACGAGATGCCCGGGTTGATGGCGCTGCGCAAGGAGTACGGCGACAGCAAACCGCTCGCCGGGGCCCGCATCTCCGGGTCGCTGCACATGACGATCCAGACGGCCGTCCTGATCGAGACGCTGACCGCGCTCGGCGCCGAGGTCCGCTGGGCGAGCTGCAACATCTTCTCGACGCAGGACCACGCGGCGGCGGCGACCGTCGTCGGCCCGAACGGCACGCCTGACGACCCGCAGGGTGTTCCGGTCTACGCCTGGAAGGGCGAGACGCTCGAGGAGTACTGGTGGTGCACCGAGCAGATGATGACGTGGCCCGACGCCGCGGACGGCACGACCTACGACGGGCCGAACATGATCCTCGACGACGGCGGCGACGCCACGATGCTGCTGCACAAGGGCGTCGAGTACGAAAAGGCCGGCGCCGTGCCCGACCCGACCGAGGCGTCGAACCCCGAGTTCGCGATCGTCCTCGGCCTGCTCCAGCGCTCGCTGAAGAGCGACCCGGGCAAGTGGACGCGGATGGCCGCCGGCGTCAAGGGCGTCACCGAGGAGACGACGACCGGCGTCAAGCGGCTGTACAAGATGATGGAGGACAGCGAGCTGCTGTTCCCGGCGATCAACGTCAACGACTCGGTCACGAAGAGCAAGTTCGACAACCTCTACGGTTGCCGCCACAGCCTCGTCGACTCGATCTCGCGGGCGACCGATGTGATGATCGGTGGCAAGACCGCCGTCGTGCTCGGCTACGGCGACGTCGGCAAGGGCTGCGTGCAATCGCTCCAGGGCCAGGGCGCGCGGGTCGTCGTCACCGAGATCGACCCGATCAACGCGCTGCAGGCCGCGATGGAGGGCATCCAGGTCGTGCGCCTCGAGGACGTCGTCGAGACGGCGGACATCTTCGTCACCGCGAGCGGCAACTTCAACCTGATCGACATCGACTCGATGCGCCAGATGAAGCACAACGCGATCGTCTGCAACATCGGCCACTTCGACAACGAGATCGACATGGCCGGCCTCTCTCGCTCGGGTGCGACGCGCGACGAGCTGAAGCCGGGAACCGACGTGTGGCGCTTCGACGACGGCAAGCAGATCATCATCCTCGCCGAGGGCCGCCTCGTGAACCTCGGCTGTGCGACCGGCCACCCGAGCTTCGTGATGTCGTGTTCCTTCGCCAACCAGGTGATCGCCCAGATCGAGTTGTTCACGCACACCGAGAACTACCCGCTCGGCGTGTACGTCCTGCCGAAGCGGCTCGACGAGAAGGTCGCCCGGCTGCACCTCGACGCGCTCGGCGTGCGCCTGACGGTGCTCTCCGACGAGCAGGCCGAGTACCTCGACATGGACCCGAGCGGCCCGTTCAAGCCCGACAACTACCGCTACTGAACCGAACCCCCTCGGCGAACGCGTGAGGTTGTTGCGCACATGCAGCGCACCTACCTCACGCGTTCGGGGTCCGGGGTCAGGCGAACGGGGCGTGCAGGCCGACGACGATGCCGGCCTGGCCGAGGTGGTACAGCACGTGGATCACCACCCGTCGCTGGGGTGCCGGCGCCACGAACCGGTTCGCGCCGAGCAAGCCGTCCGACATCGCGAACAGCACGGTGCCGACGGCGATCGGCCCGCGACCCGTCGCGAACCCGAGCGCGACCACGACGGCGACCACGCCCATGTAGACGGTGACCGGGAGCTGCAGCCGGTGGCCGCGGATCGCCCGCAGGATCGGGCGGGCCATCGCCGTGACCGCCGCGGCCGCGACGATGACGCCCGCTACGAGTGCCACACGACCGTCGAACATCAGGGCGAGCCCGACGGCGTACATCACGTGGCCGAGCAGGAATGCAGCGAGCCCCTCGACGAAACGGTCGACCCAGGGCAGGAGGCACAGATCGCCGACGAGCCCGAACGCGAGGCCGGCGATCACCCACCAGCGGGCGCCCTCGGGTTGGGCGTCGACGAGCAGTGCGACCACGATCAGAGCGACCATGACCAGGGGTTTCGCGATCGACTCGATCGAGCGTCGCCCCGTCCGCACCGCCCACCAGTCGATCGCCGCGACCAGCCCGGCGACGCCGAACGCAACGATCATGCGGGCGCGATGACCGGCGCGGGTTGCATCGTCAGACGCGGGAGGAAGACCTGCACGAGCGGGCCGATCCCGAACGCGAAGGCGGCCGTGCCGATGCCGATCGCGCCACCGAGTGCGATGCCGATCGCGAGGACGACGATCTCGACCGATGTGCGGGCGACGCGGATCGAGATCGGGAACGACCCGATCTGGCGCTTGGCGAGCCCGGTCATCAGGCCGTCTCGCGGGCCCGGGCCGAGCCCGGCGCCGATGTAGTAGCCGGAGCCGATCGCGGTGACGACGACGCCGCCGACGACGAGCAGCAGGCGCGGCACGAGCAGTTCGGTGTCGGGGATGATCGGCAGGGCGAGGTCGACGACGATGCCGATCACCACGGCGTTCAGCAGCGTACCGAGGCCCGGGCGCTCGCGGAGCGGGATCCACAGCAGCAGCAGCGCGATGCCCGTGAGGATCACGATGTTGCCGACCGAGATCCCCGTCAGATCGCTGACGCCGGTGTGGAACACGTCCCACGGTGCCGCGCCGAGCTCGCTGTCGATCAGCAGCGAGATCCCGATCCCGAACAGCACCAGCCCGAACACGCACCGCCCGATCCGCTCGAGGGGCTGGTCCCTCGGGATGAACGAGGAGAGCACCTGGGTTCGGACGGACGGGCCGCCCGCGAAGACGTCACCGCGAGCCACGAGCTGACGTTATCGGGCCCTTCGGGGCTGACCGGAGTGCGGGTGCCGGCTCGGGCGAAGTTCGAGGACGTGCGGGTTCCGTTCGTGGGTCCCGGCGCAGAGCGCCGGCTCGGGCGGAGCCCGAGGACTCACAGTGCCCGGCGAAGCCGGGCCGGCGGCTCCGCCGCCGTGCTGCGGCGCACAGCGCCGCAGCCACTGTGACACCCCCTCGTCATGCTGATCCCATGATGTTCGAGACTCGTTGTGCCGGATGTGACAAGCCGGGTGCGGCCGTGTGCACCACCTGCCGATTCGCCCTGGTCGGGCGCACGCCGCGCCCGCAGCCGCACGGCGTGATCGCCGCCGTGCCGTTCAGCGGCCGGGCGCGCGACGTGCTGTTGGCGGTCAAGTACCGCAACCGCCGCCAGGCGGCCCGCCACGTCGCAGGGCTGCTCGTCAACCGGCTGGTCGAGACCGGGGCGTACGCCGCGGTCGATGTCGTCACGTGGGCGCCGACGAGCGGTATCCGCCGGCGTGAGCGCGGCTTCGACCAGGGCGAGGTCATCGCGCAGACCGTCGCCCGCCAGCTCGGTTTGCCGTGTCGCCGCCTGTTGGAGCGCGAGGGCCCGGGGGCGGCGCAGACGGGCCGGCGCCGTGCCGACCGGTTGCACGGCCCGTCG
>JAHEKY010000077.1 GCA_024644465.1 Ilumatobacteraceae bacterium | reverse complement strand
GCTTCGATGTCGGCGATGGGGTCGGTGGTCGTCGGCGGTGGTGGCTCGGTCGTCGGGGGTGGGGGAGGCGTTGTCGTGGTGGTCGACGTGGTCGTCGTGGGGTCGGTCGGCGCGGTGGTGGCCACCGTCGTCGCGATGGTCGGTGCGGTCGTGCCGGCTGGCGGCGGCGTCGTGTCGCTGCCGGCCGCGCCGCTCGAACATCCGACGCCGCACACGGTGGCGGCCACGACGCTCACCGCGACGAACCGACGCATGGCACGAAGGTAGCAACCGAGGTCATACCTCGCCAGTGGGACGGGCGCGGCGCCCGGCGGAACGCGTGCCGGTCAGGAGACGTGCTTCGTCAGCGGCGCACCCAACCGGTTCGTGACCGCCGCACGCACCTGGGCGTCGAACGAGATCACGTGCGCTTCGACGAGGGCAGCCACCCGATCGGCGTCGCCGGACCGCAGCGCGTCGTGGATCGCCGCGTGCTCGTCGACGGCGTGGCCCATGTCCGCCACGTCGGCGAGGTAGATGTGCCACAGCCGGTCGCTCTGGGCATACAGCGTGTCGAGCGTGTTCGTGAGGAACCGGTTGCCGGCCGCCCGCCAGATGATCTCGTGGCACCGGCGATCGAGCTCGATCAGTTCGTCGGGCGTCACACCGGGCCGCTCGGTCTCCGCGAGGACGGCGGCCATCTCGTCCCAATCGCGCTGCGTGCCGCGCGCCGTCGCGAGGCGCGCCGCGTACGGCTCCATGATCGCCCGTGTCTCGTACAGCATCGAGAGTTCGCCGACGTCGATCGTGCTGACGAACATCCCGCGTCGCGGGATCACCGTGACGAACAGGTCGCGGGCGAGCCGCTGCAGCGCCTCGCGGATCGGGGTGCGGCCGATCCCGAGCTGGCGCTGCAGTTCCGCCTCCCGCACCACGTCGCCGGGTGCGAGCTCGAGGCGGATGATCATCCGCCGGATCTCGTCGTAGGCGCGTTCGGCCAGTGAGGTGGCGGCGCCGTTGGTCGACTCGTCGGGGGTTGACATCGAACTGATACGATGATGATATATCAGTCCGCACCGCCCGTGTCACATCTGGTGCCTGGCACCAGATGTGACACCCGTCGAAACGAGCACCCATGAGCGACGCCACGTCCACATCGGACTTTCCCACGAGCGCGAAGGTGGTGGTGATCGGCGCCGGCATCGTCGGCAACTGCCTCGTCGGCCACCTCGCCCGGTTGGGCTGGACCGACATGGTGCTGCTCGACAAGGGGCCGCTGCCGAACCCGGGTGGTTCGACCGGCCACGCCTCGAACTTCATCTTCCCCGTGGACCACAACAAGGAGATGGCGCTGCTCGGCGTGCAGAGCGCCAACCAGTACCGCGACGTCGAGCGCTCCGTCGACTCGGGCGGCATCGAGGTCGCCCGCACCCAGGAGCGGATGGACGAGTTCCAGCGGCGCATGACATCCGCGGCCGCATGGGGCGTCGAGGCGGAGCTGCTGACGCCGGCCGGCGTCAAGGCACTCGTGCCGTTCATCAACGAGGACGCGATCCTCGGGGGGTTCCACTGCCCGACCGTGTCGGTCGTCGACTCGCTCGACACCGGCACGCTGTTCCGCAACGAAGCGATCGAGAAGACCGGCCTCCGGGTGTTCGCCAACACCGAAGTGCTCGATGTCGAGACCGAGGACGAGCCGGCGACGGGCCTGCGCAAGGTCACCGCGGTCGTCACCGACAAGGGCCGTATCGACGCCGAGTACGTCGTCATCGCGTGTGGCGTCTGGTCGAACCGCATCGCCAACATGGCGGGCGCGACGATCCCGCTCGTGCCCGCCGTCCATCAGATGGCCGATGTCGGACCGATCGACGTGCTCGCCGAGACGAACAACGAGATCGGCTACCCGATCGTGCGCGACATGGACACGTTCTGTTACGAGCGCCAATCCGCCGGTTCGATGGAGGTCGGTTCGTACGCGCACCGGCCGATCCTCCACCACCCCGACGAGATCCCGAGCAACGAGGAAGCCGCGCTCAGCCCGACCGAGATGCCGTTCACGCCCGACGACTTCGACCAGCAGATGGAAGAGGCGATCGAGCTGATGGACATGCTCGGCGACGCCGAGATCAAGTACGCGATCAACGGCCTGCTCTCGCTCACCCCGGATGCGATGCCGTGCCTCGGCGAGACGACCGAGGTCCGCAACCTGTGGTCGGCCGCCGCGGTCTGGGTGAAGGAAGGTCCCGGGATGGCGCAGGTCGTCGCCGAGTGGATGACCCACGGCTACCCGCGTGTCATCGACGCCCACGGTGCCGACATCGCCCGTTTCTACAGCCAGGAGCGCAACGACGAACACATCTGGTCGCGCGCCGAGGAGCATTTCAACAAGACGTACGGCATCGTCCACCCCGCCGAGCAGTGGGAGCACCGCCGGAACCTCCAGGTGTCGCCGCTGTTCTCGCGGCAGGAGGACCTCGACGCGTTCTTCTTCCAGGCGCGCACGTGGGAGCGCCCGCAGTGGTACGGCAGCAACGCCGACCTCGCCGAGCGGTACGGCGTACAGGAGCGCGAGGTCGAGTGGGACAACCGCTGGTGGAGCCCGATCACCGTCGGCGAGCACCTCAACATGCGTGACAACTGCGGCGTCGTCGATCTCTCGGCATTCCAGATCTTCGAGCTGTCAGGCCCCGGCGCCGTCGAGTTCGCCGACTACCTCTCGGTCAACAAGATCGGCCCCGTCGGCCGTGCCACCTACACCCCCTGGCTGACCCCCGACGGCGGGTTCCACTCCGACCTGACGATGCACCGCGTCGCGGAGGACGTCGTGCTCGTCGTCACCGGCGTCTTCGACGGCGGACGCGACCTCCACTGGGTCCGCAAGTACATGCCGAAGGACGGCTCGGTGATCGTCAAGGACCTGACGCTCGACATCTCGACGCTCGGCCTGTGGGGCCCGAACGCCCCGGCGCTGCTCGCCACGATCACCGACGCCGACCTGTCGCAGGAGGGCTCGCCGTACGGTTCGCTCGTCAACGTCGACCTCGACCTGCCGGCCGGCACCGTGCGCGGAACGCTGTTCCGGATCTCCTACGTCGGCGACACCGGCTGGGAGATCTACGTGCCGTGGGACGACGCTCCCAAGTTGTGGGACGCACTGATGGCGAACGGTCGCGACCAGTTCGGCCTCCGCCCGACCGGCGGCGGCGTGTACGGCACGTCGGGCCGCATCGAGAAGGGGTACCGCCTGCAGGGCGCCGAGTTGGAGAGCGAGTACAACCCGCTCGAGGCCGGCCTCGCCCGCCCGAAGGTGAAGTCCGCCGATTTCATCGGCAAGGAGGCATACCTCGCCGCCCGCGAGCAGGGCGACCCCGAGGTGCACATGTGCACGTTGACCGTGGAAGACCAGACCGACTCGCAGGGCCGCACCCGCTGGATGCAGGGTGGCAACGAGCCGATCTGCGACGCCGACGGCAACGTCATCTTCGACAGCCACGGTCGCGTGTCGCGCGTGACGACGGCGGGCTACGGCCCGTCGGTCGGCAAGCACATCCTGATGGCCTACCTGCCGACCGCGCACGCCGAGCCGGGGACCGACCTCCAGGTGATGTACATGAACGAACTCTTCCCCGTGAAGGTCGTCGGAACCGGCGCCCCCTTCGACCCGGACGACTCCAGGCTCAAGTCGTGAGAGTCCTCGTCTGCGTGAAGCGGGTGCCGGCGCCGGGGGCGAAGATCAACATCACCGAGGATGGGCAGGCGGTCGACGCCACGAACCTCGGGCACACGATGAGCCCGCACGAGGAGTGCGCGCTGGAACTCGCCGTGCAGCTCGTCGAGGCGCACGGTGGTGAGTCGCACGTGCTGACGCTCGGCGAGGCGGCGGCGGACGAGCAGTGCCGATGGGCGGCGTCGATCGGCGTGAACAAGGCGACGCTCGTCGACGTCGGGACGCAAGGGTGGGACCCGCAGCGCACCGCCACGGCGCTGACCCACGCGGTCCGCTCGATCGAAGCGGCGGACGGCGCGTTCGATGTGATCATCTTCGGCAACGAGTCCGCTGACACCGGCGGCTTCCAGGTCGGCATCCGGGTCGCCAGGGCACTCGAACGGCCGATGGTCAACGCGATCAAGGGCGTCGACATCGTCGACGACGGCGCGGTGCTCGAAGCCCGCCGGGAGACCGACGCAGGCATGGAGGTGTTCCGCCTCCCGATGCCGTGCGCGATCGGCGTCAAGGAGGGCATCACCTGGCCCCGGTACCCGACGATGCGCGGCCGGCTGGCGTCGAAGAAGCTCGTCGTCGAGCAGCAGACGTCGGACGCCGCACAGGGCGGGCAGACGATGGTCCGCCTCAACCGGCCGGAGGAGAAGGTGTCCGAGACGGTGATCCTCGGCCACGGTGCCGACGCCGCGCCGGCGGTGGTCGAGCTGCTCAAGGAACTCGGCCTCTGGACGGAAGGGGCGGCGTCATGAGCGCAGCGGTCCTCGTCGTGATCGAGCACGACCGCGGGGCACTCGCCGATGCGTCGCTGGAGGCACTGGCGTTCGGCCGGTCGATCGCTGAGCAGCTCGGTGCGTCGGTCGAGGCGCTGTTGATCGGCGCCGAAGCTGCGGGTCTGGCCGACGCGTGCGTGGCGCACGGGGCCGGTGCGGTTCACCTCTGTTCGAATTCGGACCTGTCGGACTACGGCCCCGAGGCGTACGGCGCCGTCATCGCCGCGGCGGCGGGCGCGTTGTCGCCGGCGGCGATCGCGGCGTGCGGCACCGACCGCGGCAACGAAGTGCTCGCGCACGCCGCCGCGGAACTCGATCTGCCATTCGTCGCCAACTGCACCGACGTGCGCATCGGCGACGATTGGGAGATGACCCGAGTGCAGTGGGGCGGCTCGCTGAACGAGGAGACGCGGCTGACGTCGTCGTTGCCGATCGTGTCGGTCGCCCATCACGCGGTCGAGGCGGAGGAGGTCGCGCCGGGAGCGTCCGCGGACGTGCAGCCGCTCGACGTCACGTTGCCCGACTGGGTGACACGATCACTCGTTCAGGACCGTGTCGTGCTGTCGGAGGGCCTGACGTTGGCGACCGCACCGGTCGTCGTCGGCGGCGGCCGCGGTGTCGGCAGCGCCGAAGGGTTTGCGGTGCTCGAAGAGCTCGCGGCGAAGCTGGGCGGCGTCGTCGGGTGCAGCCGCGCCGTGACCAACAACGGCTGGCGCCCGCACAGCGACCAGGTCGGCCAGACCGGCACCCGCATCGCCCCGCAGCTGTACATCGCGTGCGGGATCTCAGGTGCGATCCAGCACTGGGTCGGCGCCAAGGCGGCCAAGAAGATCCTCGCGGTCAACACCGACCCCGCCGCCAACATGGTCGTCAAGGCCGACTACGCCGTCATCGGCGACCTCTTCGACGTCCTCCCTGCGATCACCAACGGCTGAGTCAAAGTTGTGTCTGACACAACGTTGACGACCGCGGCCTGAGTCGTCGTTGTGCCTGGCACAACTACGACCGTCGGCGGGCGCGCGTGGGAGCATGGCGGATGGCCGAGTTCGATCTGATCGTCCGCGACGGGAGCGTCATCGACGGCACCGGTTCGCCGGCTCGCCCGGCCGACGTCGCGGTGAAGCACGGCGTGATCGCCGCCGTGGGCGACGTCGACGGCACGGCGCGCCGCACGATCGACGCCGACGGGGCGCTCGTCATCCCCGGCATCGTCGACATCCACGCGCACTACGACGGTCAGGCGACGTGGGAAGAGCGGATGCAGCCGTCGTCGTGGCACGGCGTCACCACGGTCGTGATGGGCAACTGCGGTGTCGGCTTCGCCCCCGTCCACGACGCCGACCACGACAAGCTGATCGAGCTGATGGAGGGCGTCGAGGACATCCCCGGCGCCGCGTTGCACGAGGGCCTCGCGTGGGACTGGAACTCGTTCCCCGAGTTCCTCGACGCGGTCGATGCCCGGCCCCATGACATCGACATCGCCGCCCAGGTGCCGCACGGCGCGCTCCGCCTCCACGTGATGGGCGAGCGCGGCGCCAACCACGAGGACGCGACACCCGACGACATCGCGGCGATGGCCGAATTGGCGCGCAACGGCATCGCGGCAGGTGCGCTCGGCTTCACCACGAGCCGCACCCGCAACCACCGCACGTCGACCGGTGCATACACCCCCACGCTGACCGCCGCGCCCGACGAGTTGATCGGGATCGCGGAGGGCGTCGGGGCGTCCGGCGCGGGCGTGCTGCAAGTCGTGTCCGACTTCCTCGACGTCGACGACGAGTTCCGGACGCTGCGGACGATGGTCGAACGTTCGGGCCGGCCGATGTCGATCTCGGTCGCCCGCAACCCGCTGCTGCCCGATGCATTCCGCGACATCCTCGACCACATCACCGCGGCCAACGCCGACGGCCTGACGATGACCGGCCAGGTGGCCGCCCGGGCCGTCGGGCTGATCCTCGGCCTGGAACTGACCCTCCACCCGTTCCTCACCAACTCGGTGTACGCCGAGGTCGCCGATCTGTCGCTCGCGGAGCGCGTCGCCGCGCTCCGGACGCCCACGTTCCGCGAGCGCCTCCTCGCCCGTCATCGCGAGCAGTTCAGGAGTCGTGAGCGCGACAAGCTCGGCGGCTCGCTGATCACGAAGTTCGAGTTGCTGTTCGAGCTGGGAGACCGGCCGGACTACGAGCCGACGCTCGACGACTCGATCGCGGCTCGGGCACGACGCGATGGCACGACGGCGGAGGAGTTGGCGCTCGACGTGCTGCTCGCCGACGGCGGCCGCGGGATGCTGTACCTGCCGTTCCTCAACTACGTCGACGGCAACCTCGACGGCGTCCACGAGATGCTCACTCATCCGCACACGGTGCCCGGGCTCGGCGATGGCGGCGCGCACGTCGGCACGATCTGCGACGGCAGCTTCCCGACGACGCTGTTGCAGTACTGGGGTCGAGATCGCGAGCGCGGCACGATCGACCTGCCGTTCCTCGTGCAGCGGCACTGCCAAGGCACGGCGCGCACGGTCGGCCTCCACGACCGAGGCGTGCTCGCGCCGGGCCATCGCGCCGACCTCAACGTCGTCGACTTCGACCGCCTCGCGCTGCACAAGCCGACCGTCGTGCACGACCTGCCCGCCGGCGGGCGCCGATTACTGCAGCGCGCCGACGGGTGGCTGCACACCATCGTCGCCGGGCAGGAGACCTACCGTGACGGCGAGGCGACCGAGGCACTGCCGGGCCGGCTGATCCGCGGCGGGCGAGCAACACCGACGCCAGGAGCCACGTCATGACCACGATCGAGTCATCAACCGTCGAACCGCTCGAACCCGACGCAGAGTGGCGTGCCGCCGACGTCGCAGATGCATCGGCATGGACGCTGCACCTGTCGGACGACCACCTCGACGAACTCGACGCTGCGCTTGCCCACGCCCGCTCCGTCACCGACGACGTGCTCGACGTCACGGCCGCCGACTTCCCGCTCCCGACGCTCGCGCCGCTGCTCCACGAGTTCGCGGACGGGCTGATCAACGGTCGCGGCTTCGGGCGCATCGGCACCCTCGACATCGACCGGCTCGGCGCCGAGGACGCGTCGTGGATCTACTGGGGCGTCGGGATGCACGTCGGCGACCCCTGGCCGCAGAACGCGAAGGGACACCTCCTCGGCGACGTGCGCGATCAGGGCAAGGCGCCCGACGACCCGACGGCTCGCGGCAACGAGATCGGCGGTGCCCCGCTGACGTTCCACAGCGACGGATCCGACCTCGTCGGCCTGCTCTGTCTCGACGCCGGCGTGAGCGGGGGCGAGAGCCTCGTGGCGAACGCGTTGTGGGCGCACAACGAACTGGCCCGTACCCGGCCGGACCTCGCCGCGGTGCTGTACGACCCGCTGCCGTACGACTTCCGCGGCGAGCAGCGCGAGGGCGGCAAGCCGTACTACCTCGTGCCGACGTTCACCCGTCACGGCGACCGGCTGTTCATCCGCTACATCCGCCCGTTCATCGACGCGTCGCAGCGGCACGCCGAGGCGCCGCGGCTGACCGAGCTGCAGCGCGAGGCGATGGACGCCTACGACGAGCTGATCACCGATCCCGCCAACCGGGTCGAGATGCTGCTGCAGCCCGGTGAGATGCAGTTCGTCAACAACTACCACGTGCTGCACGGCCGCCGCCGGTACACCGACGACCCCGGGCACGGCAGGGTGCGCTGGCTGAAGCGGCTGTGGCTGGCGACCGACGTGCTCGGCCCCGACGACCGTCCCGCGCGGTACCAGCGCATCGGCGCGATGACGCACTGGGGGGCGAAGCGCACCCGGGCGTGAGTCGGGTTCTCCGTTCCCGGACCCGATCGGCCAACATGAGCCATGGACTTCGATCTCGAACAGACCGACGCGTTGCTCTCGACGACGCGTGCAGTGCGCAAACGGCTCGACTTCGATCGGGACGTGCCGGACGACGTGCTGCTCGAGTGCCTGCAACTCGCGGTGCAGGCACCGACCGGTTCGAATCGGCAGAGCTGGCGGTGGATGGTCGTGCGCGATGCCGGGAAGAAAGAGGCACTCGCCCAGATGTATCGCGACGCGGGCGGCGCGTACCTGGCCGCGGCCGCCGCCGAGGCCGACGACGGATCCCAGACCGGCCGGGTTCTCGACTCGGCGAACTTCCTCGCGCAGAACCTCGGAACGGTGCCGGTGATGGTGATCCCGCTGATCATCGGCCGGTTGGAGGACAACAGCACCGGCGCTGCCGCGGGGCTGATGGGTTCGATCATGCCCGCCGTGTGGAGCTTCCAGCTCGCTCTGCGCAGTCGCGGCCTCGGGAGCTGCCTCACGACGCTCCACCTGGGCAAGGAGCAGGAGGCCGCCGACCTGCTCGGCATCCCGGACCACATGACCCAGGCTGGGCTGCTGCCCGTGGCGTACACGAAGGGCACCGACTTCAAAGCGGCCGCCCGTGAGCCCGTCGAGAAGATCACCTACCTCGACACCTACAAGAACCCGATCCGCTGACGACAAAGTTGTGTCAGACACAACTTTGTTCTCGGTGCCGGTCGAGCGCGCCCGTCGACGCCTCGGCGTGAAATGGTCGCGTTACGGCGACGACGTCGTGCCGGCCTGGGTGGCCGACATGGACTACGACCCGCCCGCTGCGGTGACCGAAGCGCTGCACGGCCACCTGAACCGCGGCGATCTCGGGTATGCATCGATGTCGGCCGACCTCCCGGAGGCATATGCCGCCTTCCAACAGCGCCACCACGGGTGGCTCCCCGACCCGAGCCAGGTGCGCGTGTTCACCAGCGCGCTGCACGCGTTGGAGGCAGCGATCTGGAACACGACGGAGCCGGGCGACGGCGTCGTGGTGTTGACGCCGGTGTACTACCCATTCCTCGACGCGGTCAGGGACAGCGGGCGCCGATTGGTCGACGCCCCGCTCGATCCAGATGGTTGGCGGATCGATCCCGATCGTCTCGACGCGGCGATCGACCCGAGGACGCGCGTCATCCTGTTCTGCACCCCGCACAACCCGACCGGACGGGTCTTCGAACCGGACGAGATCGCGGCGGTCGCCGACGTCGCCGAGCGCCACGACCTGCTCGTCGTCACCGACGAGATCTGGGGCGAGCTGACCCACGGGCCGCGCCACCGGCCGCTGGCCACGTGCGACGAGCGCTTCGCCGGCCGGTTGGTCACCCTCGGGTCGGCGAGCAAGTCGTTCAACCTGGCCGGGCTGCGCTGTGCGGTGGCCGTCGTCGACCACGCCCCGCTCGAGCGCGCCCTCGACGCGATGTCCACGCACCTCCAGGGCGCGCCGAGCACGCTCGGTGTCGTCGGCACGCTGGCGGCATGGACCGAATGTGACGACTGGCTCGCCGCGGTCCGCGTCGAGCTCACGGCCCGGCGCGACCAGCTGGCCCGTCGGTTGGCCGCCGATGCGCCGGCGATCGGATTCGAACCGCCCGAAGCCACCTACCTCGGCTGGCTCGACTTCCGCGCCACCGATCTCGGCGACGACCCGGCCCGGGCACTCCTCAAGCGCGGCCGCGTGGCCCTGTCGCAGGGCCCGAAGTTCGGCACCGGTGGCACCGGCTTCGCGCGTGTCAACTTCGCCACATCGGCGGAGATCCTCGACGACATCGTCGACCGCGTCGCAACGACCGTCGCCGCCGCCGTCGCGTGACGTTCTGGGGACGGGTCGGTGCGGAATCCGCATCACAACGTCCACAGAACTGCGAGACGAGCGCGGGCCCCGCACCACATCGCGCCGAGATCGCTTGGCTAACGTCGGCGAGGTGACGACCGACTCGCCGGCCACGGGCCCGGACCTCGACTTTCGCGGGTCGCGTCGGCTGACGGGCACGGCGGAGTGGGCGTGGTATCTCGTCGCCGCCGTGAGCTACATCCTCGCCGGGATCTGGCACAAGTGGCTGCTCAACTGGATCATCGGCCCGATCTGGTTGGTGACGATCATCTGCATCGGCCCGCCCGCTCTCGACCGCCTCATCGGTGCGCTTCGAGGGCGGCGATGAGTTGGGCGGCGCACCAGTTCGAGGTCTACGCGGTCCAGGCCCATCTGCCGAAGAAGATGATCGGCAAGGTCAGCTTCTGGGCGATCTTCCTCGGCGACTTCACACCGGATTTCCTCTCGAAGTTCTGGGTCTACGGCTTCACGATCAACGGCACCCGCTACGGCGCCGAGATCCCCCACCAGTGGCACCGAGGGTTCCCGGGGATGGGCTTCACCCACACGATGTTCTTCGGGCTGCTGATCGCCGCCGGCTTCTGGTTGTGGAAGCGCAACCGGGCGTTCGTGATCGGCTACGCGCTCGGCTATGCCGCGCACGCGTTGACCGACATCAACGACTCGGTCGGGGTGATGCTGTTGTTCCCGTTCACGACGTTGAACTGGTCGTCGGAGACGTGGGCGTACGCGGCGACCGTCGAAGGTGGCAAGTACCTCGACGGCGCGGCCTACTACTCCAGCCTCGGGCTGGCGATGGACGTGTTCTGGCTGGTCGTCGTGCTGTTCTCGTGGCGGGTGCTGACGCGCGAGCACTGGCGGACCCGTGTCGTGCCCGCCGACGCTCGAATCTGGGCGTTCTGCGGCAAGTACCTGCCCGAGCGCGGCCTGCTCGCGCTGTACCGGGCGACGTTCTTCTACGGCGTCTGCCGGATGATCTCGTGGAGTGCGTGGGCGCACCTGGTGGCGCGGCCGGTGATCGACGGCGTCGAGCGCGTCGGGTACCCGTTCGACCTGTCGTGGAACGGCCCGTACTGGTTGGCGGCACGTTCGCTGCCGCATGCCAGCCCGTGGCTGGCGTATCCCGTCGCGCTGGCCCTGCTGGCGGCGATCTACCTGGCGGCGATCAGGCTGTGGGAGCCGATGGGACGTTCGGAGAGCGAGCGACGCTCACGCAACGGCACCCAGGACGTGTCCGGCACCCACGACTCGGCCTGAGCGACGACGTCGGCGCCGAGCGCCTCGACGGGGTCGAGGTCCAATGCCCGCAGGAACGCAACCGTCCGCACGTCGTGCGCGACCGGGTCGGGCTCCGGGGCGAGCCCCGCCGCTGCCAGCGCCCGGTGCAGACGCGGCTTGACGATGTACCCGGCGACGCCCACCCACGCGACCGCGGCTTCGGCGTTCGAGATGCAGTTCGCGCACATACCAGCAGCGTACCGCGCGGTGCCGCGGCAGGGCCGCGCTCGGCGAAATGCGGGGCCTCACCGTGCGCCTGCCTCAGTGCACTCGCACCGGCAGCCGACTGAGGCCGCGGCCGAGCAGCACCTCGCTCCACGCGACGTCGCCCGTGCCGGGCGCGAGGCCTGGGATCCGCTCGACCAACCGGCCGATCGCGAGCTCGGTCTCGAGGCGGGCGAGCGCGGCGCCGAGACAGAAGTGTCGCCCGACGCCGAAGCCGAGGTGGGTTCGCGAGTTCGGCCGGTCGAGCCGGAGCGTGTCGGCGTCCTCATACACGTCCTCGTCCCGATTCGCCGAAGCGACGCCGAGCAGCACGGTCTGCCCTGCGCGCATCTCGACGCCGTCCCGCTCATGGTCCTCAGCGACGATCCGTACCATCAGTTTCGTCGACCCGTCGTAGCGGTGCAGTTCTTCGAGCGCGTCCCCGAGCCGGTCCGGACGCTCGCGCACCCAGGCGAGGGCATCGGGCCACGCGAGCAGCGAGTGCACCGAGTTCGAGATCAGGTTGGTCGTCGTCTCGTGACCGCCGAAGAGCAGCAGTGTCAGCGCGCCCACGAGCTCGGATGGGGCGAGGCCGACGTCGGGGTCATCGCCGGTGACGGCGATCAGCGCGGAGATCAGGTTGTCCGCCGGCGCTACCGAATACCGCTCGATCAGCCCTGCGAAGTATGTGGCGAAGCGGGCGCTGCCGGCTGCGGCCCGTACCGCGCCGGCCGCGCGATTCGAGGTTCCGAAGACGATCGCCGCGAGCTGGTCGCTCCAGTGCTTGAACTCGTCGCGGTCCTCGGCGGGCACGCCGAGCAGTTCGGCGATCACGATTGCCGGCAGCGGGAACGCGAACTCGGCGACCAGGTCTGGCTCGCGATCGTCGGCCGCGACCACGCCGTCGATCAGTTCGTCGACGAGCGTCTCGATCCGTGGCCGCAAGGCGGCAATCCGATTCGGTGTGAATGCCCGCCGCAGCGGCTCGCGCAGCCGCTCGTGCTCGGGCGGGTCGTGGAAGACCATCCAGCCGCGCAGCAATCCGAACGTCTCGCCGAGCAGCGCCCGGGTCTCATCGTCGAGGCGGGCCTCGAGCGGCGTCAACCGATCACTCGACAGCCTGAGGTCGTGGAAGCCGAGACGGACCGCCTGGTGGGTCGTCAGCAGCCACGCCCGATGTCGATTCATCCAGATCGCAGGGGCCTCGTCGCGCAGCGCCCGGAACGTCCGGTGCGGCGCGGCGATCGCTCCCGGTGACAGTAGGTCGACGTCGCTCGTCGGGAAGCTGGTCACGGTGATTCGTCCGGGCCGCGCAGCAACGCGATCACACAGGCGTTCGCGTCGACGCCGGCCGCGCCGCCGCCCATCGTCTCGAGCAGTGCGATCCGCGCCCCTCCCACCTGCCGCTCACCTGCCTGGCCGCGCAGCTGCCACACCAGTTCCGCCGCCTGGGCGAGCCCGGTCGAGCCGAGCGGATGCCCGCGTGACAGCAGCCCTCCGCTCGGGTTGACTGGCTGTGCGCCACCGATCGCAGTGTGCCCCGACGACGCGAGCTCGGCGCCCCGCCCGGGCGGTGCGACTCCGATCGCTTCGAGCGTCAGGATCTCGCCGATCGTGAACGCGTCGTGTACCTCCATCACGTCGACGTCGCGGATCGTCAGCTCGGTCGCCGCGAACGCCCGCGCCGCCGTCGCCCGCACGGTCGCGACGCCCCACGGGGTGGGGTCGGAGGACCCCCAGAGCCCGCCGGAGCTGAGCTGGCTCGTCAGGATCTCGACGTCACCTGATGCGTATGGCGCGACCACCGCAGCCGCGGCCCCGTCGGACATCGGGCAGCACTGCAAGAGCGTCAGCGGTCCGGCGATCGGGCGGCTCTCCATGACCTGCTCGAGCGAAGGCGGCTGCCCGCCGAGATGGGCGCGCGGGTTGTGGGCGCCGTGGGCCTTGTTCTTGACCGCGACGTGCGCCAGCAGCTCGGGGGCGACGCCCCACTCCTGGAGGTAACGGCTTGCCTGGAGCGCGTAGAGCGCGGGCATCGCGAGTCCGGCACGGCCTTCCGGATCGGTCGGTTCGGGGACGATCGGTCCGGCAAAACGCGTCGAGAGCTGCTCGACCCCGACCGCGATCACCCGGCCGAACCGGCCCGCACGCACCGCCTGGTCGGCCTCGTGCAGCGCTACTGTCCCGCTGGCGCACGCGGCCTCGGTCGTGAACGTGGGGATCCCTGCGAGGCCGACGCCGGCGAGCACCCGATTCGCAATGCCCGGCGGTCCGAACACGGAGCCGACGTACGCGGCATCGATCTCGCCCGGCATGAGCCCCGCGTCGTCGATCGCCTCGGTGATCGCCTCCCACGCGAGCTCCTCGATCCGCCTCGCAGGGAAGCGACCGAACGACGACGTGCCGACGCCGCTGATCCCCGTGCGCTGCTCACTCATCGATCGCATCCACGACGAGATCGCCGACATCGTCGACGCCCGCCACCTTGACGATGCTCCCGGCGGGTAGCTCGATCGCCGCAACGATCCGCGCGAGGACGCGTGGTCCGGGGCCCGCCGATCCGGGCGCGTCGAGGTCGACGTACGCAAGCACGAACGGTGGCTCGCGATCGTCGACCCGCAGGTGCACCGTCGCCGCCGACCAGACGGTGCCACGCGGCCCGAACGTCGTGTCCGCGACCTCGCCGAGGCACCGTGCGCATCGCCAGCCACGCCGCACCGAGTGATACCCGCAGCGCGTGCAGGTCGAGCCTGGTACCGCGCCATCGACGACGGCCGGTCGGGGGTCGGCGGGCAGCGGAGTGGGCGGCACATGCCAACTCAAGCACGTCGGCACGGTCGGACGCGCAGCGGACGCGCCGGTCCGACCTCGCGGGTCTGCGGGCGAGGTGCTACGACTGTCGCAGGAAGGGGAACGATGCACGTCACGGGACTGATGGCGCAGGCGGCGCGGCTGAACGCGGATCGCCTCGCGGTCATCCATGGCGATCGCCGGCTGACCTTCCAGGACGCCTGGGCTCGGGGGCTGCGGCTCGCCAACGCCCTGCTCGACCTCGGCCTCCGCCCCGGCGACCGCATCGGCGTACTCGAGGACAACTCGATCGAAGCCCAGGATCTCTTCGCAGGCGCCGCCGCCGCGGGGCTTGTCCGCGTCCCGCTGTATGTCCGCAATGCGCCCGACGCCCACCGCCACATGCTCGGCCACACCGGCTGCCGGGCGGTCGTCGTGGCGGAGCACCATGCCCACGAGATCGACGCGATCGCCACCCACCTCCCAGACCTCGAACACGTCGTCGTGCGTGACGCCGGGTACGAGGACTGGCTGGCTGCGCATCCCGACACCGACCCCGGGCTCCCGATCGCCCCCGACGACTGGTTCATCATCCGTCACACCGGCGGGACCACCGGGCAGCCGAAGGGTGTCGCCTACTCCCATCGCTCCTGGCTCGCAGCCGGCCGCGACTGGTTCTACAACTTCCCGCCGATGCTGGCGGGCGAGCGGTGTCTGCACGTCGGGCCGATCTCGCACGGATCGGGCTACCTCTACACGCCGACGTGGCTGAGCGGGGGCACGAACGTGCTGCTCGACCACTTCGATCCGGCGGCAACGATCGATCTCATGGAGCGCGAGCGGATCGCCTACATGTTCGCGGTCCCCGCAATGCTCAGCGCGCTTGCACGCGAGCCGAGCGCGAAGGATCGCGACTGGGCGGCACTGAAGGTGATCCAGATCGGTGGGGCGCCGATCGCCGACGAGACAGCGCTGCTCGGCCGGGACGTGTTCGGGATGGTGCTGTACCAGGGATTCGGCCAGACCGAGGCACTGCCGGTCTGCATGATGGGGCCGCACGAGTGGTTCTCCGACGTCGAGGGGTCGCAACCGCTGCGTTCGACCGGGCGGGCGCTCCCGTTCGCGTACCTCCAGATTCGCGATCCCGACGACTCGATGATCGAGGTGCCGATCGGTGAGGAGGGGGAGATCGCGGTTCGGTGCGACGGTCAGATGTCCGGCTTCTGGGAGAACCCCGAGGCGACCGCGGAGCGGATCACCGCCGACGGATTCGTGCTCAGTGGCGACATCGGCCGCCTCGACCGCAACGGTTACCTGTACGTCCTCGACCGGAAGGACGACATGATCATCTCCGGTGGCTTCAACATCTGGCCGGCGGAACTGGAGAACGTGCTCGCCGACCACCCCGCCGTGCTCGAGGTCGCAGTGTTCGCGATCCCGGACGATCGATGGGGAGAGACGCCAATGGCGGTGTGCTCGGTCGCCGCCGACCGGCCGACGGATGACGCCGAACTCGTCGAGGAGCTCCGCAAGATGTGCGCCGACCGGCTCGGTTCGTACAAGAAGCCGACCCGCATCGAGCTGATCGCGGAGCCCTTGCCGAAGAGCCCCGTCGGCAAGGTCCAACGCAAGACCCTGCGCGAGCCCTATTGGGCCGGCGAAGAACGGCGCGTCGGGGGTACGTGAACCCGCGTGCACCGCCGGATGGCGGGCAGTCAGCCCCAGTCGCCGCGCGTGGGTGGCATCAGGCTGAGGCCGCGGTCTGCCTTGACACCGAGCGTCTGGTACAGCTGCAGCCCACCGTCGTAGAACCCGTTGATCGAGCCCGACATGTAGAGCTGCCACACTCGGGCCCGGCGTTCACCGACCAATTCGACGGCGGCATCCCAGGCGGCTTCGAGATTGGCGACCCAGCGCTCGAGCGTCGTTGCGTAGTGCTCCCGCAGATTCTCGACGTCGCGCACTTCGAACCCGGCCGCCTGCATCGCCAGGA
>JAHEKY010000160.1:1495-4117 GCA_024644465.1 Ilumatobacteraceae bacterium | reverse complement strand
AGCTTCGAAGGTTCGTTCATCAGCTACGACTGTCTCGGTCTCGAGCCCGGCGACTACACCGTCACGTTCGACAGCGTGCCGGACGACGTCGATGTCGAGTCGACGTGCTCACCGGTCACCGTGCCGGTGACGCCGGAAGAGGCGTTGTGCTCCTACCTCTTGATCTCTGCGCCGACCGTCGCTCCACCGGCCGGCCCGGACGACGGTCCACCGACGACCGACGCACCCGATCTGGGTTCGTTGCCGGACACCGGCACGCCCTCGAGTCACCTCGCACTGCTCGGGTTCGGGCTGTTCGCTGCCGGATGCGGGCTCGTCGCAGCCAGCCGTCGCGCCCGCTGGCCCGGCCCGACGATGCGCTGATCGACGCTCGGCCCGCGGCTCGCGCATCGGTCCGGTACGCCGGATGTTCGATCCCCGCCACCGGAGCGTGGCGCGCCAGGTTGGCCGCGTCGTCGAATCCCGGTACGCATGGGCGCCATGACCGCGACGATCCCGACGATCTCGACTCCGACCGCGTCGTATCGCCTGCAGTTGACGGCGGAGTTCGGGTTCGACGCCGCCGCCGACCGGCTCGGGATGATCGCCGCGCTCGGCGCGTCGCACCTCTACCTCTCGCCGATCACCGAGGCGGTTCCCGGCAGCACGCACGGCTACGACGTCACCGATCACACCACCGTCCGCGCCGACTTCGGCGGTTCAGCCGGCCTGGACGCGCTGTTGGGCGCGGCGCTCGAGCACGGGATCGGGGTCATCGTCGACCACGTGCCGAACCACGTCTCGGTCGCACAGGCCGAGCTCAACCGACCCTGGTGGACGATGTTGCGCGACGGGGCGGCGTCGCCGGCAGCCAGGTGGTTCGACGTCGACTGGGCGGCCACCGACGGGCAGGTGATCATCCCGAAGCTCGGTGCACCGCTCGCGGACGTGATCGCAAACGGCGAGCTGACGGTGGGCGACGGTGATCTCGGTGCCGAACTGCGCTACGGGCCACTGCGCTTCCCGCTCGCAGACGGCACCGCCGAACTCGGCATCGACGAGTTGCTCGCTCACCAGCACTACCGCCTCGTCCACTGGCGCGACCCGCAGCGCAACGTCCGCCGGTTCTTCACGATCGACGACCTCGTCGCAGTCTGCGTCGAGCACCGCGACGTCGCCGAGATCGTCGACACGATCCCGCGCCACCTCGCCGCACACCCGGCGTTCGCGGGTGTCCGTGTCGACCACGTCGACGGCCTCGCCGACCCCGGCGGCTATCTGCGCGGGCTGCGTGCGACGATCGGCGATCGGCTGCTCTTCGTCGAGAAGATCGTCGCACCCACCGAGGAGCTCCCGACCGCGTGGCCGGTCGACGGCACCACCGGTTACGAGCACATCGTCTCGGTCGAGCACACGCTGCTCGATCCGGGCGCCGAGCCCGTGCTGCTCGACGAGTGGCGGCACCGCACGGGTGTGGACTCGTTCGAAGCGCTCAGCCTCGCGTCTCGACGCGAGGTGCTCGACGGCGGGCTGCGCCCCGACTTCGATCGTCTGACGCGCACCGTCGTCGCGGCGCTGGGCGCCGACATCGACGAGGCGGCCGACTCGTCCGCGGTCAGTTCTGCACTGGCGACCCTGACGCTCGTGCTCGACCGGTACCGCACCTACCTCCCCGACGACGATGCCTCCCGCTCCACGTTCGCCACCGTGGTCGCCGACGCTCGTGCCGTTGCGCGGAGCGCGGGCGAACGGGCGTGGATCGACCGGGTCGCCGATGCGGTCGCCGAGACACCAACGGTGCGGGATCGGTGGCAGCAGCTCAGCGGCCCCGCGATGGCGAAGGGCGTCGAGGACCGTGCCTTCTATCGCTGGTTCCCGCTCGCCTCGCTCTGCGAGGTCGGTGGCACGCCGGAGACGTTCTCCACCACGGTCGCGAGCTTCCACGAGCAGCAGCATCGCCGCCAGTCGATCGCTCCGGTGGCGATGCTCGCCGAGACGACACACGACACGAAGCGATCGGCCGGGGTGCGATCCCGCTCGCTCGCGCTCGCGGCGTTCGCACCACAGTGGCGCGGGGTGGTCGACGACTGGTTGGCGGGCCACGGCGATCTCGTCGACGGGATCGATCCGGCGATCGTGTCGCTGGCGCTCCAGACCGCGGCGACGGCACGTCCGGTCGACGCGGAGCGGCTGGAGGCATACCTGGTGAAGGCCGCGCGGGAAGGCGACGTCATCACGTCGTGGACCGAGCCGAACGTCGCCGTCGAGGCGCGCCTCGGCGAACTGGCGCGCGCACTGGTCGCCTCGACGCAACGCGGGCTCCTCGCCGAGTTCGCCGGCCTCGTCGAGGCGCACGGGGCCACGATCGGCATGCGGATGCTCGTGCTGCACCTCACCTGCCCTGGCTTCGCCGACCTCTACCAGGGCTCGCCTCGGCAGTTGCTCTCACTCGTCGACCCCGACAATCGCCGGCCACCCGACTGGGGCGAACTCGAGGCGCTCGTCGAGGCAAGTGCCAGGACCGACGTGTCCGCAGCACTGGCGGCGGACGACGTGGACCTGGCTCGCAGCGTCGTCGCCCGGCGGGTGCTCGGCCTGCGCCGCCGCGAGGCCGGCGCATTCGGGCGCGAGGCCGGCTATCAG
>JAHEKY010000160.1:0-1395 GCA_024644465.1 Ilumatobacteraceae bacterium | reverse complement strand
TACGTGTCTGCCGCGGCCGGGTCGGCGACCTCGCCGTCGAGGCTGGCGAACTCCCGCGCCCGGCCGGCGCGCACGGCCTCGATCAGCTCGGCATCGCCGTGGTCGACGAAGTACGGGAACGGGGCCCGCTCCGCGTACTCCTCGCCCATGAAGATCATCGGCGTGAACGGTGAGAGCAGCACGGTCGCTGCGGCGAGCCGCAGCCGCGAATCGTCCGGGCCGGCGCCGCCGAGCATGCGCTCGCCGCGTGGTGTGTTGCCGACGTGGTCGTGGTTCTGCGCGAACACGACGAAGTGGTGGTGGTCGATGTCGTCGGCGGCCGCGCCGTGTCGCCGGCCGAACACCGTCGAGTGGCGGCCGTGGTACACGAAGCGGTGGCGCCACGCCTCGGCGATGTCGGCAGCACCCGTGTAGCCGGCGTAGTACTCGTGCCGTTCGCCGGTGAGCGCGACGCGCAGTGCGTGGTGGACGTCGTCGTCCCAGACCGCGTCGCACCCCCACCCGCCTTGCTGCGGGGGCCGGACGATGCGCGGATCGTTCGACGAACTCTCGACGGTCACGAGCACCGTGCGCCCCAGCTCCGCGGCGGTTGCGTGGACGGCGGCGGTGAGTTCGTCCAGGAACGGGCGGGCGGTCGGGTCGACGATCGCGTGCACGGCGTCGAGGCGGAAGCCGTCGACGTGGAAATCGCGTACCCACCCGATCGCGCTCTCGATGAAGAAGCGGCGGACCGAGTCGCTGTGGCGACCGGCCACGTTGACCGCGGCACCCCACGGCGTCGAGTAGTCGTCGGTCAGGTAGGGGCCGAAGTCGGGCAAGACGTTGCCCTCCGGCCCGAAGTGGTTGTAGACGACGTCGAGCATCACGGCCAGGCCACGGGCGTGCGCCGCGTCGACGAGGCGGGCGAGCCCGGCCGGGCCGCCGTACGACGCCTGGGTGGCAAACGGGAACACGCCGTCATAGCCCCAGTTGCGCTCGCCGGGGAACGCGGCCACCGGCATCAGTTCGAGGGTGGTCACGCCGAGTTCGGCGAGGCGGCCGAGTTGGCCGATCGCGGCGTCGAACGTGCCGTCCGGGGTGAACGTGCCGACGTGCAACTCGTACAGCACCGTGTCGGCGAGGGCGACGCCGCGCCAGGCGTCATCGGTCCACGCGAACTCCGCGGTGTCGACGACGGCCGAGGGGCCGTGGACGCCGTCGGGTTGGTGGCGCGACGCGGGGTCGGCCAGCGGCCGGCCGCCGTCGAGCCGGAACCGGTAGCGGTCGCCTGCGCCGACGCCGTCGACGGTCGCGCCCCACGTGTTGTCCGCCGACGTCGGCCCGTCGGCGGGTACGGCGGCGGTCAGCGGCACGATCAGGTCGCCGTCGGGCCGTTCGACGATCACCTCGACACGC